>DASTTS010000482.1:0-5158 GCA_035760085.1 Pyrinomonadaceae bacterium
TCACGCACCGGCACTTCCTTCCCCTTGCCGAAATCAATCATCTTTCCATCAAGGCCATAACGCACGGCGCGCCACTTGTTCTCCTCGATCAGCATTTTGTGATGGAGCCGAAAGGTCAGATTTTGATCGAGTAGTTTGTTGACCTTGGCGACCAGTGCCTGGAAAAGGGCAGCAATAGCGATCGTGTCATCAACGCGGGTTGGGATATCGCAGATGCGAAACTCGAGCGTTGAGAAGAACGGGTGCGGACGCACATCCCAATAGATCTTTTTGCCATCGTCGATGCATCCGGTTTCGATGAGCAGCTTGACGTAGTGTTTGAACGCACTGTGCGACTCAAAGTGGTCGGGGATACCGGTACGCGGCATTCTGGTGAAGACTTCCGAGCGATAGGACTGCAATCCGGTGTGAACGCCAAGCCAGAAAGGTGACGACGTAGAAAGCGCGAGTACATGCGGCAGGAAGTAGCGGATGGCATTCATTATCTGGATTGCCCGCTCTGGATCCGTGACGCCGACATGGACGTGGAGACCGAAGGTGAGCAACGACCTGGCGATCATCTGATTCTCTTCAACGATCAATTCATATCTTTCATTCTCGAAGATCTTCTGGTCCTGCCAGTGTGAGAACGGATGAGTGCCGGCAGCGACAATCTCGAGGCCCTTTTTGCGCACCAGCGTGGAGAGGATGCTGCGAAGATTGGTGATATCAGTGCGGGCTTCTTTTATGTCTTTGCAAATGCCGGTGCCCACTTCGATCATTGACTGGATCATTTCCGGTTTGACCTGCTCGCCTAACAGCATCTTGCCCTCTTCGAGAATTTCAGAGACGTGCGAGCGCAACTCGCGGGTGTTCGGATCAACGATCTGAAACTCTTCTTCAATGCCAAGGGTGAATTGGTCGAATAGACTCGAGTCGGTTCTCATAGTTCTTTCTAACTAATTAATGGATGGTTTGAGCAGGTGGGCACCAATGACGATAATCATTACTACTCGTGTCTTGCTTGCAACCATTTTTTGTGTCCGTTGCAGATTTGGCCAAAGCTCACGCACATTTCGAATACCGGCCCCCTTCATCTTCCCAAGCCGCTGTAGCATTGCTGTTGCTGTGTGTAGACACGCTCAGACTCGGAGTTTCCTCGCCATTTGCATTACCCGGGATCGCTTTTAGCTTGATGCGACTTCCCATCAATGCTGCAAGTTGCTCGGGTTGTACGAGCCGGCCACGGTTGAGATTCATTTGTGGATCGCTCACCAGCCAAAAGTCGACTTCGGCTGCACCTCCTACCGGGACCAGTTGCTTGAGCAAGCCGGCATCAAGCTGCACGGGTTTGAAAAGCAGCATTCCGAAGTTACGTAGACGGGCCTGGAAGGCATCGCTGCTACTGTTAAATAATGGCACACGAAAGCGTCCGTGATCGTCAAGGGAGAACACATCGCCGTTGGCACGTTGCATGACATAGATATTGCTCATAAATCATAACGGTAGGTTAAACAAGCTCAACAGTCTGTGCGTTAGGCCGCATATAAGTCTGAAGTTGGCGCCGTTTTTGTAAAACAGGCTATTCAAGCGGTGATCCACGATTCAAGAGACGTGCAAATTCGTTGCTCAACTCCTGAGCATGGCTGCGAGCGTCACGCAACTTAGAAAAGGTAAGAAGTGATACTTCTGCTGGCGTTGGTTGTCTGAAGGTCCCTGCGGCTGCCGGGACCTCCGCGAGGCTGAGCGGCGGCGGCTGGTCTTTTTCAGCTTTTAATGTATTAGTAATTTCCACTTTGAATCTCTCGCCTGCTTTCCTCATTTCAGATGGTTCAACCGTATACATTCCGAGACCAGAAATCTGTGCTCTAACGCACATAGCCGTAGGTAGTGTCTGTCATTTACAATCGTGACGAACAAAGGAGGGATCCGCGAACCTTTTGGGGCAAGCCTGTCTCAGAGTTAAGCAAGAGCTATATGCGACTAATAGAAATAGCCATAGGCATAATCCTCTTAGGTGGCGCAGCATGGACCACGGTCAGGACTTATAAAGGGCGCGGCGTTTCGTCGATTCTCGTCCTCGCGTTCGCCGTATTCCTTGTCGGCCTGGGTTTGTGTTTTCTTTTTGGTGCCTTTGGCGAGTTCTTTCGCGACTTGAGGTTCGGGAGCGAGTGGCTCAAATGAACCCGATACCAAAGAAGAGAAACGTATTCACATAGTCGTGACTTAATAACGACAACCAGCGCATTGCGCGCTCAGCAGATATAGTGCGTATGTAGGGGTGCCCTAAATTTAAAGCTATCTCTGCGGTTCTCTGCGTATCTTTGCGTTCTCTGCGTTAAAGAGCCATTTCAACGCAGAGATACGCAGAGGATCGCAGAGAAAGCTGAAATTAGGGCACTACTCGTATGTAGTATTCATTGACTTATAGCCCTATGAAGCGTAAGGTTGGATCGAACCGAGACCAGCTAACTCCATTCTCAGCTCTTCTGGACCCGCCAGATTCGTCTGAAACTTACAGCTCAACTACCAAAAAAGTTAAGGGTGTTTACCCGCGCTGCTAGTTTGTCATTATTGCGCGTTTGTTAACGCACCGATAATGGCCCACCAGTTCGCAGACTCTCAGCCCAACTCCTGGTAGAACCAAAAGGAGATTGAAAGTATGACGACCAATATCCAACCATTACATGACCGCGTAATCGTGAAACGCATTGATGAAGGCGAGCAAGCGCTCGGCGGCATCATCATTCCCGACTCAGCGAAAGAGAAATCCCAGGAAGGTGAAGTCATAGCCGTCGGGCTCGGCAAATATCGCGAAGATGGCTCGCGTCAGCCTCTGGATGTCAATGCAGGCGACCGCGTTCTGTTCGGCAAGTACGGTGGCTCAGAGATCAAGGTCAACGGCGAAGAGCTGCTGATTATGCGCGAGGACGAAATTCTGGGAATCATCAGCCGTGCTGGTGCAGCCGCCGGCGGCAAGAAGGGCAAATAGGTTCTGGCATAACGCAAACTATGCGTTTGCACATTTATGTTCCACGACCCGCAAACTATGCGTTTGCGTGACAGCTTTAAATAGGAGAAGAGACAAAGATTATGGCAAAGCAAATAGTTCATGGCGAAGAATCGCGAGCCGCAATTTTGCGGGGCGTGAATCAGCTCGCCGACGCAGTGAAAATCACCCTTGGACCAAAGGGGCGCAACGTCGTTCTCGATAAGAAATACGGTAGTCCGACGATCACGAAGGACGGCGTGACAGTGGCGAAGGAAATCGAGCTGAAAGATGCAACGGAGAATATGGGCGCGCAGATGGTGCGCGAAGTCGCTTCGAAAACCAGCGACGTGGCGGGTGACGGCACAACCACGGCGACGGTGCTCGCGCAGGCCATTTTTCGCGAGGGCGTGAAAACCGTGGCGGCGGGTGCAAACCC
Source organism: Pyrinomonadaceae bacterium (assembly GCA_035760085.1). Lineage (GTDB taxonomy): Bacteria > Acidobacteriota > Blastocatellia > Pyrinomonadales > Pyrinomonadaceae > PSRF01. Next base: position 3,408 of record DASTTS010000482.1, read on the forward strand.
GATGGCTCTGAAACGCGGCATCGATAAAGCGGTGGAGCGCGCAACTCGAGAGATCAAGAAAATGTCGAAACCGGTCACTGGAGAGATGATCGCGCAGGTCGGCACGATTTCGGCAAATGGCGACCAAAGTATCGGCGGGTTAATCGCCGAAGCGATGGACAAGGTTGGTAAAGATGGCGTCATCACCGTCGAAGATTCGAAAACCATGGAGACGGCTTTGGAAGTTGTCGAAGGGATGCAGTTTGATCGTGGCTACCTTTCGCCCTACTTCGTCACTGAAGCAGAAACGATGAAAGTCGTGCTCGAGAATCCGGTCATTCTGCTCAGCGAAAAGAAAATTTCGGCGATGAGAGACTTGCTGCCCATTCTTGAGCAGGTCGCGAAGTTGGGCAAACCAATCTTGATTATCGCCGAGGATGTAGAAGGGGAAGCATTGGCGACTCTCGTGGTCAACAGACTCCGCGGCACGATCAACGTCGCGGCGGTCAAGGCGCCGGGCTTCGGTGATCGTCGTAAGGCGATGCTGGAAGACATTGCGGTCCTTACGGGTGGCAAGGTCATCAGCGAAGACCTCGGGCTCAAACTCGAGAACGTCAAGCTTGAAGACCTCGGAACCGCAAGACGTGTGACGATCGACAAAGACAACACGACTATCATCGATGGCGGTGGCGACACCAAAGATCTTCACGGTCGCGTGAAAATATTAAAAGACCAAATTGAAGACTCTACCTCGGACTATGACCGCGAAAAACTGCAAGAGCGGCTGGCGAAGCTCGTTGGCGGCGTCGCCGTAATTCGCGTTGGCGCAGCGACGGAAACCGAGCTCAACGAGAAGAAGGCGCGGGTCGAAGATGCGATGCACGCGACGCGCGCGGCAGTAGAAGAAGGAATCGTGCCTGGCGGCGGTGTCGTATTCATTCGCGCGGCGAAAGTGCTCGACAAATTCAAACTGTTCGACACCGATAACGAGGACGAACCTGCCGGCGACGCAGACGAGCAGATTGGCGTCAACATCGTCAAGCGGGCACTCGAAGAGCCGCTGCGTCAGATAGTTTCAAACGCGGGCAAGGAAGGCGCCGTCATTGTCGAGAAGGTTCGTGCAGATAAGAACCCAAACATCGGCTATAACGCAGTAACCGAAAAGTTTGAAGATCTTGTGGCTGCGGGTGTGATTGACCCCGCCAAGGTAACACGTTGCGCGCTGCAAAATGCCGCGTCAATCGCAGGGCTCATGCTGACGACTGAAGCGCTCATTTCCGAGCTACCGGAAGGTGACAAGCCGAGGGCATTGCCCGGCGGCATGGAGATGTAATTCGGCGGCAAATTGGGAAGCCAACATGTTCACCCGGGGCTTCTGTTAACTCACAAAGGAGAGAAGTCTTCTGCCAGTGAGAAACCCTATAGAGGGAAAGGTTAGAAACGTATGTCTATGAAACTTTATGTCGGTAATCTCTCGTTTGAAACATCGAAAAATGAACTACAAACATTATTCGCACAAACGGGCACAGTCGAAAGCGTATCGTTGATCGAAGATCGTGAAACAGGTCGCTCGCGTGGCTATGGCTTCATCGAGATGTCAACGAAGGAAGAAGGCGCAGCGGCGATTGAGAAATTCAACGGCCAGGAGCTGGGCGGACGAGCGTTGAAAGTCAACGAAGCCAAGCAGCGTGAAAATCGCGTCGGCTTTTAGTTTAGAGAACAACCGCCAGGAGTGAAGTGGGATCTCGGGTTTCAAAAGACCCGGGGTCTGG
>DASTTS010000483.1:0-5890 GCA_035760085.1 Pyrinomonadaceae bacterium
TTTGTTTACATGGTGACGGTGCCGATCAAGAAGCCGGGCGCTTATCAACTTCGTGTTGCGCTGCGAGATCAGGCGTCGGAGCGAGTGGGCTCATCGAGTCAGTTTGTCGACGTGCCCGACATGAAAAAACGCCGGCTTGAGCTTTCCGGCATCCTTCTTGACGTCGCGCAATCTGATCTCAGCGCCGCTGTTCGTCAATTTCGTCAGGGAGACAACATGCGGTACAGCTTTGTAATTTACAACCCGCAATTGGATCCTGCGAATGGGCAGCCGCAACTGCTCACACAAGTCAGAGTTTTTCGCGACGGCCAACCTGTTTTCACTGGAAGAGCGCAGCGCTTCCCGTTGAACAATCCGCCAGACATCACCCGTCTCTCGGGCGCGAGCGCGATTAAATTGGGTGCTGATATGGTTCCGGGTGAATACGTTCTTCAGGTGATCGTCACTGATCTGCTTGCCGGAGAAAAGTACGCCACCACCACGCGGTGGGTAGATTTCAAAATCGTCCCGTAGTGCTCGATGATTACGGACGATTTTCTCTGCGTCCTCGGCGTATCTCAGTGTTCTCTGCGTTAAACTCAACTCAAACGCAGAGGGCGCAGAGATACGCTGAGAACCGCAGAGAAGATTTTCAAATTCAGACATCACCGCCTGCGCGAGTAAACTCGGTGCTGATGGAAACGGTCAGTACCACCTGCGTTAGCAGATGGTACTGACCTGCCCCCTGGTTCAACTACCGACGATCGTGCGGCACGCTCACGAATAGCTGCTTGCTCGAAGAATTGCCCGCGCTATCGGTGGACGTGATTGTGATCGTGTAAATGCGGCCAGTGCCGATACCGGATCTCTCAGCCCTCAAACGCAAATGATGAGCATCAACAATTTCCCAGTCTGGAGACGTGTTGCCCTGACCCAGACCATTGATGGGCTCATTGCTCGAGACGCTAAGAGCGTTGGTCAGCGAACCGCAGTTGTCCGTAACGTCATAGCTTACGGTAATGTCGATCAGCTTGTGATTCGTTGGCGACAGCACTGTCTTGTTAACCGATTCGCCTGAGATAACCGGCGCCGGATTCGACGTCGTAACTGTAGCCGTCGAGAAATTGTTGGTGAGATCTACATCAGCCGGGTCGGAGGAGACGTTCGCACTGTTAGTGATCGTTGCGCCGTTCGCGAGGTCGCAATTCACCGCCGCAACTATCTCGATAGTGGCACTCGCACCGCCCGGAATCTCGGCGAAGGTAACCGTCCGCATGTTGCCCAGTCCGGCACAAACTCCACCTGTATTCGCCGAGCAACTAACGAAAGTCGTGCCGATTGGCAATAGATCCGCCACCACGACTGACGTCGCTGTCCCGGGACGAGTGTTGTTTACCGTGATCGTGTACGTGACGTTTGATCCGGTTAACACGGGGTTGGGTGAAGCCGACTGCGTGATCGTGAGGTCCGCCGCCAGGACCGCCAGATGAGTCGGATAGTCGAGCTCGATAACGGGCAGGCTCGTATGATCGCCGTCGGCAAACGCACCGGTCGTCTGTAAGTCATATTTCACATTGGACCAGTCATCGAAGCCACTCAGCACATTCGACTGCACGTTTCCTACAGGCCTGAACTGCAGATCGTCGCCGCTCTTCGCAGTGTTGCAAGTACGATCAGTGCCGTCGAAGATAAAATTACCGAGCACTACATCGTCTCCCGAAGCGGCCGCGGTATCGCGGACGTTGTTATTGCCAGGACCGATACACACACCATCGCCGTTGATATCGTTCGTGACCGCGACATCAGTTGAGTCGGCATCACAGTTCCAGTTAAGTGCGCCTGTTCCGGGACCAGATCCTATTCCACCCACGGCTAATGGACAGTTGAAGAAGGTAGTGTCCGTTCCATCAGCGATACCCGCGGGTTCGCTGAGATTGGTTTCGTTAAGCGCCGCAAGTACGGAACGCGAGTAGTCGATGCGGCTTGTTAATGGTCCAATTCCGTCCGGATCGGTTGGCGGAATGCCCACTGTCTGAAACCGGTAACTCATGACACTGAGATAGTTTGGTTTGAAGTTCAGGCCATCGCCGCCGCCATGTTGGAGATTGAGGTTGTGGCCAAACTCATGCATTAGCGTACCCGCTTGTTGCTGAATGGTGCCCACGTCGGCGTCGGACAGACCATCGCCATCTATGTCTCCGGCCAAAACATTCCATCCTCCCAGTGAAACTTGAAAGTCATTGCCGGGAAGCTCTGCGCAGCCGGAGCTGGTAGACGTCGAGACTTGCTGGTGGGTCCACAGAGAATAGTGGAAAGCAAAGCGTCGCGGGTTATTCGGGCCGAAATTAGCAGGGTCGGCTTTCACCGTATCGAAATTACCGATGCCTGCCCCACCCGCGAAGCACAGGCCCGGAATGTTGAGATTGTTCTGATGCGCGATCGAATTACTGATGTCGACATGCAGATTGATCCCCGTCGTGAGATCAGGATTATTGACGGACGCATTGGCAAACGCTGCAACGACGGCGGCAACGGCAGCTGGCTTGGGCCGGTGCCTGTGGGTGTCTCCAATCACACAATCGCTGCCTGCCACGGCGCAATCCATGAAATCAATTTCGAGGAAGATATCCTTATGTTGCGGGTTTGCTCCTAAACCGGGCAGGTCGAGATCGATGGTCCCGTCGCCATTAGCGTCGATGCCGAACTGTTCCCAATCGTCCCAAAGACCGTCGCCGTCACTGTCTGGTTCAACTCGCAACACGGCGATCAGATCATTGAAGTCCAGGTCGCCGCCGCCCGACAGATCCTCCCAGCCTAGTTGGAAGATTCGGCCCGGGAACTCGGCGGCATGAATCGTGGTGATATTAAGATGATCGGTGCCGTCGGAGTTTAAGGCCGGATTGCTGGACCAAACATGTTCACAATTCGGATCGGCGTTTTCTTGTGAGCACATATTGAATCTGATTGTCGTGCCGGCAAGGAAGGGCTGAATACCGGCAGTACCAGAATCGGCGTCGAGTGTGACCCGGCAGCCATGTTGTGATTGTTTCTCGCTGACGACTTTTACGCCGGTGAGCTCAGGTGAGGGCTCGAGTTGACAGCCGCTCGAAACCTTTACAACAGTGCCGGGCAAAACTATTGACATGGTGTTACTGAACGCTGCGTCAGATGAAATAAGCTCGATTGAGACTTTTCCACCTGTCGTCAGTGTTAGATCAGTAGCATTCGCCTGACCCGGGAGGTAAAGCACGAAAAATAACATCGCCAGCCCGGTGACACCTCGGGCCAAAGTGAATTGTGTGGACGGATTCATGAGGTTCCTTTCAGAGGGGTTGAGAGTTGGAAATCTCAGGCGCCCTCTTGGATAGAGGTTGATGGGTTTGATATCCGCGGACGATTAATCAGAAGCCTGGGCTAAGGTCTAACGCGGATAGCCATCCGGTAAGAGTGAGGCTCTCAAGAGTATTGGGAGCAGGACTCTCGTAAAACGCATGTTCAATCCCGGTACGAGGATCGAGATAACACGCTTGCATAGTCCGAGCTTATATACCTGTGACATGTTGGAGTCAAGGATTTCCAAGACGGAGCGGTGTCTTAAATTGAACGATTTTCTCTGCGTCCTCGGCGTATCTCAGTGTTCTCTGCGTTAACGGCAACTCAAACGCAGAGGGCGCAGAGATACGCCGAGTACCGCAGAGAAGATTTCAAATTAAGACACCACCCAAGACGGGTAGGACTTAACCTGATAACCACCGCGCAAATCGATCGGTTGCTGCTCCCATTTCTCGAAGCGAGTAACGCATCAGAGGAGGCGGCCGCCCTGGCTTGTCTTAACACCGAGCAAATCGAACCGACTATTCGACGCGCACTGGGTTACAAACTGCGGTTCTATCACTCACATCGCGACGCAAATCCACGCGCCGAATTCGAAGAGATCTACAACGATATTCAACTACGCCTGCTCAAGCGCCTGCGTGCGTTGAAAGAGGGTCCGGAACGAAAGCAGATCGCGAACCTGCGCGGTTATGTGGCACAAGTGACTCGCAACACCTGCGATGAATACCTGCGACAACGTTATCCCCTGCGCCGGAGTTTGAGAGATAAAGTTCGCCATCACCTGCTCACCAACTCGGAGTTCGCACTATCGGAAGATGCGGAACACAACTGGCTCGCCGGTCTCTCCGGCTGGCAGAACCGGGACCATACGCTGAAAGTAGAACTGAGTACCGGGTTGCAAGAGCGGTTGAAAACAGAATGGCAGACGATAGATGTACAAAATCTCCAGCTTCATGACCTGCTGCAAACGATCTTCGCGGTAACGCAGGCGCCAGTTGATCTCGATCAGCTAACGGAACTTATTGCGGGAGTTTGGGGTATTGAAGATCGACCAGCCGAACCGCTCGACGGAAATAGCTCCCTCGAGATGCAACTGGCTGCAGACATCAACCATGCAGCAATCATCGAGCGGCGCCAGTCGTTGCAACTCCTCTGGCGTGAAATCTGTCAGTTGCCGCGTCGCCAGCGCGTGTCGCTCCTGCTTAATTTGAGGAACCCGAATGGGATTAACGTTATCACGTTACTGCCGGCGACTGGCGTCGCCACATTTGAACAGATCGCACAAGCGCTGGAGATTCCGGTGAGCGAGTTTGAGCAACTCTGGGCTGAATTGCCGCTTGATGATCTTCGTATCGCTGCATACCTCGGCGCTACGCGGCAACAGGTGATCAATTTGCGCAAGACTGCGCGCGAACGCTTAAGCAAGCGGATGAACCGTGCTGAGAGTAAGCATGACTGAGCATCCAACAAAACAGGAATTGGATCAGTACAGCCGGCGCGTCTTGTCGCCTGACGCCTTTCTCTCTGTTCACCGGCACATCACGACTTGCCCACTTTGCGCTACAGAATGTAATGCGCCTCAGGATTTCGCGCGCGATCTTGACGAGCTGCATGCGGCATTGCTGCCGGCGACGGACGACACACCCTACCACCTTTCTGCGAACGAAGTGGCGGCTTACGCGCGCGGAACGCTAGACGAGATCGATCGGGAAATAGCCGAAAGTCATCTCGACGTTTGCGCCGCCTGTCTTCGCGAAGTGGAACGGCACAAGACCGGGCTCGTCGTGCCTGTAGAAACAAAAGGGGGCCGACACGCTGGTCTGTCACTGATGAATCGATGGCAAGTGTGGCGTGTAGCCGCGGTGCTCTCTGCCGGCGTTGTCCTCAGCTTACTGATGCTCTGGATGCTGCGAATCAAGCCTGCGCGACAGACAAACAGTTCTGCCAACGCGAGTGGTCCACATAGTTCACCGGCAGTCGTACAAGCGTCACCTGATAACGCTCAGCTCGCGCTTGTCTTAAACGATGGCGACGGCAAAGTCACAGTGGACAAACAAGGTACATTGGCAGGCCTCGAGCGATTACCATTACGCATCCAGCAGGATATTCGAGCCGCGCTGCAAAGCGGGCGGCTCGAGCAATCACCTGATCTGGCCCAGGTCGCAACGCCGGGCAACGGCTTGCCTTTTGGATTGATCGCTCCTCTGGGCCAGGTAGTGCGCAGTGAACAACCTGCATTCCGCTGGCAGCCGCTTGCCGGTGCGCAGAGTTACACGGTGATCGTCACGGATGCTGATCTCAATGAAGTCGCAACGAGCCCGCCGCTCAACACGACTGAGTGGCGAATTACAAAACCACTTCGATGCGGTTCGGTCTATTCATGGAAGGTGATTGCGTTGAAGGATGGTGTCAGGATCACATCGCCAGTTATGCCCGCTCCGCAAGCGAAGTTCAAGGTGCTTGACCGTTTTGCATCGGGAGCACTTCAACACGCGGAAAACGCCTATCCCAACTCTCATCTCATGCGCGGCGTGCTCTACGCAAAGGCAGGTCTTCTCGACGAGGCGGAGCGGGA
>DASTTS010000484.1:0-7705 GCA_035760085.1 Pyrinomonadaceae bacterium
CGGGTTGAAACTTTAGACGGACTATTGCATAATCCGCTTGCGTTCACCTCCCCGGTGGACGAAGTGGTCGCGTGGGGTGAGGACACGTGGCCTTAGGGTGGGGGCTGTGGGAGGCCCCCGCCCGCTTTTTTTGTAAGGACAGATGCGCAATACTTGTGATTGACTGACACCACCATGGGGCTGTTTCAGAGATCACGGCGTAAGTTTCAACTCTGGCTTTTAGAGGGCCTCAAACGAAGCGGCTCAGCCCGCGAGTCCTCAACCGTACACAAACAACATCCGTGGTGGCAGGTAATGTGTCTCACCGGTGTGGATTATTTCTCCACACTCGGCTACCAGCCCGGCATCGCATTCTTAGCTGCCGGCGCACTCTCGCCCATCGCTACTCTTGTTTTGATCCTGTTAACGCTGTTCGGCGCGTTGCCCATGTACCGGCGCGTCGCCGCGGAGAGCCCGCACGGCGACGGCTCGATCTCGATGCTTGAGAATCTGCTGTCGCGTTGGAAGGGCAAACTGTTCGTCCTCGCTTTACTTGGCTTCGCCAGCACCAGCTTCATCATCACGATCACGCTCTCGGCCGCAGACGCGACCGCGCACATCGTCGAGAATCCGTTTGTGCTCGAGCATATGCAATTCCTCCACCATCGAATCGCCGTCACGTTGATTTTGATCACAGCTCTCGGTGCGATTTTTCTGCGGGGCTTCAAGGAGGCGATCGGGATCGCCGTATTTCTGGTGATCATTTACCTTGCTCTCAACCTCACTGTCGTTGCGGTCGGTTTCTATGAAATCGCCACACATATGACGGTAGTCTGGAACTGGAAACAAGTTCTCTTCGGGTCTTACGGCAACCCGTTATTAATGATTGGAGCCGCGCTGCTGGTCTTTCCCAAACTCGCCCTTGGCCTGTCAGGCTTTGAAACCGGCGTAGTGGTGATGCCGCTCGTCAAAGGCGATCCGAATGGCAGCCACTCGAACATCGAATCACAACACCTGACACGACCCGGCGAATCGCCCGCGCAGCTAAGTGGTCGCATACACAACACGCGCAAACTGCTCACTGTCGCCGCACTTATCATGAGCTTCCTGTTGATCGCGAGCAGCATCTGCACGACTCTGTTGATTCCAGCCGAGGAATTTCGACCCGAGACAGATTTCCAGGAAGCCGGGGCCGCCAACGGTCGTGCCCTGGCCTATCTGGCCCATTACTACCTCGGAGACGTGTTTGGCACCATCTACGACTTGAGCACGATCTCGATCCTGTGGTTCGCCGGATCTTCGGCGCTGGCTGGATTACTCAACATCGTTCCCCGTTATCTGCCACGTTACGGCATGGCGCCTGGATGGGCAGGGGCAACACGGCCGCTCGTGGTTGTTTTTACTGGCATCTGTTTTATCGTCACGATCCTGTTTAAGGCTGATGTCGATGCGCAGGGCGGCGCTTACGCGACCGGTGTACTCGCTCTAATGACTTCGGCTGCGATTGCGGTGACACTCTCAGCGCGCCGTCGCAACCAGCGGGTCCAGTGGTTGTTCATGCTGATCTCGCTCGTGTTCATCTATACGACGATTGTTAACATTCTCGAACAGCCCGAAGGGATCAAGATCGCGTTGATCTTCATTGTTGCGATTGTAGTGAGCTCGTTGTTCTCGCGCGTCTGGCGCTCGACTGAGTTGAGAGTGGACCGAATCGAGCTTGACGATCAGGCGCGCGAGTTTGTTCGCAAGGCTGCAAAAGGAACAGTGCGCATTATTACGAACCGCTGTGATCGCGGTGATGCAGTCGAGTATGAAATGAAGGAGAAAGAGAAGCGACTCGACAACCACATTCCCTCAGGCGAGCCGATTCTGTTCTTCGAGGTCACGCCCGGTGATGCGTCAGAGTTTTCAGGCGTACTGAAGATCAGGGGTGAAGAGGTTGATGGGTTTAAGATCCTGCGAACCGAGTCGCCGGCGGTGCCGAATGCGATTGCGGCGTTCTTATTGTTTTTGAGAAATGAGACCGGGAAGTTGCCGCATGTTTATTTTGGTTGGAGTGAAGGGAACCCGGTTTCTTATTTACTGAAGTACATCGCGTTTGGTGAAGGCGACACGGCGCCAGTCACGCACGAAGTTCTGCGTCAGGCGGAAAAGGATCCCGATCAGCGCCCGATTGTGCATGTGGGTGGTTGATGTTAGACAGGATTTCATCTTGTGCTAACATCGTGGTTGTTGAAAACTAAATGTCTGCCGAAGTTGCAACTGCAACACGGGGGAACCAATGTTTCGCAATTCGAAACACGGGGCTAATCGTGAATCGTGGTCGTCACGACGAACACTTCCAGTTCGAGTCCGCCAGCTAACCTCGTAGGCCAAGGGAAGGGCAGGAATGCTCGATTCGTTGATTGGTAGGACCGCCGGACGGCGGTTCAAACTCTGGTTATTTAAAGGCTCCGCGCAAAAAGACACTCCGCACGCTTCTCATAAACAACATCCCTGGTGGCAAGTAATGTGTTTGACCGGAGTCGACTACTTCTCGACTCTCGGTTATCAACCCGGCATCGCATTTCTCGCGGCTCAAGCGCTCTCGCCCATTGCAACCTTCATACTCGTTCTGCTGACACTGTTCGGCGCGCTACCGATCTATAACCGCGTTGCGGAAGAGAGTCCGCACGGTGAGGGCTCGATCTCGATGCTGGAACACCAGCTCTCGCGCTGGAAGGGAAAGCTTTTCGTTCTCGTTCTGCTCGGGTTTGTGGCGACGGACTTTGTAATTACCATCACGCTTTCGGCGGCTGACGCGACCGCTCACATCATCGAGAACCCGTTCACGCCTGCTCTACTAAAACACCAGATCGGAGTAACTCTCGTACTTATCGCGTTGCTCGGTGTGATCTTTTTGCGTGGCTTTAAAGAAGCGATCGGAATAGCGGTCGCGCTCGTCGCCATATACCTGCTGCTGAACACGGTTGTCATCGGCTTCGGCTTATACCAGCTCGCAACGCATCCATATCACTTTCCCGAATGGAAGCAGGCCCTTTTCACGCACCCGAGTGTGCATGGAAACATGTGGCTCATCTTCATGGTGTCGCTGTTTCTGTTTCCGAAGCTGGCGCTTGGTCTTTCCGGTTTCGAGACCGGCGTTGCCGTGATGCCGCTCGTCAAAGGTGATACTGATTTGAGTGAGGACGACTGGGCCAACATTCAATCAACACGCGCCGGACATGACGAAGGCAAGACAGGACTTCTGCTGCGCGGGCGCATTCGCAATGCGAAAAAGCTACTGCGGACAGCGGCGATAATCATGAGCGTGATGCTGATCACGAGCAGCTTCGTGACCTCGATACTGATCCCCGCAGAGAAGTTCGCCGAGGGCGGCGAAGCGAATGGACGCGCCATCGCTTACCTCGCGCACGACTTCTTCGGAAATATCTTCGGAACGATTTACGACCTCAGCACTATCAGCATTCTCTGGTTTGCCGGTGCTTCAGCCATGGCCGGCTTGTTGAGCATTGTCCCGCGCTACTTGCCACGTTACGGCATGGCGCCTGAGTGGGCGCGAGCGGCGCGACCGCTCGTAATAGTTATCATTACAATCGCCTTCGCCGTGACTGTAATCTTCAAAGCCGACGTGGACCAGCAGGGAGGCGCTTACGCGACGGGCGTACTCGTGTTGATGACTTCGGCTGCGATTGCGGTGACTCTCGCTGTTCGACGCAAGCAGGGAAACTGGTATCCCTATTTAGCGATAGCCATAATCTTCGTCTACACGACGATTCAAAACATTCACGAGCGACCGGAAGGTATCAAGATCGCTTCGTTCTTTATCCTCACGATCATTCTCGCTTCATTCTTCTCGCGCGTGTATCGCTCAACCGAGTTGCGCGTGGAACGAATCGAGCTGGATGACAAGGCGCGCCAGTTTATTAAAGACGCTGCGAAGGGAACGATTCGCATCATCACGAATCGCAGAGACAAGGGCGACGCTGACGAGTACGCGCAAAAAGAGCACGAGAAGCGCACCAGCAACCACATTCCCGGCGGAGAACCGATTCTGTTCTTTGAAGTGACTCCAGGTGATGCTTCCGAGTTTTCCGGCACGTTATCTATTCGCGGTGAGACGGTCGATAGTTATCGAATTCTGCGCACAGAATCGCCTGCGGTGCCGAATGCCATTGCAGCGTTTTTACTTTACCTGCGCGACGAGATGGGAAAACTTCCGCACGTCTATTTTGGTTGGAGCGAGGGAAATCCGATTTCCTACATGCTGAAGTACATTGCCTTCGGTGAAGGCGACACTGCGCCTGTGACACATGAGGTTTTGCGTCAAGCGGAGCGCGACTCCAATCGACGTCCAATCGTGCATGTTGGCGGGTGACTTATCGAGCTAAGGTCGGGTCAGTCGGGGGCTGACATAAGTACGGTGCATCACCGCTGAGACTGCGAGATGTCGAAGCTATGCGGCTTCGCCGTTTCCATTCTTCCCTGCAAGAAAACAGGAGCGGCAAAAGACCGGGCGTCCCTGCGATGGGTAAAACGGGACGGTGGTTTGTTGGCCACATTGTGCGCATTGCACTGATACCTCAATGCGCTGTCGCACTCCTGACGACTGCGCTGCCGCTATCGCAGCTAGTCGTTCATTCTTGGCTTGCTTACAGGGCTTGCAACGCTTTGGTTCGTTTTTGAGCCCCTTGTCGTGGAAGAAAACTTGTTCGCCCGCAGTCCAGATGAAGTTTTCGTTGCAGTCAACGCACCTGATGGCGCGGTCCTGATACTCGCTATCCTGAGTTCTTTCCATTACCTGTGCGGCTTCCATGTGTACCATGATCTACTCCCCTCGGGTCCGTTACCTAGAATCATCATGCCGGCGGGCGGATAAAATAAATGCATGAACAAGTACGCTCTTCGGTTTTGCTTTTACCAAGGAGGGTAAAGTTCCCCAGCCTGTAAGGGCCGCTATTTGGTTATTTGGTATATAACTATGTCGAAACTGTGTCAAGGTAAATCCTGCTTAAAACAGCTTTAGTTGACAGGAACCTTGCAGAACGGCACTATGCCGCACTTCAAAACATGAGAAAAATACTGATTGTGGGCTCCGGGGGGCGCGAACATGCCATTGCCTGGACGCTCCGAAAAACTTCACAGACGCCGGTTAAGCTTTTCTGCATTCCGGGTAATGCTGGTATTGCAGAACTCGCCGAGACTCCAAATGTGAACGCTAACGATCATGACGCGCTGGCGGAGTTTGTGAAGTCAAAACAGATCGACCTCACATTTGTAGGGCCTGAAGCACCACTCGCATCGGGGATTGTGGATCATTTTACCCGGCACGGACTCAGAATTGTTGGTCCGACTGCTGCTGCGGCCCGCCTTGAGGGAAGCAAAATCTTTGCGAAGGATTTCATGGCGCGCCACAAGATACCGACGGCTGCTTATCGCGTCGCTGAAACGCCGGAGGAGGCGCTCGAATGTTTAAGAAGAGGTGAGTTTGGCACCGGTCCGGTCGTCATCAAGGCCGATGGACTCGCAGCAGGGAAGGGCGTGGTTGTGGCTCAGGATCGAGCTGAAGCAGAGAAGGCCGTTGAGGATTTGATGATCCATCACGTTGCGGGAAGTGATGCGGCGCAGCGTGTCGTTATTGAAGAAGCTTTGGTTGGAAGAGAAGCGTCGCTGCTGGTTTTTGCGGACGGGCGTGATTATGCGCTGATGCCGGCTGCGCGCGATCACAAGCGTATCGGCGAGAATGATACTGGTCCAAACACTGGTGGCATGGGAACTATTACCGATGCTTCCGTGCTCGACAAGGATACTCAGGATCGAGTTGTGAGCGAGATTGTGGAACCGACGCTCGCGGGTGCTCGTGAAGAAGGTTTTCCGTTCAAGGGTGTGCTGTTTCTCGGGTTGATGTTGACTTCCGATGGACCAAAACTGCTCGAGTACAACGTGCGCTTTGGCGACCCTGAGACACAGGCGATTCTCGTCCGCCTGGAGACAGACTTAGTTTCGATATTTGATTCGATGTATGAGGAGACACTTGGCGGTTTGGAGGTTGAGTGGTCTGAAGGAGCGTCTGCTTGCGTGGTCGCCGCGAATAAGGGCTATCCCGGAAAGTACGAAAGCGGCGCCGTTATTGAAGGACTTGATGAGGTGAGTGCTGCTTCCGTGCAGGTATTTCACGCGGGCACGTCGCGCGACGCCAGCGGCCGGATTATCGCCACGGGCGGACGGGTTCTCGGGGTCACCAGCCGTGCCGACCGCCTGTCTGACGCGTTAGCGCTGTGTTACGGCGCCTTGGAGAAGATTCGCTGGCAGGGTATGCAGTTCCGGCGAGATATTGGGCACGTATCCTGATCATCCTGTAAATCCTGTAATCCTGTTAAATGTCTTACTCAGTCTTTTACCGGATTTACACGATTATCAGGATGTATTCCATATCTGGAAGCGTTTTCACAGTACTGTTATACTCCAACCTCAGTTTCCGCCGGAGGTTGAAACCGCCTGAACGTAGCTGACGTACATCAAATCGTCGTACGGGGCCGGAAACGGCGTGAAAATTGACTACGGAATCATCGTTTTTGGATTTCACATCGCTGTCGGAGGATGAGCGAGAATGGGACTTTGGACAAGAATGAAGCGCTCCGTGCGCGCCCTGTTTGGAGGGATAATCGAGAAGACTGAAGATCCCGAACTCATTCTTCAGCAAACCATTCGCGACATGCGCGACCGCGTGCCGGAGTTGAATAATTCCGTGGCGCAGGTCATGGCCACCGAGAAGCTGCTCGCGAAAAACAAAGAGCGCCTCGAGACCCAGGTGGTCGACCTCGACTCAAAGATTCGCGCTTCAGTAAAGATGGGTCGCGACGACATCGCCACCGCTTACATCGGTCAACTACAGCAAGCGCAGCTCGATCTACAAAAAACCGGGCAGCAACTGGAGCACGCAAACAACGCATCGAAACAGGCACTTAAAGCACGCGATAACTACGTGCTTCAGATGCAACGCCGCACCGCCGAGGCGATGCAGTTGATAAACCAGTCGAAGCAGGCAAAACTTCAGGAACAGCTTGCTCAGACGATGGAATCTTTCCAGCTTGGCGACGACGCATCGACGTTCAACGAGATGCGCGACAAGATCGACCGGCGTGCCGCAGCCGCAGAAGCCAAAATGCAACTCGGCGCCGCTTCTGTCGATACGCAAATGCAGGAAATTGAGCGTGAGGCGCTGGACATGCAGTTGCAAGACAAACTACTTGCATACAAACGCGACATGGGATTGTTGGGCACCGGATCGAGTGCACCGACACCGCAGGCTCTTCCCGCTGAAGGCGAAACAACAACCACATCAGGTGGCCAGAATGGAACTGGCGGGGCATCACATTAGTTTAATCAGCAGTAATCCATGTAGTCTGTGGCCTTACGTATGGAATTCCCTAAGATCGACCTGAAATACCTTAAAGAAGCTTTCAAAGAGCCCATTAATTTTTGGGGGATGGCCGGGTTTGCAGTGGCGGCAGCGTACGTGCAGGACGTGACGCCGCTGGTCGCAGCCTTAGCTACCGAGACGCTTTATTTAGCGACTGTACCGGCGAGTAATATTTATCGTCGTCTGGTTGATAAAAGGGAAAAGCAACGCTTGTTGAAATTGCGCGAGCAGCAACGCGAAGCGCAGATCAAGTTGTTCGATCCACGCGAGCGTGAAGCAGTCGAGTACTTGCGCTGGATGAAG
>DASTTS010000485.1:0-29319 GCA_035760085.1 Pyrinomonadaceae bacterium
CGGAGGGCCGCCCCTACAGTTGTTCTCAACAATCCTAATGACTTTTGAGGCAAAGCCAACTGCGACACTCCTTATGGTTTCGGTATTACAGTGTCAAAGGCCAGACCGCTTGATACCTCGCCCCGACCAGGCTTACGTTGATTCGCGAGCCAAATCACCACGCGTCCATTTTTCCAGCGACAGCGCTGCCACCTCGTCTCAATAACAGTGCCCGCGCGTTCGACCTCTTCTTCGGCAACGAAGTAGGAAACAGCCGGGCCCGGATCCAATCCTTCACGCAGTAACTGGGTGCGCGGCGCGACTTTTTGTGGAGTGACACCTTCTTGTCCTTCCAGCAATCGTGGCATCGCTCCGCGTTGCAGTTGAATTTCTCGATTGTCGCCCTCGATGTGAACCGGAATGAACGGAATCCAGTTTTCCGGCACTGAAGTCATTAGCAAGTATTTGATCTTCGCAGCGTTAGTACCGGGTGGCGGCGTCGCTGTGCCGGCGGCTGCCTGATACTTTGCGTGTAGCTCGAGTGCCAACTCTCGTCCGGGCCGCGAGGATCCGTCCGCCAGTTGGACCATAGTCTCAATTCCCCACACCATGTTCGAAACTTCGTCTCTGACGCACGCAACGGATTCAACGGCTGAACTCTCCAAGCCCGCCGGCGTGGTCGCCGGTAGGAACAAGCGGTCGTCTGTTGCTCCCCTTGACGTGAGTCGAAACATACGCCAGTTTTGCAGTGGTCCCCCGGTAGTGACCGACGGCTCAATCCACAAGCGTTCATCAAATACATTCGTTACCGCGAGGCCTTTGATCGACGTTAACGATCCAATCGGCAGATCGATGGGCAGTAGAAACCAATCGTTCGCGAACAACAAGCCAAATTCGATCAGCAGCAGTTTTGCAATGTCAGTTGTGTCCGGATCGATCGCGCCGAAGTTTGTTGTTCCTTCCTCGAACGCCCAATGACGTGTGTTCGGCATCCCGTCGAACTGAACCGTGGCCGGCATGAAGCTCGTGACCTGCACCGGCTGGTGCGTCCCGGGTTTATCGTTCGCGCCGGCAGCGACCGCATCAAAGTTGTACCAATCGAGCCGCCCGCCATGGTACTCCGGTGCTTTAAGCGCGGCCGGTGTTTCCCCATTCGGCGCCGAGAAACCCGCTTCGTATTCGAGATGGCGCGGCTGCCACGTTTCCATCTCTTTCTTTGTTTGGAAATAGAGTCTGTTGGCCCATGCCAGAAACTCCTGGCCCAACTTATCCATGTCTGACTTTTTCGGACCTGAGGCGAGCCCTAATCCATCAGACGCCGCCCCACCTCCGGACAGGTGCAGCCACAAGGCTCCTCCGTCGATAGCTCGCCCGGCAACGGCAGCAAGCATTTGCCAGGCGCCGGCGTGAGCTGTGACAGGAAAATCGGCTTCGACTTCAGGGTTGGGCGCGACGAACGGATATTTGTCCTGGAAGTCCTTCACGTTCCCGCGAAGGTTGCTATTAGCTTCAAGCAACTGCTTCCACCGGCGTCCCAGCGCAAGTCGCAGATCGACGTTGTGAACACGTCCGGCTCTGTTGAGCTGTATTGGACGCGCTTCAATCACCGTTTCCAATGGAAGATTGGGATCGTAGGGTTCTACTGCCGCCGCTGGACTGTGTACTGCGCTAACCGAATCCGTCTTCCACGCAACCTTCGCCGCAACCGGCGAGCCTGCATCTTCACCAATGAACTCGCCGAACTGCCACTGCCGGGTGATCATCCACAGCGCATCCCGAACTTCAGCTTTCAGCGCCCGTGTGTAATCTGAACGTCGAGGGCGTCCTTCGAGCCGGTTCCACATCACGACACTGGGAACGCGGGTTTCCCGAGAGAAGATTTTTTCGATTTCCTCCGCAACGACGAACCGGTTCATTTCTTGTTACTCCAGTGCCAGATGAATGTTGTTATTAAAGCCGAGGTTCAACATCGATGTGATTGGAAACATCGTGACGGCTGAGATGACTGCGGGCACGAGTGGACCAAGAAAGGTTTGGTCCAATTGCGCCGGCTCTACCGCGCGAAGCCTCGCGAAATCAAGAGTCTCGTGTAAGGTGTCCACAATGTCCTGCCAGTTCCACGTGCCGTCAGGATCCGGCGGTGTTACCAACAGGATCGTTTGCGGCGGTTCGGAGTTTGGCCGGTTGAAGTGGAACGTGAGTCCGGTGGTGGCCTGATCGCCTGGAATTACCTCGATCCACTCGTCGAGCAGCAGACCACAATAAGTTTTGTCGGGCTGGTTAGTTTTGATGTCGGCCTGAAAACCGAAATGCGCTGAATAAAGTAACTTATCTTCCGTAAGGACAAACGGAGGCGAGGTTTCGGGAAAGCGGAGCCCCACCCACGCATCATTGGGCCGGAAAGGAAACTGAAGCGCTTCGATCGCGAGCGGATCGGCAACTCCCAGAGCTTCACCGAGCAAAGTCGCTAATTCCAGGTTACGCGATCGCGCCCGCACGCGGGCCACACCGTGCAGCCAGTCGTCGATCGGAAATGGAGTAGCTTCAGTTCCCGCTTTCAAGTGGGCCAGTAAAGCGGCGCGGTTGGACCACACATTGTCGAATTCCGCTAATCGATCTTCAGATAATTTGAACTCAGAGAGCAGTAGAAAAGCATCGCCAAGCAGTGCATGCACAGCCTCTGTTGCAAAGGCCTGTGCATTATTACGCGTTGCCACGGCAGCGCGCGCCAGCGCGTCGTTGGCTGTGGTTAGACGTCGATTGATATCGTCGCGTAGAAACACGGTCTGTTGCGACAGATCGCGCGCCAGTGCCAGTACTGAATCTCGAAACTGGTTAATATCAAACGGTGTCTGGTCGATCGCCTGCATCGTGGGAACGAAATTCATGAGACTGACAAGCGTTTGGCCCAGTCGTGTGGCTCCGTCTCGAAGAGCTTTCAGGTTGGCGAATCGAGTGTCGAAGGCGCTTCGCAGCGAAGCGATCTGCGACTCAAGCTGGGCAATCGCTGGTGGGAGCGGTGCGATCACGGTAGTTGACACGATGCGGCCTGCACGGATGAGAAGTGCTGTTCTCTCTTCGTTCGTGGCGGTTGCAGGTAGAGCTGCGTAGCTCGCCATGACCTGATCAAATTCCGTTACTTTTTGTTCCCACCGCGAGACTACTGCATTGATAGCTTCGCGGATGGAAATGAGGCGTCCACGCCGGCCCTCGATGGCCCTTGTCAAACTTGCTGCTTGCAAGCCAAAGAGGAAAACCGGCCGGATCATCGCGGCATAATCATCGACCCATTGGTCGAGGTTATCTCTCGCTGCATTACGAGCATTTTCAATTGCCACTGCCGGGCCAATGGCCGCCTCTAGTTTTGCGATGAAGGTATCAATTGCCGGAAGAGTGCCTTGAAGTTCCTGAACTACTGCCTGCACCTTGTCGGTGCGCACGATCAGGCCGGCGTCTTCAGCCGGGGCTGCCTCGTTCTGCAATGAGAGATCGGTGGCTCGCAAAGGCCGGGCGCCGAGCACAAAACCGCGCAAAGCCCTTACCAAAGGCGCAAGCTCGAACAGTGTGATCCCGTTTGCAACCTGCGGCTTGTACTCGAAAGTGAAATTAGCGTCATGGCGCGGCGCGTTAGCACCTTTCTTCCGCTCGGCAAAGTCGATCATCAGCTCATCGAAGCCGGCCATGCTTCGGGCGCCACCGGCATCAACCAGGTAGAAAAGATCGACGGCATCGAGTCCGAGCTCGGTCATGCTCGGGGTGAGCGAACTACCTGGATCTGTTGGATTGCTACGCCAGGTCACCCTGGCAAACACCTTTCCCGGATCGGGCATATGCCTCGCAAGCCATTGCGCCAGCGCGGGCTCTCCTTTCGATCGCGGTGTCCGGTTGGGAGGATGTGTTGGCGGGAGTCCACCTTCGAGGTGCAGAGTGATGCGATGCGTGATCGTGTTGCCGCTGCGAGGTGTGGTTATTATCTCCGGAACAGGCGGCTGCGTTCCCTTTGATAACGCGTCGAGCATTCCTGCCGCGCGATCGTAATTACCGCGAACCACTTGATAGACGCCTTCTGCAATCTCCAGGTCAGCCACGGCGTCGCTTACGCTTCGCATTAGAGTGACGTGTTTATCAATGATCGCGCCAATTTGAGCTTCAGCCGGTAAGCCCGGCCCGGTGAATTCACTGAGCGGCGGCAAATCGGTAAGACCGTAGGGATAGGTAAACACTTTGGTCGCAGCGAGGTGATCGATGAATGCTAATCCATCGAGTACATTGCGAGCTTCCACCTGAGTAATCTCAGAAAGGTCGTCCACCTTAGTTTGGAGATTCCGGTTCCCGGCAAGAGGGAAAGCGCGACGCAGCGCATAAATCAGTCGATCGAGAAACAGGGCCGGCTCATCGTGCAGTGAACGTTCGAGCCGGTAGCCCAGGAGTGCGCCGAGAGACTGCCCGCTGCGAATGCCGTCAAGAACCTGCTGGGCCAATCTCACTCGTTCGGAGGTCAAGTCAACCGCCAGGAGGTCCGGAGCTTCCGGTGTGGCGCCGGTGAGATGGCCATTCCTGAGGATCGATGCCGTCACTGCATGATCGAGCGACGGCGCATGGATGTGCCCGAAGTTTGATGGATCGCGCATGAGCGCGGCAGCCCCATTGCTGTTGAAAATTTGTGTGAGCTCCGGATCCAGTTGCACAGGTTGCAAGGGACGTGGCGCCGCCTGAACATTTTCCAACCATCCATACGCTCCCACATAAATGCCAGTCTTTGTGAACCCCTGTCTCGTGTCTCCACGCATATGAGAAAGCTGCACTGCCTGAAGACCCAATCGCCACGCATCCATCCGATAAGTGAGACAGTCGAGATGTTCTACGAACGCGCGCTCTAACGCGCCACTAGTAGCCACCTTCAGAACATCAAGCGCAGCAACCTGCGAGTTGAGATATGGTCTCCGCGTTAACAGGACTCGTGAAATGTAGTCGCCGAGCCTGAGTGCCGGGTCATTAGTTACCAGAGGCTCGGCACGATAGAGGCTTTCCCAACGGCTTCGGCCTTCCTGATCTTCTACCTGAATGAACTTGGGTTCTCTTCGCTCGGCTTTGAAAACGTCGTCGGTCATCCCGAGCGCCTCGCGCCGGAACCGCAGGCCGGCTTCAACGAAACCCAGATCGAGCGCATGGTGTAACAACAGGTAAAGGAGGGCCGTGGGTATACCGCCGGCAAAGCCTTCCTGCTTGCGCAATGTGTCGTGAGAAATTCGCGCCGCCGATTGGAGCCAGGCGATGTAATTAAGCCCGTCTGCACGAGTCGCGCTAAGTGGATCAGTGTCGGACAGCTCCGCTTGCACGAGTTCGCCCGTAAGCAGGTTTGGACGTTTCAAGAAAATCTTTTCTAACAGCTCCGGCAGCTCGGAGCCTTGTGGTGGTATCCAGCCGAAATCGCGCAACGCAGCCAATGCTGCCGCGACGTAATTTCGGGCTGCGGTCGAAGCGGTCGCTTGCGTCGTCGCGAAGCCCAGCACGTTGTAGTGCTGTGTAAAGCTCTGTGAATAGCGTTGATAAAACTCAACTGAAGTCGGGTGAAGTCCGACGATATCGAGCAGTGTCTGGTGCGGATCCGGGCCCGCGTCTCCGACGTCGACCACCTGTTCGGCCAGTTGCTTCCACATCAGCACTGCCTTTTCGCTTAAGGTGTGCAACCGCGTCAGATATGAAGCAGTAGGCAGACTAAGTGACGCAGCGGTGCTCTGGTAAGGTGCTTTGGTCCACCACTTCATCCTGGACCAGACAGTCGCCGGCAGGATGCCGTAAGGTTGGCGTCCAATTCTCACCAATGGAATTGCGCCGCGCCCGATCACAAACCGGTTGAAGAATTCACGGGTATCGATCACAGTTTGATCGGCAAACACCGGCTCCAGCAACTGTTCCATGTAATAGCCGAGCGTGGCGGGCCACAGCGCAGTGTTCATTGCGCGAGCTTCGGCCTGATCGGTGCCGTAGTAGTTGGTTGACGCACGTAACAGCGTGCGATCGAGTCCGAGCATTCCTGCCAACCACGCACCATCCTTCCGCCGCTCCCAATTCGCTTCTTCCGTTTGGTCAGTTTCGAAGAAATGTTTGAAGCTGTCGTCAGGATTTTCCCACCACGTATAACCTGCACTCGAGACATCGGTGTTGTTTGTCGCACGTCCCTGCGGCAGGATAGTAAAGCCCTTACGACTTCCTTGATGGTGAGCGATCAACTCTGACAATTCACTTGCCCCTCGATTCGCGTCACTACCGATGCGGAGGCCCAGAACGAATAGCCGATCAAAGACAGGCTGTAACTGAAGCTGCGTTAAATTGATCTCGAAGCCCATCCCTTTCGCAACGGCTTCCTTGAAATCGACGGTCCAACGCAGCGCCTCAGGAACTTTTAGATCCGCGCCGGCGGCATTGATCTGATCGTCCGGTTCCGCCGGGTCGGGACCGATCTGCAAATCAGGCGGGATCAGTTGACCTACTTGTTGTAACACCTGCTGCCCTCCGCGAAAGCCGAGCAGCACCAGACGCTCAGGCAACAACGAGGCGCGGGCCGGACGAGTCCACGAATCTTGCGACAACGGCAGTGTCGCCGGATCCGGTAGATCGAGAAAGACGACCACGGGCCTGATTGATGGTCCAGGCGTAACAGCACTGTCGCGCAGATTGACAGGCTCGAGTGTTTTCTCGACTTCCGTGGCGCGGTTTGTTCCCAGGGCTGTTCTCAAATCGGCAAAGGCTGGATTACGTTCAGCACCCGCTGACGACCAGATGCGCGCCCAGAAGGTTGAGATCGGCAGCTTTTCATTTGGCGGTACCGGCGTCGCAGGGCGGATCACGAGAATGTGATCGCCTGCTTGCGCCACAGGCTCTTCGTTTGGATTGAGTGGTTTGACCTGATCGGTAAGCCACTTTGCGCGTCCCGCGCCATGACTCCTGACTAGTCCCGCCCAGGCCGCGCGATGCCCGCTCACCGTGCGGCCGGCCCGCCAGCGATTGGTCCAATAGATGGTTACGTTCCGCAGTTCTGTCTGGCTGATTTCCGGCTGGAACGTATCGATCAGCACGTCATCAGGGAATACCCGCACGCACAGCAGTTGTTGTGAAACGTTATTTTGAGTGACTGTCTTGAACCGTGTTTCCAGGCGGAGTGGAAACAGCGCGATTGGCACGTCGTCTGTCAATTGAGCTGCGGACTGGATCGGATTGGTGAATTCGGCAAAGCGGTTCAGCGCCTCTAACGTCTTCGCATTGAGCTCCTTTGACTTTCGTTTCAATGCGTCGACGTTGTTCTCTGCAACGGTTTGCTCCTGCTTGATCTTTTTGAACCTCGTGCCTGCCGGATTGTCCTGTGCGGCATTTGCGCGACGGGCCAGCCATTCAGCTTCCCGCTGGAGACGCTTCGCGAGTTGTACTGCTCTCGTCAACTCGGTTCGCTTGCTGTTGGCTTCGGCCCGAGCCGCATTGTAGGCGTTGCGTGTGTCGTCGAACTTGGCCATTCTAGCTCTCCTGATTCGGCAGTAATTCCGACGCGTGGATCGCCATGATGACCGGTGTCTGAAGAGCGATGTACGCGAGCTCGGCGGCGCTTACGTTCGCATCCAATGGCACTTGCTGATCGGATTCCCATTGCACATGCTTCTCAATCTCTCCACCCACCGGCTCGATGAGAGTGTGCGCGGGAATATTCGACACCTTGATCTGTTTACCATCGGCGAGTCCTGGAACGACGTCAGTCCACGCCAGGTCATTCCAGACATTGATGTCGTCAGCGGGATCGCGCGAAATATCAAAACCAAATCGCGCATCGCCCGCCACTTCTTCAATGCGGAAAAACCAGCCCGGTTTATCGTCAACGGTGTCATCGCCACGCGCCTCGACCGCCGTGAGATCAAAGCCGAAAAAGTAAATGTCCGGCGTGACCCGAGCCTCGTACAACGGAAAGATTGGCCCAACACTCTGGTCCAATTCGCGTTCCTTTGACTTGTCAGGCACGCCGCCCGTGAGCTGCCATCTCGCGGGCTGCGCACTGATGATCGCGTTCGGATACTTCTTCAGTAACTCGCCCCGAATGACCAGCACCAACTCCTGCTCCGGCTCAGTTCCCTCTTCGCGGTTGTCGTTATCACCAAGATCATTATCGACGGGCCACGTGTGCAACGGACGGATGTCCTTGAATTTTTCTCTCGCCGCTTCCTTGTCCGTGGCTGCGGCGATCTTTTTCCGGACGTCCCAAAACTGGCGGAAATAGCTGCCTCGCTGATCGGTCGGATACTCACGCCACAACAGCTCGCGCGCAAACTCGTGATTGATGCCGACCATATAAGCTTCGATGAACTTCTGGTTCGTTTCCAAAAGCGTCACGCTGTTGGGTTCTACCAAATGAATGTTGGGCACAAATCCATCCCTGTCGGTCTGGAGCAGCGGCTCGTACATCGGTATATCAAACTCCGGATAGGCCATCACTTCAACGAACGATTCGCCAACCTGATCTTTAATGTGTGGCGGAATCTTGAGGCCGGAATAAATCCTCCGCGGAACGGTGACATCAGGACGAATGCCCGCCACGATATCGTCAGCAATCGCCGTTAAACTAAGCGGCACGCCCGGCGCTATGTCTCCCAGAGGCTTGCTCTTTGAGATCAAATTGAACTCGTTGCGAAGCGCCGTTTTGAATCGAGCTGCGTCGTCACTATCTATTTCACTGGGCGGCGCGGGAGCGGGCATCACTTCCGTACGCGGATCGACCCGCCGAATCAACCTGAAGGCACTCGAAAGAGGCAGCCCATCGATAGTGCCGGGCTCAAGGTCATCTTCTCTGATACGCTCCGGGAGAATTTGCAACCTGGGCTGCTGCTGCTGTGTAAGCAGGATGATTGGAGGTACTTCTCCCAGATCATCGGGGCTCAAGATTTTCGCGGGTGGCTTTTTAGCGGGCGCAGCCGACACGGTGCCCGCATTCGCGCGCGCAACCAACTCGCCCGACTTCTTCACCTGGGCCAGACCTAAGCGTTTCGCAATCCTTCCGCCTGGTCTAATCAAACTCCGCATCGCCGTGGAAGTTGTTGCCACGTTCATCGGACTGCGCCGCATGCCGTGACGAACAGTGACTCCCGCTGATAGAACACGCGCCATCAGTGGTGCGGTTTTCATCACCACGGTCTCCGGCGATACGCGCGCGGCTCCTTCAATATGAGCTTCGTGCAGGTGCCTGCCGGCAACTTTAGCGAGCTGCGCCTGGCGGATCCGGCGATTCGCCTCGAGCACGTCGCCAATCTGCTGCCACGCGGCTTCCATGTACGACTCCTGGTTTTCCTGAATGACCTTCGTTCCGAATCCTGCCGCAACTCGCCAGCGCGGATCGAGATTGAGATCGTGAACCCAATTCTCCCGGTTCGGTACATCCGAGCCATCGCGCTCTGTTAAGAGTCGTTCCGTCAAAGCGTGCCAGCGGCCGTAGATCGGCGGCGTGACGAGTGGATCGACGTCGTTATTGACACTCGGATTGAGATTGGTGTTGGCGTTGGCCGCAGTTCCTGAAACCTGATAGCTATCTGCGAGGTTGATGAAAGCCGCGAGTTGTGATTGGAATGAGTGCGGATACGGTGTGGCCCACTCGTCATACTTCTCGAACTCTTCCTGCTCCTCAGGACTAAGTGTTTCAAACGGCGCCTTGAGCGCGCCGCCGAGCCGCAGGATACCGCCAAGCTTCGCGTCTTCGATGCCGGTGATGTTCGGTGCGGGATCGGTTACGTCCAAATCGCGGTGGCCCACCCGGCTATCGACGGGTTTCGGCTTTAGCAGACGAACCAGTGATTCGAAATCGCCGTTCTCGGCGGTGCGAAAGTACCAACGGTAATAGAACGGGAAGAAGTTTGGCTCCGGCCGGTTAATGGGTACCGCGTAAGTTCCCCAGGCTGAGGAGATCGCTGAAAGACCGTTGGCCGCGTCGTCAAAAAGCGGCTTGGGATTGCGGCCCAGACCTGCTAACCGCCCGCTCTCAAATGCCGGAATCAGAAACGCGTGATAGCCGGTCTTAGGCTTTAGCTTGCGAGGACAGAGTATTCGCGAACAAGCTGTATCGGGCGCATTGTTAATGATCTGCTGTGCTGCCTGACCAGCCTTGTTTGCGTCCGTTTCGACAACAAGTGAAGAAAACTCAGCGTTGAAATGACTGTGCGCCCAAGCCCAACCTTCGGTTGGATCTGGAAACACGTCGGCGAAGTTGGCAGTGACTTCAACGAAAGGAAGTGGCTTGCCGGCAACGTTACCCGCTTCCTTAAACTCAGTTTCCTCTTCCAGTACAACCAGGGCCAGCCACGGCAGCAGCCTGCGACCAACTGGCGCTGCGGGTGAGTACCGCCACGGAAAATCCTCGTCATAAAACTCGATCGCAGCAAGATAGTTTGGCTCAAAATTCGTGACCCACGGTGGCGGTTCAACCCGGCTGATTTGAGCCTGATCGATTCCGATGATGTCACCTGGTCCGTACAACTCCACTGCACGACTGATTGGAGTCGCCGTGGTAGTGCTACCACTCTTTGGTGTGGTTTCAATCTGCAGAGTGACATTGATCGTCGCTCGCTGTGTCGTCGCGGGTCCGGTGATCCGGTTCGCCACGCCGTGACGCAACCAGGGCAGGAAGGTGTAGGTTCCAATTGGATTGGTGCTCATGCTGCTTTCACCTCCGCCGCCGGGATCACGTGGAAGTTTCCTCTCATTGCTGGATTGGTCTTGATCCGTGAAGCCAACTCATCCTGAGCCTGCGCTTGTGAGACAAAGCCCGGTGCTCCACCCCAGGCGGAGTTGTCGCGCAAGTCTGCAATCACGAATCCCGGCTCCTCGGCCGTTACCGTTTGCGTGAACGGGACCCGCGCTGTCTTATTCGCCTGCGAGAGCGGCGATCGAGCAGTCGCGTTGCTGGCAAGCTGCTGCGAGAAGTAGTCCTTCCCGGTGTTGAAAAAGTTATTGACGTGTTCCTTGTAATTGTTGTCGATGGTGATCAACTCATGGAACACGATCCGCTTTACGGCGTGACTGGTGCGCGTATCGGAACCCGAGACTGACACATCCGCGCCCGCAATCTGCTTCTCGTAACCCGGCGCTGACAGCTTGTTCGCTTCCGAAAGTTCGCGGAATTGCGCCGTCGCAAACGGCTCGCGCACTTCGCGCTTTTGGACCAGACCGGACGCGGTGACTTTAATAACTGCTTTTTGAATGTCAGAGATCTTCTGATTGCCGATCTTCTGGATCGTGAGGTCAAGCGGCACAGCCCGTTGGCTGATCCGGATCTCGCCAAGAGGATGAAGCACGAGCTCCTGAGTCGGCTCGATCGTGCGCAGGCTGACGGAAAGCGGTGTACCCACAGGCGGCATCGCAATCCAGTTTTCCCGCTTCTCAAATTCCGTCTTGAGGATCGGCAAAGCAGCGATCTCGGGTAGCACTGTATCCGCGCTCTCACCCCACGTATGCGAGAACGGAACGTCGATATCAAAAAACAGAAGTGAGATTGAGCCTTCACCTTCGATATGCCACGGCGATGTGCCTTCCAGTTGACCACGAATGCGTACGGAGAAGAGGCCCACTCCAAAGACCTTGACGGACATTGAAGCAGAGAAGGTGATGATGAAATAAAAAGGTGAGAACTGAAACAGCGCATCAAAGCCCAGGTGACCCTCGACTGAGAAAAAGCTGAGTTTGAAAAAGATCTCCACCTTCGCGCCGAATTGGGCCGTGTTCGACGTTACTGCGAAATAGCCTTCAACCCGAACGCGAGCGAATGACTCGTTCAAGAGCGACAGTGATACTCGATTAGGAATCGGAAACGGCAGTGCGGGCGGATTGAACTTTGGATGAAAACCGCCGACGCTGAGAACGAACGCGGGCTCGTTCCCGAAGGCGATAAGCAATCCCATCTCGCCGTCGATCGTGATGAACACTACGCGACTCTCGAAGAGTGACGCGAAGAACCATAGCCGGCTCTTCTCGACTTCGAAGGCGCCGATGAACTTCACTTTTAAGACGAGCAGCGCCCGGTCCTCATCGGGCAGCACACACTTGACAACGCCGAGGAGCGCAATGTTGCCCGGCGGTATTTCAATGAGCAAACCCACCGTCGCGGTGATCAGAGGCGGCGTGCCCCAACCGAGCTTGGCCATTGGTCCAATGAGGAACGTGCCCTGCTCCGGCGGAAAGAATCGCTGCATGTCGGAGAGGATTTGTGACGCGTTGGCGATCACATCATCCGGAAACATCACGCTTTCGACCGCGCCCGTTCTCACGCCTTCGGCCAGCTCCTCCAGCCGCATGGTCCGGTTAAGGCCCAGGAGGCCACCGACTCCGATCAATGTAAAACCAAGGCCGAGTTGAATCGGTGTGCCGAACTCCGCTGTGATGATGACGATCAGTGAAAAACCGGATGACCCATCCGGCATTCGCGTGGTGATGAGACCAATCGCTTTCAGCGCGAGGGAGTTCTGGAAGACCAGTTCAAGTGCGCCCGCATACTCTCCTTTTTCATGGTCGAAACGGAGAAAGCCTCCGCCTCTGACGGCGGGCGCGTCCACTGCAAGACCCACGCCGCTCGGTGGCTTGAAGCGCAGGTTGAGATCCAAAGGTCCAAGCTCGGCATCGGCGCCGTCGACGAAAGCCAGCGTGAGCTCCACACCCATTCGATCGACCGTAGCAGTCAATGGTCCAAGGTGGCCCGTGATGGCGGCGGATGCTTCAAGTGCGAAAGCGCCATCATTACGAATCTTCAGAATTAGAAACAGCGTTTCGAGCGACGCAATGCCGAGGTTCTGGTGCATCGGAATGGCGATCTCGAGCCCACCGGCTGCTTTGAACACCAGACCTTCGCTCAGCTTCCAACCAATTCCAAGGTCGAACGTTCCCTGTACGTCAGCCGAGGCAAGCAACGAAGCAAGGAAGCTGTCCGAGTCCTTGGATCCAAGAGATATCGTCAAGCCCTTCAGCTCGGAAAAGATTCCGGGATCGATGTTCACGATGCCGGTCGTGCTCGCGCCGACAGTGAGCTCCGCGCCGATACCGACGTCGTTGGCCAACAGGCGCACAAGGTCGTTTCCACCGACGATGGTGAAGTTACGAGCAGCCGCGTTGCGGTTAACGTGGAACCTAAACGCGCCACTCGCAGTTCCTGTTTTCGGATCGACGGAGAACTCGAACGGTGGCTTGAGACGAAAGATAACGCCGCCCGAGAAGCCGAGATCCGCTACGAAGTCGGTGCCCCAATTGAAGCTGTGTTCGATACGCTCAGAAAACGTCTGCTTGATCTCGGCCGATACGTCGAGCATCATGCCCGGTGGACTGACCGAGCTGTCGCGGCTGAACCTGAACGGACCGCTTTGAAGGAATGCATCGTTACCAACCTTACCGAATTTGATTGAAGCTTCTTCGCGATAGAAGGCAAGCACCGAGCGCAGGATGTCATGCGGATCGAAGTCGTCCGTGCCCCAGTGATACACGTTAATAAAGTGTGCTGCCGGATCGGTGAACAGATCTTTGGCCCGCTCAAGGTGCAATTCTTTTCGCACGTATCGCGGCTCGTTAAGAGCACCACTCGCTTCGACAACGTGCCGGTCGATAAGTCCAAACACTCTTAACCAGAACGAAAGGCGGGGAAGTTGGTGATCCAGAATCGAGATGACGAGATAGTCGATTACCTTGCGAGCCATTAGCCCGCCGAATACCTGGACCGCGTCGCGTTCCGCCGGCGGTAACGTCGCCGCCCTGGCGTCGATCTGGTTGACGATCTCCCGCGTCGCATCGACGAATAGATAGAGGCCTTCAAAGAGGCGAGCCAACGCAGCGACTAACTCTCCTTGATCTCCGCTCGCGATCGCCGCGTCGAGCTGGTCAGCTCCTTCACGCAAGACATTGCCGGCATCTGCAAGCGCCAATCCTGCCGCCTGCACACCGCTGTCGGTGACAATCGCGTCGGGCATCTGAAACCCGATGGTCTCGGTGTCGAGATCAGTGGCAAAGCCTCCGGTGTCACCGAGCGCCCTCGCGATCCAGGCCCCTAATTTTGCAATGTAGATCTCTTCTCCAGCCATGCTCTTACTCCAGCCAGTCTCGTCATCAAATGCTGGTATGACTCTTTTTCGCGTCAACGACCCCCTGGCCATAAGCTTCCGTGGCTGCAGGGTTAGTCGATGGATGAGTCGCGGGCCGCACGTTGGGGGCTGATAGAGCTTTGCGTACGTCCGTGATATTCAGAGTGGGTTTTTTATCGAGCATTAGCGCTATCACACCGGCAATCATCGGCGCCGCCATGCTGGTGCCGCTATGCTCGGTAAATCGAATTCCTCTTTTCCATGGAGGCCAACGCGGAAAGAGCGGCGACTTCGTGTCCTCGGTGTCGATCCCCTCGGCAGACATGATGTCGACGCCCGGGGCCGTGATGTCCGGCTTGAGGGCGAGGACAGACTTATCGGAAAAATTACGCAATGGTCCACGGGAGGAAAAGTCTGCAATGAAATTGAGCAGGATGTCGTCGGAAGCGGCTACCGTGATTGCGTGACGGCCCAGTGTATCGACCGCCGACGACTTCTCCGTGACTTCAATGTTAATTGCGTCTCGAGGATTGTCGTCCTGCTTTTTGTCGGAGATCGAGAACGTCACATTAAGTTTTCCCCAGTAGTCCTCGTCGCACATCGCAAAAATCCTGGTACCGATGGGCGCCTTGATGCGAATCTCGTAAATGCCCGGATGGTAAGAAACCGTTTTTCCAATTACTTTCGGTTCGACAAAGAAATGGACGTAGTGGCGGTGCGCCGTTCCACCGTCGGGATGGGCCACTGCCAAAGGGTCTTCATGCTTGACGGTGACCACGTATTGGGAGCTGGATACTGGAGCGCCTAACACTCGAGGTGGCGGACCAACAGGACGAAAGCCGATTCGATGGGTCGCCCCCACGGCAACGTCTGAGCCAAAAACGGTATCGGCTGGCAGGCGCAAAGCGAACTGGACGGCGAGTGGAACCGGCGTCCGTCGATACCAGAAGTGCACTCCTATAGGCGGCTTGTGAGTGTTATTACCGCACTCTTTCCAGGTTTCATTATGGCCGGCGCGATTGTCTGTGAGTTTGAAGGGCACGATAATCTCGCCCACTGTGGGATCTGCAACCGATGCAGGAACTGTAATATGTGCGGTTCGGGCTTCTTTTTTGTCCCCATCATTTCCGGCGGCTTTCACGATGACCGCGCCACTCGGGAAGTTTAGTGGGCCAGCCGCCTTTGTGGGATCCATGATCTGGTCTATGAATAGTGCGTCCGGGTCGAGTCCATCGCCGGGCAGAGAGGCATCGCCGAGGCTCAGGTTGATGACGATGGGTTTGTTGATCTCAGGCGACTGGGCCTGACGCAGGCAGTAAAGCACCGCATCCTTGAACTGGAAGGGCCATTCGACTGCGTCGCCACGCGTAGCAGCGGGTGCAACGCGGTAGAAAATCTGTTCCGGAATGTCGAGGATCTTGACCGCAATGATGGAAGCCTCCGGCGCCACGCCCACCTTGCTGGCATCACCACCTGCTGGAAAGAGCGGACCTCCCGCTGCGATCCCGGCCACATGTGTACCGTGACCGTCACAATCTCTGTGCTTAACCTCCCTTCTCGGCTTGACGTCGTTTAGTTCCTTGTTGATATCGGTATCCTTGTATTCGACCCCGTAGGTTTTACCAGGCAAGAAGAGTGGTATGGTCGGACACTCCGCCATCGTTGTAGGAATCATTCCCTGATCCCAAATCCTCAGGATGCGTGTTTTCTTTTCCGGCGTGAGCTGGCTCATGAACATCGGGTGCTTGTAGTCAATCCCTGTGTCTATGACGGCTACCACAACGCCTTTCCCGGTGGCATCCGCTAAGGCCGTGATTTTCCCAGTCGCGTCCTTCGGGTCTACATGCCACAGTCCACCATCCGGAGTACCGCCGGTCAGGGTGGGTGCGCGTGCCAGAATGTCCTCCGCTGCGGTGTTTAGAGTCGGCTTGCTAGGGCGTCCTGCTACGATCCGCAGGACACCGGGATGTGCCATGAGCGCCCGAACATCTTTGAACCGCACAATGCCGAACGCTTCGTTACCCATTACCACGTGCGATTCGAAACCAAGCGCTTCAATCGACTGTAAGTCGCCCTCAAAGCGCATGCTCACAGTGATGCCGTCTTCAGGTCTCTTTTCCGGGTTCTCCTCGTACGCGTGTAACGCCAACATCAACCCGGTATCCACCTTTGCATATTCGGAACTCGACATAACAACCTCACTAAGTCATGTAATGCGCTTGTGACTCTCGAGTGCGTCAACCCTTCCGCTGCCGTAGGCGTTTTTAGAGTCGGGGGCAGTTGAGGGTTTGACAGCCCCGCGTGCGACAGCGCTCAGGTGAGTACGTACGTCATTTATGTCCATGTCTTTTTTCTTGTCGAGCAGCAAGGCGATGACGCCTGTAACCATCGGGGCGGCCATACTCGTTCCGTCGAACTCTACGAACCGGATGCCGGCATCCCATGACGGTGTACGCGGAGTAGGAGTAGGAGGCGGCTCGCTATTGAAGCTCTCCGCAGACTTGATGTTCACACCCGGCGCGGCAATATCAGGCTTATCGGCTATCGGACCCTCAGGCGGATTTGAAAAATCCCGAAGAGGTCCACGCGACGAGAACGCCGCAATCTCTCCCCTGTCGGGACCTCCGCCGTCCTTATCATCGTAAGCTGCAACAGTGATGACGTGCTGTCCCAGTGTGTCGGTTACTGAGGACTCGTTTGTGAGAATGATGCCGGAGTGCAACGGCTGGGTTACGTCCCTCATCGTCTTGGCGATCTCGAATGTCACTCCGTGATCTCGCGCCCAGAACTGACGATCACACATCACGAAAATCACGGTCCCCGCCGGAGCTTTGATCCGCATTTCGTATATTCCGGAAAGGTAGCTGATATCTCCGCTTGTTTCCTTCGGTTCAACCCAGAAGTGCACCCTGTGCCGCCGCAGCACTACACCCTTCGGATGAAACACTTCCGGATTGGTCTCGTGTCTCACGAAAACTTTGTGCACATTGGGAGCGATCGCCACAGGTATGATTTTCCGCGTCGCACCTGCTTTATCAACGAAGCCGCCGCTGAAATTTCCACCTATATGCATGTCGCCGCTGAACACCGCTGGATCGGGTAGGCGTAAGGCGAACTTGACCGAATCGAAGGGCGTTGCGCGCCGGTACCAGAAATGGACGCCTACTGGCGGTTTGAATAGTCGCTTATCGCACCTTATCCAACGGTCCTTCTCTCCAGCACGTGTGTCTTTGAGTTCCAGTGGTACGGTAATCTCGCCTATATCCGGTGTGTTGCCTGAGGACGGTACAACGATCTGGGCCGTTTGCCGATCTTTTGGATCACCTTCATTACCAGCCGCCATCACTAAGACGTTTCCCTTGGGGTAGGCCAACAATCCGCCCACGGGGCGGCTGGGATCCATCATGAAATCGAAGAAGGAGGCCGTTTCGTCGAGACCATCGCCTGGCTTACTGTTGTCTCCGAAGCTCATATTAATGACGACGGGTTTGTTCTGCTCTTTGGCTATTTCGAAACAATAGACCACTGCATCTGTCAGGCGCGTTAAGGATCCAACCTCGTCACCGAATCC
This sequence comes from Pyrinomonadaceae bacterium, assembly GCA_035760085.1. Lineage (GTDB taxonomy): Bacteria > Acidobacteriota > Blastocatellia > Pyrinomonadales > Pyrinomonadaceae > PSRF01. Next base: position 17,638 of record DASTTS010000485.1, read on the forward strand.
AGTTTCCAATTTGTAACGAATAGAATCAGGAACATCGAGGAGTTTGACCGCGATGATGGAGGCCTCAGGCGCCACGCCCACGAACTTGGCATTGCCGCCCGGTGTATGAAACTTCGTGCCTCCCGCAGCAATTCCTGCTACGTGTGTCCCATGACCAATACAATCTTTGTGGTTGATCGCCGCACCGCCGTTCAAGGCGGACTCAATCTCCGCTTGTTTGTACTCAACTCCGTAAGTGTGCGGAGAGACCAGGTACTTCTTATCCGGACCCTCTGCGACTACCGCAGGCGTCAGTCCTTGATCCCAGATGCGAAAGATCCGCGTCTTTTTCTTAGGCGGTCCCATGTCACTCATGAACATTGGGTGCTTGTAGTCGATTCCCGTGTCAATAATGCCGACAAAGACGTCTTTACCAGTCGCCTCCGGAAGGTTCTTGAAGTCGCCGTTGGTATCAAGCGCATGCCACAAGCCGCCAACCGGAACACCGCCGCTGTCCAGCGAAGAAGCGCGGGCTTTAATATCTTTGACCGCTGTGTCGAGGCGGGCTTGCGGTGCTTGCCCTGCCGCCATCCAGAGCACCGCCGGGTGCGCATCAAGCGCCTCTATATCCTTGAACCTGACAACTCCGAGCGCCTGGTTGCCTAACACCATGTGGGTCTTGAATCCCAGCGCTTCGATCGACGTGAGCTCGCCCTCGAAACGTAAGCTGATGCTGATGCCATCCTCGGAATCCTTATCGTGGCTTTCCTGATAAGCACGCCAGGCCACGAACAAGCCTGTATCCACCTTCTGTAAATCCGCCATCGCTCGCCTCGCCAGTTGGAAAGATCGCTGGATTGCGTGCTGGCCACACTAATGGCAGAACACGAACGCGTCTGTTAGCTGAAATTGGGTGTGAGCAAAAGGTCGAACTACTTGAGGATGTTGGCTCCCTGCGAGAAAGGGTGCATACAAACTGTGATCAGTTCTCTAACGCTACGAGGATGGGTGAATCGATCAGCCCCGCTGATGAACAACCATTCGGTTAGTTCCTCATCCGAACCGGCTCGCTCAAAAGATTGGGGGGATCTTTAGCTGAGTCTTGCTCCCACAGTGCGGAGCGCAGTCTATATCAATAATATCCGACAGTCCAGAATCATTTCTTCAAACGTGAATATTTTTTTGTTTTGAGAGGAGTGCTGAGGGTGTCGGCCTAAGTTCTCTATTCGCGACGCTTAAATTTTTAAATTGGGGCCAAAAACCCCAACCCCAACAAAATTTGTAGTGCCCTATTTGAAATCCTCTCTGCGTAATCTCTGCGTAATCTCTGCGTCCTCTGCGCCTCTGCGGTAAAGTGTGTTCGCCTTCACGTGAACAATCCCGGCACCCCATCAAACCAAAATTCTTCGCCGGTTGTACCTCATCGCGGCTAAGCCGTAGGACGCTATATATCTTTAGCGTCGCAGTCTTCCTCCAACTCGCGGTTCACCGGCTTTGGACGTGGACCGGGTACGCCAGGCACGTTCACAGGAGCTTTACCAGTCGAACCCGAAGGCAAAGGTGCGATAGGTTCGCGAACCCGCCACGCGATAACTCGCAAATTTCCATCGGTGCCACGCATTGCAGTCGCAAATTGATTTCGACCCGTTTGGCACATACTCAAACGGCTGAACTCTTCATCTTCGTTAGTGGTGGCCTCTGTAAGCCTAATAATGCCGTTGCCGCTCTTCGTCACTTGCCACAGAATCAGTTTCAGACGATCAGATCCCTCACCTCTGCGATGACCGGTTACAAACATTTCCGTGCCCATAGGACAAACATCAATGTTCGCGATCTCACCGGCGTCAGTGTCGCCAACTCGCTCCATCCACTTGCCATCACCCGGAAAATGAAATGCAATCAACTTGAGTTTATTGTTGGCGTCGCGTGTCGCCGCGATTGCAAGGTCGCGCGCCGGTGAGCACGATCTAACAATCTTTGCATCAACGTTCGCGAGCTTTGCTCGCTGTACGATCTTCTTCCCGCCCTGGTCATAGGCCCACAGAAACGTTGTGAAGTTCTTGTTATCGTCCAGATGGTGACAGGCCACGGCGTCAATTCCGACGTTACTCATTGCCAACGGTGTCGTAACATCGTTACCTACGGGGAAGAGGACTCCTGTTTCGAACGTGTCATTCACTTTGTGAATCAGCGAACCGGTAGCGCGCACCTCCCAAACATCCACCTCTAAACGATTATCGAAACGATGCGAGGCAGTGGCAAAGAAGTTCGCCCCGTGTCCGTACTTGATGATCGAGATTGCTGTGTTTTTGATCACGATCTTGTTTTTCACATTATCGACCGCGACAATCGCCCCGTTCTCGTCCACTCGCCAGACGATAACCTTCAAAACATTGTCAGTGGACACCGCGGTCGCTACCATGTTCGACCCGAGGCTACATATCGCAAAGTCGCCGATGTCGCCTGCCACCGCATCTTCTCGCCTGGTCACCTCCGTGGCGTCTTCGTTGATGTCCCAGACAATCATTTTAAGTCTGTTATCGGTAAGCCGCACGGCAGTCACCACTCTCCCGGCGCGTACTAAAGCCATGTCGACGTCTTCGATGGCGCCGGCCAATTTCATCCCGCCGCGTACGATCTGGTGCAACGAAGATGGTCTCATGCTGATGAGGTAGTGACGTAGCCGCAACTCGAGAGAGTCGCGCATGCGCCTGATTTGTTGCGGTGAGAAAATTTTCGTGTTGTCGCAGCCCTTGAAGTAGCTCATCGGGTTTCCGCGATCCGGTTCCAGCGTGTACTCCTTCTCGGAGCCATCAGTGAACTTTACGGGAATGGAGATCTGACCTACTCTACCGCATTTATCGAGGTCTAAGTCCTTCCAAATAGCGCTGCCCACATCTGCGGGTGTATCCAGCAGGACAGCACGATCGCCATCGAGGGCGTCGAGACCATCTTTCTTATCGTGGCCTTCATCCTCGACGTATTTCCGGATCATGGTCGCTGCCTTTTTGACAGTCCCCGGGGGGTCGGCGGCAAAAGTGTGCGGGAGTTGTAGGTAATGACCGAGTTCATGGCAGAGACTTGGACCATTAAGATCGGGCGACATCTCGAGGAAGAAGTCCGTTGGCCCACCGGAACCGCCGGCGCCGTCTTCGCCGCTCAGAAGCACCCATTGCCCCCCCACCTTCTTGATTTTTTCGCGATAGTGAATGATTAGCACTAACCGGCCGCCGAACTGTTTCGCAAGCTCATTGCGCGCTCGTTCGTGACTCAATTCGTCAACTTCGGGTTTGTGATCCCATTTATCGCCATCAACATTCGGCGGCTCAAGCACTGTAAGATTGCGATTGTGTACAGTGCTTCTCATCTTGAAAAAGTCTAACTGCTCATTAAAAACAAACTCGATGTTTGCCGCGGCGAATACCGTATTGACGAATTCAAGCTTCGTTTTTAGATCGGCAGGAGTGATGTTGGCAGCGTGAGATCCATCGTCGTCGGCGGTAACAATGGCCTGCACTCGGATTCGATACTTGGGTTCCATAGTGTTCTCCTCGCAGTCCAGTGACGTGAGATAGGATTGTCCTATCGACTTGCCGCATCCTGTCAAGGTTTACTCGACTGCGCCGTCCTTTAGGTTTCCGGAAATAGAAAACACTATTGCCGGCCAAATCGGCAGGTATAAACCTAAACTTTGTGGCCGATTGGACCAGCCGGCTTTGCAAAAAACATTCTCACGCAAAGGCGCAAAGACGCAAAGAAGACCCCTTAGAAACGCGGCAGCGCTTTGCGTCTTTGCGTGAAAGGCCCAAAGGCGTAACTACTGGCTCCAAGGAAGCCGATTCCCGCGGCTCGATCGGGATGTGTAGCAATGAGGTGCAGCTTCAGCTTTGAGACTCGCCAAAGAAACTGAAACCAAAGTGGGATCCAAGTACTGGGTCGGAAGTGGAGAAGAAGCGCTATGGTGATAGCTATCTGGTGACCTTCAGTCCGAATGGAAGATTTGCGCGGACACCCGCCAGCAGCAATCTTTATGTTTGGCCACGCAATGCATTGTACTCCTTTGGTCCTACCAAATAATGGGAACTATGATGAACTGCTTAACTCAAGGACTGTCACCGGGTGCGGTAGTCAGCTTCTTCAATCGCTGATGGCCCAGGATCGCTGCACCCAATGCGGTCGTGTACTGGACCATGTCGCCCTCAGGAACGTTTACTGCCGCGTTCAGTTTCTCTTGCACCACCCGCATCATCTTGCTGAAACGCAGAATGCCGCCGATGAGCGTATATTCAGGTTCCATCTGCACCCGCTTCATCAATTGCACTGAACGATCAACCAGCGAAGAGATTGCTCCGTGCATGATGTCTGCCGGCGGCGCGCCATGCGACAGTTGATTGATCACCTCCGACTCAGCAAACACCGCACAGACACCCGAGATCGGTACCGCCACTTTTGAGGTAGCAACGAGCGGCCCGATCTCTTCAGTTGTATAACCCATGTAACGCGCCGTCTTCTCGATAAAGGCTCCAGTTCCGGCCGCGCATTTATCGTTTAGACGAAACGCCTTCACTCTTGCTGCCTGGTCAAGCCGGCTCGCTTTCATCGTTTGTCCGCCGACGTCGAGCACCGTGCGTGTTGCAGGAAATAGAAATGCAGCTCCCCGCGCGCTGGCTGTCAAATCTGTAACCGCGACGTCGCTAAAGTTGACCATGTGACGACCAAAGCCCGTCGCCACCACATAGGCAACGTCCTTCTGGTCCAAGCCTGCCTCAGCCAACGAACGGTCGAAGAGTTTGCGAGCGACTTCTGCAAGTTTGAACCCGGTGTTGGTCATGGCACGGCCGGCGATGCGCATGTCAGAGGAAAGGACCAACACCTTCGCATAAGTTGAACCGACATCAATGCCAACTGTGTAAGTCATAGTCTCTACACACCCACGGGAACACGACTCGAGCGGATGTGGTCCAGGGCGAAGAGTGCCGCGCCGAGCGCACCCATGAAATGTGAATCGGGACTTACATTTACCTTCAGGTTCAGTCCCCTGCTAAGGGCGTCGATCATCCCAACGTTTCTGGCAACGCCGCCCGTGAACGTAACCTCAGGCTCGATGCCGACGCGTCGCAACAATCCAATCGACCGGGATGCAATTGACTGATGAACGCCGAGCAATATCTCTTCAATCTTCTTTCCCTTACCCAGCCAGGAAAGAACTTCAGACTCCGCGAATACCGTGCACGTAGTGCTGATCTTGACCGCTCGCTCCGCGCGTAGCGCCACTTCTCCCAACTCCGATAGAGGAATGTCGAGTGCCGCGGACGCAGCTCCCAAAAACCTTCCCGTCCCGGCAGCGCATTTATCGTTCATACAAAAGTCGAGGATCTCTCCAGTGGCATTGACGCGAATGGCTTTGGTGTCCTGCCCGCCCATGTCTACCACGGTCTTCGTGTTCGGAAACATGTGGACCGCACCACGTCCGTGGCAACTGATCTCAGTGACCTGTGCATTACCGAACGTAACGCGATAACGCCCATAGCCGGTGCCAATCACGTACTCAACCTCGCGCTCATCCAGACCTCTGGAAGCGAGGGCTAGCGCAAAAGCCGTCTCAGCCGCAGCGATGACGTTTGCCCCGGTGTCAATCAGCGCCCGGCCCATAATCCGTCTGTCTTCGTCAACGATGAGTGCTTTGGTTTGAGTTGATCCGACGTCAACTCCGGCTGCGTATGCCATACGACTCCATCAATTCGTAATCGAAGCTCGCCTTGCTGCCAGACCTTCAAAAAACGCGTCTGCGCGATTCTTCAACTGAGCCTCTGAAACAACGCGGCGGTCCATCATGTCTGATTCGATAAACAAGCTGGCTATATCACGAGACGCCATCAGCGCGCGCCGACTATCAGCCAGTCCGGTTGACACTGTGCGACAGCTCTTGATTGGGTGATAAACGACCCCGTCCACCTGAAAGGGATCGATCATCTGGGCCAAAGCCTGATCTTGATAAAACATGCTATCCATCGCGTTACGCACATAGATCAGAAGGCCTTCGGCAAAACTCTCGAGCGGCCGGCTCAGGTCATATTCGAAGTGCTGGTTAACGCCGCCCGCTGCAAACCAGAGGTAAGTTGAATTTACGAAAGTGCCACCCCATTCGGTAAACAGTTCGTTGAAGCGGCGAAAGATCGGATAGCATGGAACGCCGACGAACACGAGTCGATATTCTTCCGCGGTCATAGTCCCGATGCCCTTGGCGGCTTTAAACTCCATTTCAGCTTCAAGGTCCTCGAAGTACTTCGCGCCGTCGGCGGTTCCGCGAAACCCATTTGAAACACCGAGGTAGATCGTTCCATCGGTCAAGGCGTTGAAGACCGAAGGTCTAGTGCGATTGAGATCGAGCACTTTCCGCCAGGCACGATTCATTACATTTGCGTATCCCAACGTCTCTCGCAGTCGATCGATATTGAATCTCTTTCCGGTAATACGTTCGCAAAGGCTAATTAACTCTTTTGTCTGCGCCAGCACGTAGCGCAGATCGTTTTCGAAATCGGGATCTCCCGGCCAGGTTTGCTTACCTGCCGATCTTGTGCCCGGCACGTCGAGAGTAAAAACCGGAACCTGATACATGCGTTCCCAAATCTCGGCCCATTTGATGTAGGTGTTGCAGGCGTTAGTCAGTACTGCGAGCGCTGGCTTGGGAATGCGACCCATCGGGTGCTGACCCCGCCGGAGCTGAACCCCGACATCGGCCTTAACGTAAGCGCAAATATCCGGTGAGTATCCGTAGTCTTCTGCCTGGTTCAAGTATTCATGCGCGACGCGACGAACGGCCGTTTGCAACGAATTGATCTCGGGCATCACTACGGCCATGTCAAACACTCGCAAGAGTTCAGCCATGCTGCCCATGACAAAAACGTAGGCAGCAGGTCCGTTTGTCTCGGCAGTTTGATTCAAGTGATTGAACCACTTTTGAAACAAGGCGGCGCCCTCACGATTCGCGCGGCCGACGATGTTATATGTCTCTGCCATTCTGGTTGGCCCAATCAACTAAATAGAATGTTTTCGACAAACGTCTCCAACTGTATTTCCAGCGAATCAAAGCTGGTCATGTTCTCTTCAAACTCCCCTACAAAATAGGGAACACCAGCTTCATCAAGTGCCCGTGTGTAGGCAACCTGTTCTTCAAGACCGGGCTCGCACATCTTAGCAGCCGTGATAATTGCAGCCTCCGCGCGAGCGCTGAAGATGCGCTCGATGAGCATCTTCTCTTTCGGTTTGCGCAGGTCATGCTGCACCGGGCTGTAGGATGATTTCTCCAGATAAGCCTCGGCGAGATTGGCCAGCGGATCGCCGTCAACCGCAACGTCTTCCAACAACCAGCGAAGTCCAATCAAGAGATCGTCATCAACAACATAGCAGGAGCGCGAGATGGCACGGATCAGATCGAGGGGAGGTTGTTCACAAAAACCTCCTTCGAAGACAACGCGCACTTTGTCTTGTGCACGCATCTCACGCGCTCGAATTTGCGGCAGCAGAGTGCGCAGTAGTTCGTTGTGCTCTTCACGGGGAATTAATCCCGCGAGGGCAACAAGCACGTATGCTTCATCCGCCGAAACCAGCCAGGGAGTGTCTCTCTTTATCGCATACAACTCGCGCAGCAACACGCGATTTTCGTTGAACACCGCGATCGAGTTTCTCAGGGCATCGTCAGTAATCGGTTTGCCTGAGATCTCTTCGATAGAGCGTTTCAACCTGTCATACTCGTCACGAAGATAGACCGCTGAGTGTGGTGAATTCGGATTCTGCGGCAGGTAAAGAATCTGACAGGGGTAGGAAACATTGCGTCCCCAAACAGCAGCGAGATTGCGTGCCGCATCACAAATGGGATGCGTCACAAACATGTCCAGCTCAATCGTGTTGTTGAGCGCAAGCTCGAGGGAGCTCTTAAGAATCGAGCAGAGGTATGAGCCAAAGCGCGAGTCGGCATGAATCGACTCGATCGGAGCGCCACGAACCTTGAATGGCAAGAGACCTCCGGCATGAACTATCTCTTCGGGAAAGTTAACCTGGAAGTGTCCTATGACTTTTCCGCCATGCTCGCGCCAGCGTCTGAGCGTCGGAAAAGTTGTGTCTTCAAACAGCTCGCGGCATTCGTATAGCGCATCACCGAGCGATCTGTTTCGCCATTCATGGAAGATTGCGTCGGCCATTATTGATTTTTCAACCAACCATATTCAGCCCGCCGTTGACACTGAACACCTGACCCGTGATGTAACTTGCCGCGTCCGATGCGAGAAACAGGACGAGAGGAGCAACCTCATCCGGCCGGCCCAACCGTTTCAGCGGGATGAAGTTGACAATTGAGCCCAGGATCTTCGCCGTAAATTCATCCTGCTTCATCTCGTTGATCAAGGGCGTATCACACAAGCCAGGAGAAACTACATTCACGCGTATGTTGTCGCGCGCGTGCTCACGCGCCAGAGTTTTCGAGAAAGCCATGATGGCGGCCTTCGAGCTGGCATAGATGGCTTCACCGAAGGAACCCACTCGGCCTGTATCAGAACTGATGTTTACGACCGCTCCACTCTTTTGTTCTACCATCAGGGGGAGAATGGCGTGACAAGTATTCACAACCCCCAGAAAATTGATCGAGAGAACTTTATCCCAAAGGTCCGGCGTAGTCTTGAGAAAGGGCCGCAAATGATCCCAGCCCGCGCAATTCACCAGCACGTCGATCGTGCCAAACTCACGAAGCGCGGCATCGCGCAGCCGCATGATGTCATCGCGTTTTGTGACGTCGGTCTGAACCGGAATCACACACCTATCGCGGTTCGTCTTTGTTTCTTCACACCGTAAATCGGCAATCACAACCTTCGCCCCAGCTTCAGCAAAAGCCTGTACGATGGCGCGGCCGATTCCGCGGGCACCACCCGTCACGATCACTGATTTGTTCTTAAAGTCGAACATTTCCTGCATGGTAATGTCTTCCTTTCCGCCTTGCGCCTTGGCGGGAAAGACCGCTTTGTCAGACACTCACGGGGATTGCGTCCGCCATTTCCTCGACGACCGGTCTGCTGGATTCCAGCTTGAACAGTTCAATCGCGTTGTCGCGGAGAATCTTTCTGGTGACGTCTTCCTTGAGCCCGAGATTGCAGAGTTGTTCCAAGCTTTCTTCCCAGGGTAGGCCATTTGTTCCCCAGAGACATCGATCGCGGCCCAAGCGGCTATTGATAAACTGAACGATTTGCGGCGAGAGATATTTTGGCAGCCATGCATCGATGCCAAACCAGACGTTCTCCCATTTGTAACAAACCGAGAGCAGTTCATCGACCCATGGCCAACCCGTATGCGCACCCACCATCTTCAGATCGGGAAAGTCACAAGCAATCCGATCGAGATACATCGGGCGTGCGCCATCGCTCGGCATTGCTTCGAGGACATGGCCCACCTGCAGCGAGACTGGAACGTCGAGTTCAACGCACTTAGCAAAGAGCGGATACATCTTCGCGTCGTTCAAAGGAATGTCGAAGCCGTAGATGTGCACGTACACACCTTTGAAGCCATGTTTAGTGACCGCGAACTCGATCTCTTTCAGGCTTTCGTTAATACGAAAGGGGTTGTAGCCGGCCAGGCCAACGAAACGATTTGGATAAGCCTCAGTGTACTGGAGTACGTCCTCCAACTTCGTATCCATGTACATCCATTTACGCCAGTAAGACCACATCTTGCATTGCGTGATGAAGACTCTTTCGACGCCCGCTTCGTCCATGCGCCTCAGCATCTCTTCTATGGAGGCAAAGCGCGGCAGGCCGCCTATGGCCTTCTCCATACGACAAACCAGTTCGCCTTGTTTGGCGCGGTCCCACTGTTCCATGAACTCAGGAGTGGCGACGTAATACATGAAATCGATGGCCGGGATTCTTTTTGACATAGCAGTCCTCCGCCTTGAGGAGCCGGATGCGCAAGTGACGTGCCTTGGGCCGCGAAAGTGGAAGCCGCCCTATATCACTGTGTAAATGGGCTGTTGTAAGCAAGTTGGTGTTAAAAACGGCCCAGACACAGTATCTGGCTGCGGATTATTTCGAAGGCGGGTGGGAAAAAACCACTTGAGTCGCGTTCTCGGATTTGGTTGCACAGAGAAAGAATCTGCGGGGATCCGCATTTTGGGACGCAAGCAGTCACCCATAGGTCCTCAAGTCAACGGAATACCAAAGTGAAACAGGTCAAAGGTAACAATCTTCCACCGGCGCTAACTTCAACGACGCTTGTTTTCCGTTTTAGTCAAGAACTCGCGCGTTCTTTTCGCTAAACTGCTTGGCAGTGGATACCACAGCCTGTTCGTCTCTACTACCTTCTCTCCATCTACCTCCACACTGAGTTCCAGCAGCCCTCCTTTGACCACTTCCACTTCGACATCCTTTTCTTTTCTCAACTGTTCCGCCGCACGGGCGGCAATGTACTTCTTGGTCGGTCACACAGGGCAATAGCGGATTTCTACCTTTCGCATATTTTGCTTCCTCCCTTGGTTAAGACCGCGGCTCGTAATCGGCCGCGCAGACCTCAAGCGACTCATCGGCAGTTATACCTACCAATCCTCCTTGCTGTTCGGACCACTGACCGAAGTGAAACCTAAAGAAAAGTCCTGCGACTGCCACTACACTAAACGACGCTATCATCGAACACACAAATGCATACTTGATCGCCCCTAACTTTCGATATCGCTTTCGCATAATCGCTTTTTTCCATCTTCCGCGATTAACTCGATTCTTCACGCTTCATTTCTCGGGTGCTGTGCCACGGAAGGCAACCGATGTACCTGCCTGGTGTACCGAAAAAACTAACAGGTGGCCGGAACGGCCCGCTTCAGTGGGAAAGTTTTCGCTACTTTGGGGGAAAAACCGATATCAAGATGGCCGCGCAAAATCAGACATCGATATTGTGGAAAGGTTAGAAGGAATCGGGCAGGCATACACATTGCAATGAAGAAAGAGGCACTTTCTGATGATAGGACTTTGCCTATGGCTCACAAACACGTTCTTTCGCTGATGAGCCGCAATTGTGAAAGGAGAAACAATGGAAAGCAACTCGAGGGAAAATGTTACCGATAAGGCAATCAACTTACCGGATTTAACCCAGCAGGTGACAAAAGCTAAGGTGCTCGTCAAGGACGTTATCGAGGACGGGAAACACAAGATGGAGCGCACGTTCAAGCGAGGAATCATTGCGACGGAGGAGTGTATCGAAGACACGACCCATTTCATCAAACGCCATCCATGGCAATCGGTCGGAACTGCTGCTGGAATCGGTGCTGTTGTCGGATTGTTGGCAGGTTGGCAAGCAAGCCGATGCTCTGGGCGGAATCAATGAGTTGACGCTTTCGCCGATGGCCTGTTAGCGGTCGCAGTCACTTGAAGCGCTGGACCACTGCGCGTTGGCAAACAATCAATTTATCTTGTTTGAGTTGCGCATAATGTGACAGAGGTAGACACTATTTGTGCACTGATTTTAAAAGTGTGCAGATTTGCTAAGGAAACTTGCAGAAGCATGGTGCCGAAGGGGGGACTCGATCCCCCTGTTTTTTAGTACCGGTTTTACAGGGTTTTTCACACAATATGCGTTTTTCCTAAGAAAATACGGCATCCAGCGTTTTGCACTGTTTGCACCCAGAGCACTGTCCGCACTCAAGTGAGACTTAGTTGAGACACGATTTCT
>DASTTS010000486.1:0-3359 GCA_035760085.1 Pyrinomonadaceae bacterium
ACGAAGATGAAGAAAAAGCCCAACACGAATATGAAAGGTGTTTTGAAGATCGGTTTCCCGCCCCAGATCGTCGCGATCCAACAGAAGATCTGAATCGCCGAAGGAATCACCACCATCATCGTCGCGGCGGTGAAGAAGCCCTGGCCCAATCGCGGCAGTCCGGTCGCGAACATGTGATGTACCCAGAGTCCGAAGCCGATGAAACCGGTCGAGATCAACGACAGTACCAGCGCCGTGTAGCCGAAGATCCGCCGGCGCACGAACGTGGGAATGATCGCCGACACGAAACCTGTGGCAGGAATGAAGATGATGTAGACCTCCGGATGACCGAAGAACCAGAACAGGTGTTGCCAAAGGATCGGGTCGCCACCTTCCGCCGGATTGAAGAAGTGTGTGCTGATGAGTCGATCGAGAATCAGCGACGTGCTGGCCAGCGCGATCGTCGGCATTGCAAAGAAGACCATAAACGCCATCACCAGCACCGCCCAAACGTAGAGCGGGATGCGATTCAACGTCATGCCGGGCGCGCGGAGTTTGAAGACCGTCGTGATGATCTCGGTCGCGACTACCAGCGCCGACACTTCGGTAAACGTGATCAATTGCGCCCAGAAGTCGACGCGCTTGCCGGGACTGTAAGCCGGTCCGGAGAGCGGAACGTAAGCGAACCATCCCGCATCTGGTCCAACATTCAGAAAGAATGCGACAAACACCATGATGCCGCCGAAGAGATAGATCCAGTAGCCAAACGCATTCAGCCGCGGAAACGCGATGCTGCGCGTGCCGACCATCAACGGCACGAGGTACACGGCAACCGCCTCCATCATCGGCACGGCAAACAGAAACATCATCGTCGTTCCGTGCATCGTGAAGATCTGGTTGTAGAGATCGGGGCCGATGAAGTTGTTCTCCGGACGCGACAGTTGAATACGCATGAGGACGGCGAGGATGCCGGCCAGAATGAAGAATGCGAACGCAGTCACGATGAAACGCTTCCCAACCGTTTTATGGTTGACGCTGCTCAACTGGCCCATCAGCCCCGGTTCATTGCGCCACGTTTTCTCCAGCGTTTCGTGAAGCTGCTGTTCACGATCGAGCGGAACGGCGACGGCCGCTTGTTTCTCGACTTGCGATTGTTGTTCGCGCGCTTCCAACGTCCACCTCACTTCAGACTTTGCACGTAATCGAGTAACGAGTTCAGGTCGTTGCCCGCGACCGGGATCGGCGGCATGCGGTTCCCGGGCTTGACGTCCTGCGAGTTCAGAATCCATCGCTGCAAGTGTTCCCGCGAGTTGTTGAGAGTGCCCGCGGCGATCGTTTGCCTGCTGGCTACGTGTGTGAGGTCTGGTCCAAGCCTGCCGCCCGCGTCTGTTCCCTGGATGCGATGACACATGACACACGGCCGGGAAAGAAAAACTTTCTGACCGTAGATCTGTGATTCGGTCGACGGCGCGGGCGCGGATTGCAACTGCGCCTGGTACCACGCGTTGAACTGGTCTTCGGGCTCGGCTATGACCATCAGCGCCATGTGCGCGTGCTGGTGTCCGCAATACTCCGCGCACTGCCCGCGATAAACACCCGGTCGATCGGCTTGCATCGCGAACTCCTGCGTGCGTCCGGGAATCATGTCCATCTTTCCGTGCAGGTTTGGCACCCAGAAGCTGTGAATCACGTCGCCCGAGCTGAGCCGGAAGACGACCGGGCGGCCCACCGGGATGTGAATCTCGTTCGCCGTCGTGACCATCTGGCTCGGCACCGGATGATCGTAACGAACGTCCCACCACCACTGATGACCATTCACCTCGATGATCAATGCGTTCGACTTGTCGGGACTGGTGAAGATCGTCCGACCGATCAGGAAGCTCGACACGAGGAGCACAAACAGAATCACGACGCTCGTCAGCACGGCTGTCGTGACCGTGCGCGACATTCGCTGTTCACCCTCGTGTTGTGGCGGAATCACCTCATTGCTCGGCTCCGGCTCCGTCGTTGCGTGACGTCGACGGCGAAATGCCGCGATGGCAAGCGCGACCATGGTGATGATGAAGATTGCCGACAGCAGGTAGATCATCACACGCGTGAGGCTGTCAATGCGTCCGGCCAGTGGACCAGCCGGATCGAGCGCGGATTGTTGCGCGAACGCACTAACTGAAATTAGTAGACGGATCATCTTCCCCTTGCTCGTTCTGTTCGCGCGCATGCGGGCGCGGCCTAGTCAGACTTCGGTTTGGTCATGCTCTCGGGGGGCCTGCCTTGCAAATGATCGTCGCGTGTCGGTGCAGCATCTTTGCGGAGCTGCCCGCTCATGCTGCGCACGTACGCAGAGAGCTGCCAGATCTGAAAGTCGGGCACGCGATCGCGAAACGAAGGCATGCCGTTCGGACGTCCCGCGACGATCGTCGAGAAGATGTCCTCGGGCCTGCCACCATAGATCCACTTGTTATCCATCAATGCTGGTCCCATGCCGCCGCCGCCCAGCGAATGACAACCGCTGCAGTTATATGCCTGGAACAGGCGCTTGCCTTCAGACAGCGCGTAAGCATTCTCTTCGTAGTCGTTCTTCACGTTTTGCACAGGCAACGACGCGCCCGGCGGCAGTTGCATCACGGTTTTCGAATCGACAGTGTTGACCACCGGCGGTTGTTCGTGAAACGCGCGCTTCTCTCGTTTGCACCCGCTCGAAAAGGCGATCACTGCGATGACGAAAATGGACCAGTAACGCTTCATAACTCACATTCGCGTGTTTACTCGCGGCACGCCGTAACTGTCGAGAATCTGTTCGATCTCGCCGCGGCGGTTTTCGATGATCGTTTCCAAACGCTCTTTGAACTTGTCGTCGCTGCGTCGCACACCCATCGAGATGTCGTAAACAAATGGAAGATAGGGAAGATCGATCTGCGGTGCGACCGGCACGAGTGTTAACGGGAGATGCTCTTTCTTCACGACGAAGCCGGCCATCGGTCCCCACGCGATCGCCACGTCGACTTCGCGGTTGGCTACAGCTTCAACCACTCGCGTGGGTGGATTCGGTTGCGCGTAATCGCCGTAGACGCTGTAGGCCCTCACGTTCTGGATGATGTTTCGCTTCGTGAGCGCGTGCGCCGGAGGGGTGTTGGCGAAGTCGTCGCCGATCATCTGCACGCCAATGCGCAACTTGTGCAAGGCGTCGTCGTCGAACGAGTGGATGTTCAGACGGCGATCGTTGCGCCAGACGAACACGTACGTCGAACGATAATACGGTGCGGTGGTCAGCGCGAGCTCACTGCTGCTCGGTATGCCGACGATCAAGTCGCAAAGGTCAGACTTCAGCGTGTTGCGCACGAAACCACGTCGTTGTGCCCACCACGTGTATGCGAGTTTGA
>DASTTS010000487.1:0-12197 GCA_035760085.1 Pyrinomonadaceae bacterium
CAACTGTTCGGGCGCCATGTAGTTCACAGTGCCCATGAGTGTGCCCGATTCAGTTTGCACGCCGAGGACGAGTGTTTTTTGTTCGCTGTCGGCAACGATGGCGCGCTCGCGTTCGGCGACGAGCTTCGCGAGTCCGAAGTCGAGAATCTTCGCGTAGCCATCGCGACTCAACATCAGGTTCTCGGGTTTGAGATCACGATGAATAATCCCGGAGTCGTGCGCGCGCGCGAGTCCCGCGGCGATCTGAATCGCGATGTCGAGAGTTTCTTTGAGTTGCAGGCCGTTGTTTGTGATCTTCTGCCGGAGTGTCTCGCCTTCCACGTACTCCATGGCGATGTAAGGTTTGCCGTCGTCCTCGCCGACTTCGTAGATCGTGAGAATGTGTGGATGGTTCAGCGCCGAGGCCGCGCGTGCTTCCTGATAGAAACGGCGACGGCGATCCTGTTGTGAGACGTACTCGGGTGGGAGCAGCTTGACCGCGACGGTGCGCTGGAGCTTGTTGTCGTAAGCCTTGTAAACGGCGCCCATGCCGCCCGCACCGATGGGTTCCAGGATGCGGTAATGTGCAATGGTCTGAACCGGGAGAGGCTTCATATCGTAATTTTAGCCGCAGATAGACGCAGATGATACAGATATGTTCTGATTTATGTGAATCAGGCCCCCGGATAAGGAGGTTCTTATGATATGTCCGCGTTGTGCGTCAAATCAGGTTGACGACATAAAGTTTTGCACGGCCTGCGGTGCGAACCTTCAGGCAGTGCGCGACGCCATGCAAGCGCCCGACGCCGCGGGAAAGTTCAACTGGAACAACACCTGGGTGGCTGAGATGTTCATGTCGGCCCAGGCCAACGAGCTGCGCAAGCTGGAGATGGAACGCCAGCTCGGCATCACGCCTGAAGTCAAACGCTACAACGAAATCAAAGCGGGCGTGATCGTGAGTTGTGTAGGGATCGGCGTGTCGATTTTCCTCTTTTTCATAATGAATGCGATTGCGAATCAGGAGCCTCGCGACGCTGAGCTCCTCAGGAGCATATGGCTGGCGGGAGTTATACCTTTCATGGTTGGGCTCGCATTGATCATCAATGGCGTGGTTGTGAGCAAGAAGATGGTTGAGGTGATAGAGCGCGAACAAAATAAACCTAAGGGCCTCGAAGAAGGACCAGCTCCGCGCGGTTTAAGGTCACCAGATACCAGTGAATTTATTCCGACGAACTTCAGTGTGACGGACCAGACCACCAGACATCTTGAGAACGCGGAACGAAAGACGAGTCGATGAACAGGATCTCAGGGATTGAGAAAAGCCAGGCACCCTGGCACTTGCGCTGGTTCTACACGACCATGCGCAAAATGTTTGGCAAAGACCTGACGCCGGTTAAGCAACAGATGCGCGTGCCGGGGATGGTCTGGGGCAGCATCGCGATGGAGGCAGGACTGGGCCGAAAGCGCAAAGTGTCGCTGCGATTTATTCAACTCGGGAAAGTGCGCACTGCCGCGCGCGTGGGTTGTCCGTTTTGAGTTGATATTAATTCTGCCGTCGGCAGAAAAGCTGGTTTGACTGATGAGAAGTTGCTGGCCGTGGTTAAAAACGATCTTTCGGTGTTCTCGGATGTTGAGAAGCTCGTGATCGAGCTCGCAGATGAAATGGCTAACACTCCCTCGAATATTTCCGACGAGTTGTATGCGCGACTGCGTGAGAAATTCTCCGAAGAACAACTACTCCAACTAGCCGGCCAGCTCGCCTTCGAAAATTACCGCGCCCGCCTCAATCGCGTGTTCGACGTCGGCAGCGACGATCTCTACCATCCGAGTTAATCCGCGTTTAGATTTTCTTCGTCATCATCTCGAGCTCTTCCGGCGTCCGGGGCCAGTCGTCTTTCAACAACCGGGAGAGGGCGCGGTCGGCGAGGAGTTTGCCGCCGGTCTGGCAGGTAGGGCAGTAGTTGGTTTCGTTCGAACCATGACGAATGCGCTGGATCTTACTGCCGCAGCGTGGGCACGGCTCACCGTATTTGCCGTGCGTGGCCATATCCGCACGAAACGCGGTTACTTTTTCCGGAAAACGGTCGCGGGAATCCGAACGCAACCGCTCCAGCCATTCAGTCAACGTTCGCTTGATCGAACCAAAGAGATGCTCGACGTCTTTGTCGGAAAGTTTCTGAGTTAACGTGAACGGAGATAGTTGAGCTTCGAAGAGGATCTCGTCGGAATAGGCGTTGCCGATGCCGCTGAGTATGCGCGGATCGGTGAGAGCGCGCTTTAACGTGTGATTCCTGGCGCGAATCGCTTGCGCAAACTGTTCGAGGGTGGCGTCGAAAACTTCCAGCCCACCAGGATCGAGACTGTCGAGTCCTGCCTCACCCTGGACCACATGCAGCGAAGCACGCTTCTGTGTCCCCGCTTCAGTCAACACCAGACTGCCGGTGCTGAACTCAAACACAGCCAGACTTCTACCTTTAGCAGCCTTCGCGCGCTCCTCGTACCAGTGCAGCCTGCCCGCAATCATCAGGTGCAGTACGAGCCACAGATCTCCTTCGAGGCCGAAGCAGATCCTTTTGCCAAGTCTGCGCAGCTCGACGATCTTTTTGCCTTCGACGCTGGACAGCGGCGGCACGGCCGTACGCAGTAAAAAAGGACTGGCAATACGAACGCGCCCGAGAGTACTGCCTTTGATTCGTTTCTCGAGAGCCTCGATATAAACGACGATGTCCGGCAGTTCAGGCACTAATTCTAGTCTGCTTAAACGGTACTCCGGCTCTTCGCCATGCGCCAAATCCAAAGCACGATGATGGCGCCCAGTATCGAAAGCAGGAGACCAGCGGGCTGGAATCCTCTGGTGTCAGAACCCCAGATGGCCCAACTCACGAGACCGCCGATGACGGAGCCGAGAATGCCGAGGAGAATAGTCGCGATCATGCCCATCGGATCCCTTCCCGGCATGATCAGACGCGCCAGTGCACCCGCGATTAATCCTATGATTAACCACCAAATGAAATTAATCATCTGCTTGACCTCCCTTGTGTGGCGCGTTTATATCACTCCTTTAACGCGGATGCGAGTTTGGGACGGTTTCTCACGCAAAGACGCAAAGACGCAAAGGATCCGCAAAGATATCTTGACTCTTCCGAAAATCCGCGGCTTTGATCAGCGTAGATCCGCGTTACCGGATTTTCTTCGCCCCATACAGCTCGGTAAACATAAACCCGATTTTCCCATCCCTTCCCGGCACAAACACGACCTCATTCTCATTCTGCGCGCCGAACGTAAACTTCCGTTCGCCGCTCTTCGTCATCGCGTAATCTTTCCCATCAAACTTCATATTGAGTTTGCCTTCTTTAATCGAGACTTCCCACGTTTGCGGTGCGTGCGAGTAAGTGCCGGCGTATTCAGTCATCTCTGACGCTGTTGCCGCTGCGACAGTCGCCGGTTTTTGTTCCTCGTCGTCCTTCAATCCCAACCCGAGCTCCATCGCTTTGTTGAGGCTCTTTCGCATCGTCTCGCCACTCTTGTTCGTCAACACTATCACCGCAAACTTTCGCGACGGCACCATCTGGATCATCGATCCGTAACCGCGACTGAATCCGCCGTGGCCCACAAACTCCAGTCCTTTATATTTGAACACCGTCAACCCGTAGCCATAATACGAATCGCTCTCGCCGGGCACTGGCACGTGATGCCCGACCATCTGGTTGATGAGTGCGGTTGACAGCAGTTGCTTGCCGTCAACTCTTCCTTCGTTCATCAGCGCGATGACCCAGCGCGAGAGATCTTTCGCGTTCGAGAAGATCGAACCTGCGGGCCACATCGCCACGTTATTGAACATCGGCCGGATGATCGTGGCCTTACCTTCCTGAACTACGTGGCCGGTCGCGAATGGATAAGTGATCGCCATGAACGGACGCAGCGTGGTCCGTTCCATTCCGATTGGCTTGAACAGTAGCTCCGTCATCGCATCAGCATAAGGCTTGCCTTGCAGTTCCTCGACGACGAGGCCCGACAGCCAGTAACCCGGACTCGAGTACGAATAGATCTCACCTTGGTCCGCGAAGAAGACGTCTTCTTTCCACCCGCGGATCATGTTGCCGAGTGATGGGTCGTCATTTGAGATCACAGGTGCAGCAAAATCGCGAATGCCGGCGGAGTTGCTCAAGAGATGATGCGGCGTGACCTGGCCGAGCTTCGCGTTCAGACCCTTCACGCGACTGCCGATCGGCTCGTTCATCTTGATCTTGTTTTGCTCAGCGAGCGAGAGCAGCGCGGCCGCCGTAAACATCTTGGTGGTCGAGCCGAGACGAAACAACATCTCCGTCTGCATCTCTGCGTTAGTCTCGATGTTCGCCACACCGAACGCTTTCTGATAGATGATTTGATCACCGCTGATGACCGTGATCACCGTACCGGGCGTGTTCTTTTCTTTAAGTTCGGCCGGGATCAGCTTGTCGAGCTCGGTGAAGTCGATCGCAGGCGCCGGCTTAACTGATCCCGGTTTGGCGATCGCTTGAGTTATGACAAGACCAAGACAAAACACTACCAACCAGCAGATTTCACGAGCCCTACGTTTCATTTGTTTGTCTCCTGAAGAATTGCGGCTTAGACGCACACCGCCATGCAAGCGCTGCTTATACGCACCTCAGCGGATCAGGGTTCTTGGATAACGAGCCAAATAAATGGAGGTAGGAAGGAGTTAGAGTAAGTCCAACACAGCCTTCAATCCATCTTCAACTTGGAGTAGCTCTATAACACTCAATTGGCCGATCCGTTCTATTCAAAATAACTGAAGGTCCCCGCCTACGTTGAAATGGTGAAGTTGAGAGCGGGACAACTATAATCGATTTCCAGTTCTGGATCTGATTAAGTACGTCATTAGACACAATGATGACTGGACGACGACCTTGCTGTTCGGATCCTGAACGAGGAGCAAGATCGGCCCAGTAAACTTCGCCTCGTCTCAACTAATCAGTTTCGAGTAGGTGCTCTACGGCCGCCGCCTCTAGGTCAGGATCAAGGTCGGCGTCTGTTCCAGCGCACTGTAGTGCATAATCCCTAAGCGCCTGGTTTATGGCTGCTCGATCAAGAGCTGGTTTTCGCGATAGCGAGTCGATAAATGCCTCGACTTCGGCTATGCGATTGTGAGGAAGTCTCTTTATCTTTTCGATTAACTCCTGCTGTTCCATGCGCGTCAGTATAACATAGGACCAGTCCTGTCTAACGACTTACGTGACTCAGACGAACTCCGCCGCTAGTCATGGGGTGGTGTCTTAATTTGAACGATCTTCTCTGCGTCCTCGGCGTATCTCTGCGCCCTCTGCGTTTGAGTTGCCGTTAACGCAGAGAACGCTGAGATACGCCGAGGACGCAGAGAAGATCGTTCAATTTAAGACACCGCTAGTCATGGCAATCCCTTGCTTCCAGGAGCATCTCGACGTATGCTTCTCCACCCTTTGTTAGTATTCCGTTCCCTGATCGAATAGCAAACATCGCAAGTCGGAATACGCATGATTCGCCCGATACGATTTGTGCGCAGTTTCTGGTTGATTTTTGCCTGCATTCTGCTTACTAGCCTGTGCTCACACGCTCAGGAAAGGCTTTGCGATCCGTCCTTTGAAGACTGCTACACGCCTTTCCTGAAAGCTGTCCAGACTGAGACGGTCGGGATCGATTTTGCCTTTTACGGTATTCAGTTGCCCGCCCTCGCGGATGCCATCATTCGCAGGCACCAGGCCGGCGTTAAGGTTCGCATTACTGTCGAACCGCGAGCGAATCTGAAATTCCCCGACAACCAGTCGATACTCGACAAGTTCAGCGCCGCCGGCATTCCGATGCGTTACAAACTTGGTGACGGCATCGTCCATACAAAGATGATGCTGTTCGCGGGTCAGAACAAGGTTGTTTTTAGCAGCTCCAACTTCGGCGACGCCGATCTGAGACCGTATGACGCTTACGCCAACTACGTCGACGGTGCCTGGTACTTCAGCGACGACCCGTCCCTCGTCAACAGTTTCAAAACCAGATTTGACGACAATTGGACCAACACAGTGGCTTATGGAAACTATGCCAACATTGCTGGTCCACTGACGCGCCACTACCAGATCTATCCCATCGATCCCTCGCTCAACTTCTTACCCACTCACGATCTCGCAGAAGATTACAGCGCCCGCACCATCGCGCAGATCGATCAGGAGAACCAACGCATCGATCTGACGATGTACCGGATCACCGACGCGCGTATCTGTGATGCACTGTTGCGCGCAGTGGCTCGTGGCGTGCCTGTACGCGTGCTCGCAGAGCCGGACGAGTACCGGTTCCCGGTGAGCCGTCTGGGCGCCGAGCTCACCGGACCTTACAACATCGATCGACTGCATGCAGCAGGTGTGCAGATCCGGATGCGAAAACATCTCGGACTCAATCACCAGAAGTCGCTGTCGCTCTACGGTCGAGGTCTCACGATCTTCGGATCGTCCAACTGGAGCTCGCCGTCATTTAATTATCAGGAAGAGCACAACTACTTCACCAACAAAGCGTGGTTCTTTCAGTGGTTCGTCGATCAGTTCAATCGCAAGTGGAACTCGGCAACGGAGTTTGAGCCGTTCGTGCCGCTGCCGCCGTCCGTTCCGGTGAACCTGTCGCCTGCAAACGCGGCCACCGTCGGACAATCGGTGCTGCTTAGCTGGGAAGGCGGACGTTGGGCACACAAGTACGACGTCTACCTCGGCACGAAAGAAAATAATTTATCCCTCATCGCCTCGGATTTAGTTACCGGTGCTCTCGGCGCAGACGGTTCGGAAAGCTACCTGCTTTCGGGTTTGCAGAATGGTGCGAGCTACTGCTGGCGTGTGGTCGGGAAGACGATGGCGAACCAGACTGCGGGTGGCGCAACCTGGTGCTTCACCGCGTCCAACTCAGCGACGACGCCGTCACTGCCGGTGCAGTTGCTGCTTGACGCGAACGGGCCGGCACTCGATCAAATTGCGAGCGTTGACTCAATACAATTTGTTCGCGATCCGTTTCCGGTAGTGAATGGAACTGACCTGGTCGGTGTGGGAAGCGATCGGAATACGAGAGTGATCGTATTTGTCAGGAATCTTCAGTTGGCGCAAGGCGAAAGTGCTTCGTCGGTCGCCGTAAACTTAGTTGACGTGAATAATCAGAGTTTCGATGTAGCAGCCGAAGTTGTTCGATCGGTGCCGAACACTGATTTCGTACAAGTGATCTTTCGTGTGCCTACGAGTATCGCAGCCGGCAGGTGTGCGGTCACGATCAAAGCTCATTCACAAACGAGCAACACCGGCAGTATCAGGATCAGAAATTAGGGGCAGACGTTAACCCGTAAGAATGAAATTTAGGTCACTATCGACGAAACCGGACTACGCGGTGCGAAGTGATGACAGGTCGATAACCCGGTTCCGCGATCCATAACTCCATCGTTCGCCATTCGCGATAGCCGCCATCGATCGTCTTGATGCGCGAAGGGTCGATGCGAAATTCCTTGATCAAGAAGTTTCGCTCCGTGCGCAACATGCGTGCGGTGACGCCTCGCTTGTCGCCATCATCACGAAACGCGACGAGATAACCAACCACCTTTCGATTCTTTAGTAGCGTTTCACCAAAAGCTTCCAGGTAACTGGTTAAATCCTCGGGCGCGTTGGGCCAATAGCTGATCTCGTTAGGATCTTCTCCTATCTGAAAATAATGCTCGTCGAATTTATAGACTGACGGTCTATAGGAATGATTCCATGCGTCTTCACGCGGCTTCGGCGCCGTGCCCGGCGGCGCAACCCACAGTTCCTGCCAGAGACACGGGGCAACACCACCATCGACGGTGACTATGCGTTCGGCTGGCAGGCCGCGCGAATGTATCAGATAACTCCTCATCCGGTGCGCATACCTGTTACTAAGCCCCGGCCAATCGCGCCGCGTTCGATAAACAAGCAGAAAAGCTTTCGAACTCGGTTCGTGCTGAACCTGGATCGCGAGATTATCGAGCCGCGCAATTAGATCTGACGCCTCGATGTCGCCGAATTCGTCAAATTTGTGGGCGATGGCCGGTGCAGTTTGTGCAGGCGCAACTGAATACAACGCCAGCATCACCCACATGATGAGCAAAGTTTTACGTAGCATTTATAGAAGCGCTATTGGAAAGCTTCTGCGACGACGTCGAGCAAGTCTGGATCCGGCACACTACCCAATAGCGACAATGCGTGCTTCGCGAGCTCACGCGGCACGTGTCCGGTCAGGTGTTTGAAGCGTCCGCCGTGATCAGGAAACACATCGAAGATGCCGTACTTGTCGTCGTCCGTGTGTATGGCAAACCAGGCAGTTGTTTCCGGCTCTTCCATCACCAACGGTCTCGCATCGCGCAAAAAGTCTTCGACTTGCTGCTCATGTCCTTCTTTCGCCTCGAAAGTCAGCACTAATCCTTTTTTGTTTGGTTGAGGAAGCGGACCTTCAGGAAGCTTATACGCGAGCACGTCGAGTTTTTGTATGCGAGGCGGTTCTGATAACAATGTCTCAGCCTGTGCCATGAGAGCCTGTGCAACTGCACCTGACAGGTGCGCGTCGCGACCCGCGTCATCCGGAAAGACATCGAAGATACCGTATTCCGATCGTCCAAAACGGATGGCAAACCACGCGATCGTTGCCGGTTCCTGTCGCACTAACGGAAGTGCTGAGATGAGAAAATCCTTAACCTCATCGTCGAGGCCGTGTTTAACTTCCAACCTGACGAGTAAACCTTTGCTTATCATGAGCGTTCTCCTTGTTGGACCCATACTATCGTCGCAGTACAGGTTCGGCGTCAATTTTTATTGGACACGATCACAAGACTGTTTGATTGTCTTGCTTGCAATTGCTCAGTATTACCTGCTTTTGCCCGATCGTGATCTGTAAATCCGTGCTTACAAAACGCACACTTTGGTTAGGATCTGAGGCGATGTCTCCAGCGTATGAATAAGTGAGTTCGAAAGAACTCGGTGAAAAAGGAGGCATGATCATGAAAGGGAAATACTTGCTGCGGGGAATTCGAAATCTGTTGCTGGGAGCTTTGTTGGTATTTGGTGTGACCGCGTTCGCGAGCACCGATGCGAACGCGCAGGCACGATTTCGCGGTGGCTTCCGCGGCGGCGGCTTCCATACTCGAGTTTTCATCGGCCCGAGGTTTGGTTATCCCAATCCATACTGGTATGGCTATCGCTACGGATATCCTTACGGGTATTACGGCCAGTACGTGTTTGGTGACAGTGTGGCCGCCGATAGCCAGGGTTATCACGATGGACTGAAGACTGGTGAAGATGATGCGCGTAACAGGCGCAGCTACGATCCTGAGCGATCGCACTACTTCAAAGACGCCGGCTTCGGTAACTTTGCACAAGACTACCGCGATGGATTCGAGCGTGGTTACGAAAGCGGTTTCCACAGTTAAGAAGCCGCGGTTTCGAGGGAGGGCGGCTGATCGTGGCCGCCCTTTCTTTTAAAGAACTCTGAGCGCGAGCCAGTAGAGTCCGGCAAGGGTGATTAATAAGGAGAGTGCCGGGACTTGTTTCAGCATAAACGCGGGTCGCTGCTGTAATCTCCAAACTAAAGGAAGGACGAGAGCAGCGATCGAGATCTGGGCGATCTCGACGCCCAGATTGAATGACAGGAGCGGAATCGCTCCTTGCATTCCCATTTTGCCGATGCCCAGTTCGCGAAGGATCGACGCGAACCCGAGCCCATGAATCAGGCCAAAGCCAAACGTCACCAGCCAGCGCCGCGCCAGTTGGCGGCGAAGTAAATTCTCGATACCGACAAACACAATTGAGGCAGCGATCAGCGGTTCAACGATAGCCGCTGGAAGAGTAAAGACATCAAAGGTCGCCAGTGCCAACGTCAGGGAGTGCGCGATCGTGAAGGAGGTGATGATTCGCGCGTTAATCCAGAGTGAGCCTCCGGTGAGCAGCACGGCTAAAAGGAATGCGAGATGATCGTAGCCGGTAAAGATGTGCTCAATTCCAAGCAATAAAAAACGCGGAAAGCTGTTGCTGTTTGAGGCGGAGTTAGTCTGTAAAGTGATCGTGAAATCTTTTGACTCGGCACTGAGCATGCGCTCGATTAACGATTTGCCGTTCGCGTCTCGCACTGAGAGAAACTGTTTGTGACCGCGGGGCAGTTGCTCGAGTGCGATTGCGCTGAGATGCAACTCGGTGCCGCGTGAGTTTGGGAATTCCAGTATGAAATGGATGCTGTTTGCGTCCGCGGACTTAACACTGAAGTTTTGGAGCTTCAGTGTTTCTCGATCGCATTTGATTAAGAGCAGGTGCCGGGCGATGTAATCGTTCGAGCCTGCAAGTCGTTCCAGATCGAGTGGTGAAAGGCTAACTTCCGCCACCACTCGATCAGAAAGGATCCGAACTTCAGCCGCGCTCAAACCCGGATCATGCGCCAGCACCGTGCCGCTAAATAGAAAGACAAGCCCCGCAAGTATGAATACCTTCGTCATTTACTCAACCCCAAAGTTTTTGATCCTTAAGATGCAACTGTAGGGGCGGCCCTCTGTGGCCGCCCGTGCGTCGCCATTTCTAAGCACGGGTGGCCACGGAGGGCCACCCCTACAGTTGTTGCCCCTATCGATTATGGATGTTGGTGGTTGCGGCCGTTTTGGGGTGTCGATTCGTATGGAAAGACTTTGTTGAAGCCCATATCGTTGCGATCGACTCCATCGCCTGCTGGACCACGAATGATCAGGTTATTCGGGTCTCGCAGATCGCTGATCAGAGCAGTCACCGCGATATCCAGAACATCGTCTCCGAAGCGGCGACCGTTGGGCCATCCGCCGGGGATGAATCCGCCATTCTTGAATGGATCCTGAATGCTGCTCTTCAACACGTCTCCACCGAAAATACTTAATCGCGAAAAACCGGTATCGTCAGGATTACCTGGACCACCACCGGCCAGACGCGCCTGGATCGTCGAGAGATCAACCTTGATCAGATCCGGAATGTAAATGCCGGCAATGTCAGTGCGGTTCGTCTCCGGCGCAACCGGCGACTTGAAGACAAGCAGATTGATTAAGCGAGCGAGCTCCGGCGTTTCCGCGTACTTTCTGAAGAGCTCGCCATCGGTGCCCGGGCTTGTGCGGCTATACAGATCTTTATCAGCAATCGCAACCAGCCCCTCGTTGAACAGCGGATTACCCTGGCGCGCAACCTGGACAAACGGTCCATTGTTTTTCGGCTCGTGCTTGTCATTCAACACTCGTACCGATCGTCTGCTGGTAGTTGCATAAACACCGGCGAGCTGTTGATCGCCGCCGAGCTCTGCAATCGGCACTTCGAGCGCCATCAGGTGAAGATTGAAACCACCTTGTGAGTCCTTGCCGGGATTGCGCAGTTTGAGCAGATCGAAGACAGCCTGGATGTCCGCGTAAAACCCATCATCACGCTGGCCGGCAAACGCAACGTAACCATTCGACAGTTCCGCAACGGCCTCGCGTGTGTACCGATCGAGTTCCGCCCCGGTGGCGACTCCATTTCGTGCCGGATTCTCGCCATCGTCGCCCTGGTTGTAAAACGGCGTCGCATTGCCCTGGTTGTTGGGTGGAACCACGCCGGTGCCAAGCACCGTCTCGCGATTCGTGCGGTGGTCCACTTTCGTAACGGTGTAAGTCTGGGTCAGGTTTTGATTCGCGTCGCCGACGTGCTGAACAACGCCGAGGTACGATTGCAGGATCGTGTTTTGGTTTTTGAAATTTGTCGTGAAGCGGAATTGATAACTCAGTGTGGCACGTCCGGCTGCAACGTCAGGCCCGAGTGCGACGTGGATCTCATAGAGGACGTTGTCGTCGAAGTTGTACTTGTTGGGACCGATGCCGGGTTCCTGGTGTGGATACACACCAAGCGCGAGGACGAGTGACTTTTGAGTTCCGTCCTGATCGACGAAAGCATAGACGTCGGTTGTGTTCGCAGCCGGGTCGAGAATGATCAGTGGCGCGTCCATGTGACTTGAAGCCGAAACGTTTGTTGGCAGTGCGATGGGAAATAGCGCGAGCAGAAGTATCGCAACTAGCCGTTTCAGTTGTGTGGTAGACATTTAGTTACTCCTTATTGAATTGGGCACGTGTTGTAGCAAGCAGCTTGCGCTCGCTTGGGAGAAGCATTTGTTGGATCAAGGCAGCTTTGCGCAGCCACTGTTTTGACTGACTAGAGTCGTGATTGAGTGCGGCGATG
>DASTTS010000488.1:0-6377 GCA_035760085.1 Pyrinomonadaceae bacterium
AACCAAGCTCCTCCCAAAGCCTGGTTTATCGCCCGCGCCGTGTAAGCAACGCCGCCGCTCGGCGTCACGTCTGCGCTCCCGCGCCGTAAAGCTTCACGGTTTTTGGACGAGTGCCTGTTGCCGACATGAGGACCTTGAGAACCTACTTTTCAAACTAGCGAGCCGCGATTTTTCGAGGTCAACCGGGCTCCTTTTCAGTGAACAACGTGCCGCTAGTTAAGTCATAACTTATTCTAGTAAGGGAACCTTACACTAGATGCAAGATTTTTTGCAACAGGAAAATGGCGTTCCGGGTCTGGCGGGCTCCCAGGCCCTCCCCGGGCTGGCAACAGGACTCTTTCTTTCCGGCATCTGAGGACCGTTAGTTTTGCATTATCGCGCGCGGTAACGAAGGGTCAAACCAAGCCCCAAACCTATTTATTTATGTCAGAGATGATGAAAGTACGTATCAAAACTTGTTCGAACATTGCCGCGCTGGCCCTGCTCTTTCTCAGCGCTTTCAGTGTTATGGCCCAGGCTCCTCAGAATGGCGCAATGCCTCAGGCTGAGGTAGATCGCATCATTCACGCCTTCACTGTAAAGGAAGCTGAGTTTCGTAGAGCGCTCAATAGCTACTCGTTCACACGCGACGCGTTGATGCAAAAGATCGGTATGGGCGGACAGGTCACCGGCGAGTATCACCGTGTCTCGACGTTCACTTTTGACGATCAGGGAAATCGCTACGAGAAGATCAGCTTCTTCCCGATGTCGTCTATGCCTGAAGTTACCACCGAAGACATTGAAGACCTCGGCGGCGTTGAACCCTTCGCGCTCGAGCCTGCGAAGATCGACAAGTACAACATTCGTTACGCCGGCAAAGAAAAGATCGATGAGCTGAGCCTCTACATCTTCGACGTCAGTCCGAAAGTCATGCCCGATCCAAAGAAGTCGAAAGAGCGACTGTTCTCAGGTCGTATCTGGGTCGACGATCAGGATCTGCAAATCGTAAAGACCAGAGGCAAGGGCGTTCCGGAAACAAAGAACAACAAGTTTCCAACTGTCGAAACTTATCGCGAGCACATCGATGGACGTTACTGGTTTCCGACTTACTCGTATGCCGATGAAGAATTGATCTTTGACAATGGCGGCTCGATTCACATCCGCATGAAGGTTCGATATACCGACTTCACGCCCACGCGCGCGACCCTGAAAGTCACGGAAATCGGCGAGAACGAGACCCCGGGAGGTTCAAACACCGGTGTCGCAAAACCGGTTGATGGTGGCGCACTGGATACCAAAGCAATCTCAAAACCGAAGGCCGAGTTGACGGAAGAAGCGAAGCGATTGAAGCTTTCCGGTCGCATCATCGTGAAAGTGATTGTGGATGAGAACGGGAAGGTGGTTTCAGCACAGGCTCAGAATGGTCCAGCGGCACTACGTGAAGCGGCGGAAGCCGCAGCGCGACAGGCGACGTTCACGCCTATGACGCAGGATGGAATCACAGTCAGAGTCACAGGCACATTGACGTACGACTTTGCGAAGTAAGCATAGACAGGATTGACAAGATGTAACAGGATACATCTTGTCAATTCTGCAAATCCTGTCATCCTGTCTCCAACTCTTTCTTAATCACCTGGTGTGCTTCGGCAATTAGCTGGTCTATATCTTCGTCGGTAACTCGATCTACAGTCTCAATCGGTCTCATGAAGACCATTTCGATCGTCCCCGAGCGCGCCTCACCAGTTCCCTTGCCCATCAACACATCAGAGTTTTTGATCGCGACCGGCACCACCGGCACGCCCGCTTGCCTCGCCATGTAGAACGCGCCTTTCTTGAATGGCAGCAGCTCACCAGGCTTCGCGCGAGTTCCTTCAACAAAAACCGCAAACGAAATACCCGACTTGATCCGTTGTGCCGCGGCTTCCGTGGTACGAATCGCACTCTCACGATTGCTGCGATCGATGGCCATCACGTTCACGAAGCCCATACCAACACCCAACACAGGCACCTTCAACAGTTCTTTCTTTGCGAGCAAACCAATGCGCCGGCCGTTGTAGACAAACATCGCGGCGGTATCGAGGTATGAACGATGATTCGAGACAAAAACGTAAGTCTGTTTCGGATCCAGCAACTCGAGACCCTTCACTCTCACGCGAACACCACTGAACCGCAGCCAGTTGCGCGCACCGAAGAGCGCCCACGGATAAACCAGATCGTGCTTATTCACGAGCCACGAAAACAACAAAATCGGCGGCCCTAAGATCCCGAGCAGCGCTCCCGCAGCAAACAGCGACCACCAATAGTGCAAACGACGCATTAATCTTGTTAATCTTGTAAATCCTGTAATCCTGTTCTCCATTTGTCTCGACAAAGGACGCCCATAATGACTAGACGCCTCTCGTCCATCTTTTTCTTAACAGTCTTTCTATCTATCACTGCCTTCGCCCAATCAACAACCATCCCCTCACCGAAATCGGTGCTCGGCTTCACGCCTGGCGACGAGCGCACCATCGCGGGCTGGTCGCAAATCACAGACTACTTCGAACGACTCGACCGCGCATCTGATCGCGTCCTCGTGCAGCCGCTGGGCCAATCGACTCTGAAACGACCGCTGATCGTGGCCTTTATTAGCGCGCGTGAGAATATACTGGCTCTCCCAAAATACAAAGAGATCCAGCAGCAGCTCGCCGACCCGCGCAAGATCACTAACAACCTCGAGCGCGATCGCCTACTCGCCAACGGCAAAGTCGTAGTAGCGATCTCATGCTCGATTCATTCAACCGAGATCGTCGCGTCGCAGATGTCAATGCAGCTCGCGTACGAGCTCGCGAGCGCACAGGACGCAGGCACGCGCGAGATTCTGCAAAACACAATCCTGATGCTGATTCCGTCACCAAATCCCGATGGGATCGACATCGTCGCAAACTGGTATCGCAAAACGCTCGGCACCCCCTACGAAGGACGCGAGCCACCCGAGCTCTATCATCACTACGCCGGTCACGACGACAATCGCGACTGGTTCATGCTCAATCTGAAAGAGACGCAACAGATCACGCGTCTCTTCTGGCACGACTGGTTTCCCCAAATTGTTTACGACGTGCACCAGCAGGGATCGAACGGATCGCGATTTTTCATTCCGCCGTTTTACGATCCACCGAATCCGAATATCTCGCCGTTGTTACTCCGGCAAGTCGGATTGATCGGCCACAAAGTCGCCGCCGATCTCCAAGCCGCAGGTTTCAAAGGCGTGCTGACGAACGCACTTTACGACACGTGGTGGCACGGCGGCTTCCGCACCGCGCCCTACTTTCACAACTCGATCGGAATCCTCTCCGAGGCGGCGAGTGCGCGCTTGATGTCGCCGTCCACAGTCACCGGGGAACAACTCGCACGATCAAGCACCCGCGGTATGCGTAACGCCACTGAATCAAGCACGAACTTTCCCGACCCGTGGCCCGCTGGTGAATGGCGTCCACGCGACATCATGTCTATGGAGATGATCGCGGCGCGTTCGATTCTCGAGATGGCGGCGAAGTTTCGCGTCGAGTACCTGCGCAACTTCCACGAGCTAAACCGCAAGAACCTCGAGTTGCCGCTGAATAAGGGCGAGACAATCGCGTATTTGATTCCGGCTGGACAAGCACGGGACGAAGCAGTCGCGAAGCTGGTGGGCAGTTTGATCGATCAGGGTGTTGAAGTTTACAGGCTCGATCGAGAGCTGCACGTCGTGATGAGTCATCAATTTTTGCAACGCACGAATCCGGCAACCGAGAAACTCGGCACGTACAAAGTTGCAGGCCCCTTGACTGCGATGCACGAAGTTCCGCTGGGCAGTTACATCGTGTTCCTTTCGCAGCCGCAGCGCTACAACATCACCACTCTCTTTGAGCCACAAATCTATCCAAACAGGTTGACGGGCCAGGGCGAGGCTGAGCGTCCGTATGACGTGGCTGGTTGGACGCTGCCGTTGCAAATGGGAATCGACGCGCCGGCTGTCGTCGCGATCAGAGAAACTGCGAGCGAGCGCAAGTTGACCTTGCTCAAAGATGCGAACGAAGTCAGAGCGGATCTGGCGCTCACGTTGAAAAAGGGAGACGAGTCGCCGATCAAGAATCCGTTGAAGCAGCCGGTGCGCGTTGGGATTTACAAAGGCGCGACGAGCAATATGGACGAAGGTTGGACGCGTTACATCTTCGACACGTTCAATGTTCCTTACACCTCGGTTCGCGATGCGGACATGCGGCAGGGCGGGCTGAGCTCGAAATACGATGCGCTAATTCTTACGTCGCAAGCCGCTACACAGATCGTCAATGGTAACGCCGCAGGAACGCTGCCCCAGGAATACACAGGTGGCATCACCGAAGCCGGAGTCAAAAACCTGAAAGAGTTTGTGAACAATGGCGGCATGCTGATCTGTTTTGATAACGCGTGTGACCTCGCGCTTAAGGAGTTCAAGCTGCCGTTGAAGAACACGCTTGAAGGTGTCAGGTCATCGGAGTTTTATTGCCCGGGATCGATCGTGGCGCTGGATGTTGATAGCAAACATCCAATCGGGTCGATGCTGCCGGAGACCCTGCCCGCATACTTCATCAACAGCTCGGCGTTCTCAGCAGCGGCTGACGCAAATGTGCGCGTGATTGCGCGCTACGCGAAGGAGAATGTGTTGATGAGTGGCTGGTTGCTGGGCGAGGACAAGTTGCGCGGGCAGATAGCGCTTGCCGAGGTTGGTGTCGGGAAGGGACGAATTGTTCTGTTCGGTTTCAGACCCCAGCACCGCGGCCAGGCGTGGGCAACGCTGCCGTTTATCTGGAACGCGCTGTCGACAGCAGTTAGCAATACATCGGAGGATTAGACAGGATTTACAGGATTTTTCAGGATAATCATGTGCATCCTGAGAAATCTTGTAGATCCTGTCTAAATCTTTAGTCTTGCCCTGCGTCGCCTTAAAGCGCTATTCTTTCTCAACCCCCCGGTTTTCTCTTCCCTGCATCATCGCAAGGACCGCGAGCATCCATTGTTGCCCGACCGCATCAAAGTGCGTTCGGAGCAGCCGGACACTAGCTGGAGCCTGTTTATATGAGAAAGTTTTTAGTTCCCCTATCGCTCCTCTCCCTTCTTTCTGCGTCGTTTACTATTGGCTTTGGACAAGGACGCCCGCGACGCGTCGGCGATTCAACAACCATTCAGCCGTCAACGCCGGCGTCCTCTGCACCAACGAGGCCGCCCGTGCTCGGTGGCGCGAACTATCCGAACAATCGCCAACCCGAGACGCAAACAGATCCAACACCCGGCGGACCGGAAGAAGTCGATGCAGGCGACGTCATTCGCGTCAGCACGACGCTCGTCACGATTCCCGTGAGCGTGATGGATCGCGACGGCCGCTACGTCCCAAACTTACAGAAGGAAGAGTTTCGCATTTGGGAAGACGGAGTCGAGCAGGAGGTCGCGTTCTTCCAGTCAGTCGACAAACCATTCTCGGTTGTGTTGATGCTCGACACGAGCCCGTCCACTGAATTCCGGCTCGAAGACATTCAGGACGCAGCCATCAGCTTCGTCAACCAGCTTCGCCGCGACGATAAAGTGATGGTCGTCTCATTCAACGACGACATCAAGGTACTCAGCGAGTTCACTACCGATCGCAACCGGCTCGAACGTGCCATCCTGCGCGCCAACACGGACGACGGCACGCGCCTTTACGACGCGGTCGACATGGTGATCAATCAGCAATTGAGCCGCGTGCAAGGCAGGAAAGCGATTGTGCTCTTTACTGACGGTGTCGATACGACGAGCCGTCACGCAAACTTCGAGAGCAACATCCTGGACGCGCAGGAGCTCGATGCGCTGATCTATCCGGTGCAGTACGACACGTCGGAAGATAGGAGCGCCGGCAACGGACGTCCGACGGATGTTTGGGGACAGATTCTTGGTGGCATCTTCGGCGGCGGCCGGCGCCAAGGTGGACGCAGAAGCGGCGGCGGTGGTGGCGGCGGCGGTGGTAACCAGCAGCGTCGCAACAGGAATAACGATGAATACGAGCTCGCCAGCCGGTACCTGTACGAGCTGGCAAACAATACGGGCGGGCGCGAGTACCGCGCTGACTCACTGGACAACATGTCATCTGCGTTTGCGAACGTTGCTGAAGAGCTGAGACGCCAGTACAGCATCGGCTACTATCCGAAACGTCCACCACAGATCGGCCAGCGACGCCAGATCAAAGTGCGCGCGCGCCAGCCGAATCTCGCAGTTCGTGCACGCGATAGTTACATCTTCAATCCATCCGGTGGTCCGACGATGGTCGACAACAACCGTACAAAGAGGCTTCGCGACCAGACTTATTAACCGCGGATACGGATCTTCAAATCGGATTGTTGGTCCGCGTAATCCGCGGTTAATGGCAG
>DASTTS010000489.1:0-4006 GCA_035760085.1 Pyrinomonadaceae bacterium
GCGTTTATTTGCGTGCATCCGCGGCTAAGATTTAATCTCCGTATTCGGGTTCTTTAACTGGCCCAAATACGTCGTTCTCGGTCGCGTATTCAATTCTCCGAGTAGCGAATAATTACGCTCGTTCTGTTTCAACTTCGACACGCGGCTGTTCGGATCATTCACGTCTCCGAACACGATCGCCTCGGTCGGACAAACTGCCTGGCACGCCGTCACGATCTCGCCGTCGTTCACTTTTCGATCTTCCAACTCCGACTGGATCTTCGCGTTCTGAATGCGCTGCACGCAGTAAGTGCACTTCTCCATCACGCCGCGGCTTCGCACGGAAACGTCCGGATTGCGCATAAGTTGATACGTCGGCGTGTTCCAGTCCTGGTAAAGGAAGAAATTGAAGCGTCGCACCTTGTACGGGCAGTTGTTCGAACAATACTTCGTGCCGACACAGCGGTTGTAAACCATGTCGTTCAGGCCTTCGGCACTGTGCACGGTGGCGTGGACCGGGCAAACCGGTTCGCACGGCGCGTTCTCGCAGTGCATACACGGCACGGGCATGAAGTTGATACCTTCCGGATGATTCGGGTCGAAGCCCTGGAAGTAAGTATCGACGCGAATCCAGTGCATCTCGCGACTGCGCACGACCTCGGGTTTGCCGACGACGGGAATGTTGTTCTCCGACTGGCAGGCGATGGTGCACGCGTTGCAGCCGATGCAGTTGTTCAGATCGATCGCCATGCCCCACGCGTAGTTCGGCGTGTTTTCGTCCTGGTTCTTGTAGTCGTATTCGGGATAAAGCGTGGGATGCTCGTGCTCTTCGTGTTTTTCGCCGTGCAGAAAATGATCGAGCGTTTGCGAGCGAACGACGTCGCGCTCTTCGGTGCTGAAGCGCGGATCCTCGAGATTGAAGTGAAGTTGCGTGGTTGCGATCTGGTATTCGAGTCCGGTGTTTGTTACGCGCACGCCGCTCGTGTACCACGGTTCGAAAGCCGAGCGGATCGTATAAGCATCAAAGCCAACCACATCGCCCGTCGTGCTGCTGTAACTGCCCGGACCAGGACGACCGTAACCGAGATGGACCGTCACGACTCCATCCGGCTGCCCCGGCATGATCCAGAGCGGAGCGCGAACTGTCGCGCCTTGCTGGTTGGTAATATCAACAAGCGGCACGTAATGCTCGCGACCTTTCACGGCACCGCGATTGGTCCTGTCGCCAACAATTTGTTGTGCGGTGTTTGGACTAACGATCGCGACGTTGTCCCACGTGACTTTCGTCAGCGGTCTCGGCAGTTCCTGTAACCACCCGTTGTTCGCGAAGCGACCGTCGTAGAGCGACGGATCGGTGCGGAAGACGAGCTCAAAAGTGCCTGCGGCAGGTTGCGACGCAGGTTGAGTTTGCTGGTTTGCCCAACCGGAATTCAACGAGACGGTTTTTGGTTGAAACGCGGAATTTTCTATGAAGCCGTCGTGAACTGATTTGCGCCACCAGGTTTCGAAATCCGCTGACTGTGCTGGTGACGGTGCCGGTGAAGCTGCGGGCGCTGGTGTTTGCTGCGTGTTTTGATTTGCTGCCGTTTGTGTTTGGCTCCCACCTGCTCCGCGCTGCGATTGCCAGTAACTCTTCACGATCTCATACGGCTTGCGATCGTAGTTCTCAGAAAACACTGCAAGCAGCTCGTGCGCGGATTTCCCTTCGTAAAGCGGCTCGATCAACGGCTGCATGATCGTGACCGTGCCGTCGTAAGAACGCGTGTCGCCCCACGATTCGAGGTAGTGCGCGGCCTGCACATGCCAGTGACACCATGCGGAGGTCTCATCTCTGTATGGGCTGAGATGAACGCGCAGCTTCGTGACTTTATTCAGTCGCTCGGGACTGAGCTTTAGATCGACCGGAGTATTGTGAACCGGATTGCCGCCGATGATTACCAGCAAGTCGACGTATCCGGCATCGAGGTCTTTGAGGAGTTCCTCCAACGACTTTCGCTGATCGACCGGATTAACTTCGATCGGATCTGTGTAGAAAACGGTCTTGCCGACGTTCCCGAGGGCGTTGTTCATCGCATGGGCCAATGCGTGAATGATCGGCGGCTGATTTTCGCCGGCGACGACGATGCTCGCGCCTCGATGTTGTTGCAGGTCGTTAACAAGCGGACCGATCCACGGCAAATTGCTCGATGTTGATTGCCCCATCGCCGCGGCCCCAATCGATCGCGCGATTGCCTCAAATTCACTCGGTTTAACTTCCCACGTGTGGTCGCCCATCGCGCCGGTGTTCGACGGCGTCGTTTCAACCACGTAAAGCCGGTTCATCTCCTTATTCTTTTCCGTCACTTGCCGCCGCGAGATGAATTCGCGTGAGTAACGCACATAACCAGGGAACGTTGGTGACAGAAAATCGCAATCAAGCGACAGAACTCGTTGGGCGAGATCGAATCGATAAGTCGTGTTTACCGGCTGACCGAAAGCCAGCACCGCGCCCGCATTGGAATTGTCGTTATTGGCAGGCTGCCATTGATGCCACTTCGCCTGCGGCAGCGCGGTAAGCAAGTCTTTCATCTGCTGGCCGAGTGACGGCGAGATGATCGTTTCTGTCAGAAAACGAATGCCTCTGCCCCCATTCGCCTTTTGCTCATCGAGCGCTGTGCGCATTTCGCCGACAAACGCGGTCCACGTGCGAATGTCTTCGCGATAAGAAATGTTTTGGGAACGATTCGGATCGTAAAGATCCAATAACGATGCCTGCGTGAAGATGTCAGTCGCACTCGATCCACGCGGGTTCCAGACCGGATTTTCAGAAGGTGATTCGGCCGGTTTGTTGGTCGGATGTTCCGGATTGCCTTCGATCTTTGTGGGCCGGCCCTCGTTGCTGCGTACGATCACCGGCGTCGCAGCCCCAAACAACGGCACTGCCGTCGCATAGAAAAGCGCTTTGCCGGGAACGTATTCTTCCGGTTGTTTGACGTTGGGAACGATCTTCTCGGGCGGTTGGAAAACGCATCCACTCAGCCCGGCGAGTGCGAGCGAAGCGCCCATCAGCTTGATGAATGTGCGACGCTCAATCGGATCGTTCCACTCTTCCGCCTGTTGCGGAAACTCACGCGCCACAAACTCACGAAACACCTCGGTGTCAGCCAATTCTTCAAGACTGCGCCAGTATTTCTTGCCATTGCGCGGGCCTTCCGCATCCTGCAAAGAGAGGATGTGGTCGCGCATAAGCTTGAAGTTTATGTGACGGTCGCTATCGCTCATTCAACAAACCCTAACGATGACAAGTAGAACAGCTTTCCAGCACCCGGCGGCCCTGAATTTTGTATCTGGCTTTCAGACCAAATCCTTCGGCGATTTCTTCTTTAGTCTTGTTTTCCTGCCGCCATTCCATGTCGTAAATTTTTTCAACCGGCCGCACAAATCTTTCCGGCGCGCGGTGACACTCCAAACACCACTCCATCTGAAGTGATCGAGCCTGGTAAAGAATCGGCATCTCGTCTATGCGCCCGTGACACGTCGAGCAACCGACGCCTTTTTTCACGTGAATACTGTGATTGAAATATGCGTAATCCGGCAGATCGTGCACGCGGATCCACTCGATCGGCTTGCCGGTGCGAAAACTCGCACGCACCGGTTCGAGATAAGGACTGTCGGCCCAGATCTGTTTGTGACAATTCATGCACGTCGTGGTCGAAGGCAGACCCGCGGACGCGGACGTTTCGACGGAGGTGTGACAGTAACGGCAATCGATGCCGTCGTCGCCGACGTGATGTTTATGACTGAATTGAACGGGTTGTTGGCGTTCGACCCACTGACCGGTGTTCCAGCCGGAACGATTCAGTTCAACAGCGACCCACAGCAGAGCAACGATTATGAAAACAGCGCCATAAATCGTGATTTTCGCCAGCGCGTTGGTGCTGTGATGGAAGATCTGTGGCACAAATCTCGGGAGCCGCTCAAATTTTATTGCGAATAACGCCGTACTTTACCAAAAGGAAGGGGAATTTCAAATTGGGCCAGTAGATTC
>DASTTS010000490.1:0-7067 GCA_035760085.1 Pyrinomonadaceae bacterium
TCAAAGACGCGTATGGATCCTGGAAGATTATTTGCAGGTGACGACGCTGTTCGCGGAGTTGACTTTGCGAGAGGTGGGCGAGATCACGATCGCGGTAGAAGACCTGGCCCCCGGTCGGCTCAATGAGACGAAGTATCGCGCGACCCAGGGTCGACTTACCGCAACCTGATTCGCCGACGAGACCGAGAGTCTCCTGTTCGTAGATGTCGAGTGAGACGCCGTCAACGGCTTTCACTACGCGTTTCTCTGGATTCGTGCCAAACAATTTGTCGAGTGGTCCACCACCGCCGAGATCGAAATGTACTTTGAGATCTCTGATTGAAAGCAGTATTGAGTTGTTAGCGCTCATACTGGTGTACCGCCCGATTCGCTGTAGACTTCGCGCGCGAAATGACAAAGTGAATAGTGATCGGCGTTGAGCTGCACAAACGGTGGAAACTCACGACGGCAGATGTCCTGCGTGTAGTCGCAACGCTGCGCAAAAGGACAGCCTGGTTTCAAGTGTGCGACGTCGGGCGGTAGTCCCGGAATCTGGTAGAGCTTGCCCTGTTCGGCTGTTGGATCGGGTACTGAGCGAAGCAACCCTTTGGTGTACGGATTGCCCGGAACAGCAAACAACTCTTTCGTTGGCGCCTGCTCGAAGATCTTTCCTGCGTACATCACGATCACGTGATCGGTCATGCCTGCGACGACGCCGAGATCGTGAGTGATGAGAATCACGCTGGTGCCGGTTTCGCGTTTGAGGTTCTTTATCAACTCGAGAATCTGCGCCTGGATCGTGACGTCGAGCGCAGTGGTGGGCTCGTCGGCGATCAGCAATTCCGGTTCGCACGAGAGTGCCATCGCGATCATCACACGCTGGCGCATGCCGCCGGAAAACTCGTGCGGGTAGCTGTCGGCTCGCTCGCGTGCATCGGGAATGCCGACAGTCTCCAACATGCGAATCGCGTGATCGCGCGCTTGTGCTTTGGTGTGGCCCAGGTGTAGCTGAGTCATCTCCATCAGTTGTTTGGAGATCTTCATAAACGGGTTGAGTGACGTCATCGGGTCCTGAAAGATCATCGCGATGCGGCGGCCCCTGATCTTGCGAATGGCGTCGTTGGAGAGGAGGAGCAGATCGCTGCCGTTGAAGACTATCTGACCGGAGACGATCTTTCCCGGTGGACTCGGAATGAGACGGATGATCGAGAGATTCGTGACTGATTTGCCTGAGCCCGATTCGCCAACGATGCCGAGCGTCTCACCCCGCTTAAGATGGAAAGTGATGTCGTCGACGGCTTTGACGATTCCGTCGTCCGTTTCGAAGTACGTGCGGAGATTTTTTACTTCGAGAAGATTGCCGTCAGCACTGGTCATAAGAGAATCGTTTTACAGGATTGCAACTATACCGTCCTCATCTGCGGATCGAGCGCGTCGCGCAAGCCGTCGCCGAGGAAGTTCAACGAGAAGAGCGTCAACGCCATCGTCACACCCGGAAAGATCAACTGCCACGGAAAAATGGCGATGTTCTGAATCCCATCCGCCGCGAGACTGCCCCACGACGCCAGCGGCGCCTGCACACCAAACCCGAGAAACGAGAGAAACGCCTCCGTCAACATGATCTGCGGAATCGTCAAGGTCGTGTAAACGATCACCGGACCCAACGTATTCGGTACCAGATGTCGAAAGATGATGCGCGAGTTTGAAACGCCTGTCGCACGGGCCGCCAGTACAAACTCCTGGTTCTTCAACGACAGCACCTGCCCGCGAACGATTCGCGCCATCGTCAGCCACGACACTGAGCCGATCGCAATGAAGAGCAGGATCAACTGACCGCGCGGCGTCTGGCTGCGAAACATCGAGAGCAGCACGATCACAATGATCACGTATGGAAGTGAATAGAGTACGTCGACGATACGCATCATTACGTTATCAACGCGCCCGCCCACATAACCCGCAATCGCCCCATAACTGACGCCGATCACTAACGACACGAGCGTGGAAAGAATGCCAACGAA
Source organism: Pyrinomonadaceae bacterium (assembly GCA_035760085.1). Taxonomy (GTDB): domain Bacteria; phylum Acidobacteriota; class Blastocatellia; order Pyrinomonadales; family Pyrinomonadaceae; genus PSRF01. The sequence continues at coordinate 1,998 of DASTTS010000490.1, forward strand.
GAGCGAGATCTGTCCGCCCTGTAATACACGCGCCAGTTGATCGCGCCCGGCGTTATCAGTTCCAAACGGATGCGCCCACGAGAATTCGTTGTTGGGACCCGTGAATGGCGGAAACGATTTCGTCAACGCCGGATCGTGCGAGGGAATGTAGTCAGGAGTAAAACCAAAGATGCGCTGAATCAACGTCGGTCCGACGATCGAGGAAATGGTGACGATAACTACGACCACGAGACCAAAAACAGCGAGCTTGTTCTTGAGCAGGCGACGCCACGCATCGCGCCACAGCGACGTGCCGTGTATAAACGCGCCTGTCTCCTCGGACCTCAGATCGGCTTCGGCAACAGCCATCTCCGGCCCGATATGGATCAGATCGTCTGGTTCTGGTTTCTTTTCAGTGGCCATTGCAACCTACTGATACCGCACGCGCGGGTCGAGAAACGCGTACGCGATATCAACCAGCAGATTCATAAACAACAGTGTCATCGCAATGAACGCAACGATGCCGATGATCAAAGGCTCGTCGCGGTTGAGCGACGCCTGAATGAAGTAGTTTCCTAATCCCGGCAACGCAAAGATGCGCTCGATCACTACTGTGCCCGTTAACAGAAATGCGAGTGCCGGACCGGTATACGAGATCACCGGCATCAAACCGCCGCGCAACGCATGACGGATCAACACATCACGCTCGCTCAATCCTTTCGCACGCGCAGTGCGGATGTAGTCTGAACGCAGCACTTCGAGCATTCCCGCCCGCGTTAGTCTCGCGATGTAAGCCATGTAGATGGCAGACAGAGTTATTACCGGAAGGATCAAACTTCGACTCGGAAAGCCGCCCCAACGCGACGGCGGCAGCCAGTAGAGACCAAGAGAAAAGATCAATATCAGGATTGGACCAAGAACAAAATTCGGCACTGAGATACCGAGCATCGCGAGCGCCATCGATCCATAGTCCCACTTCGAATTTTGTTTGAGGGCCGCAATCGAGCCGACGGTGATACCGACAATTAACGCCAGCAGGTAAGCAAGAATTCCAACTGTGGCGGACACCGGCAACGAGCGTTTGATGATTGTATTTACCGACTGTCCCTGAAACCGCAGCGACGTCCCGAAGTCGAGATGTCCAACGATACCCCACATCGTCTTGCCGTATTGGTGGTACCAGGGTTTATCGAGGCCGTACTTCTCGCGAATACTTTTTTCGATGGCGGCAGGCAGCGGTTTCTCACCCGAATAGAAGTTTCCGGGGGCGAGTTTGATCAAGACCCACGTGATCGAGATCACGACTAGGATCGTGGGGATCGTTACCAGCAGTCGTCTGACAATGAACCGAAACATTCGTTAATCACACTTCCGCGCTGATCGCTACTCGGCGGTCAAACTCGGCGTGCCGTAGTCCCATTTGGCCCGGTCGCGTTCGATGTAAACATATTTCCACGCGAACAAAGAGGCTGGATTCGGATACATGCCTTTCACGTAAGGTTTCTTCAGCCAGTTCACTGACGGTGTGTCGAGCGGAATGACTGGCTGATTGTCGAGCATGTAAGCTTCCGCTTTGGCGAGCAATTCATAACGCGTTTTTTGATCGAGAGTGCGATTGGCTTCATCCAGCATCGCGATGTATTTCGGATCGAGCCAGCCCGTGCCGCTCTCCTCCGCGGTGTAAAAGACCGTCAGGAACGTGAATGGATCCATGTAATCCGCGCCATAGGCGCCCCGGGCGAATCCTTTGTATTCAAGGTTGGCACGCGTATCGAGAAAAGTTTTCCACTCCATGTTTCGCAGCGCGACAGTGATACCGAGGTTCTGTTTCCACTGCGCCTGCATCCATTCGGCCACTGATTTGTTGGCTGATTGGCTGTTGTAAATAAACTCCACCTGGTCCACTGGAAACTTCGGGCATGAATACGTGCCATCCGAGTTTTGTATTACGGGATAACCTGCTTCGCCGAGTAGTCTGCGCGCTTCCGCTGGATTGAAGGCCGGACCTTTGGGTTGTGGGTAACCGGGAAACATCCCCTCCGGCATGAAGGTGGTGAGCGGTTTAATGATCTGGCGCCAGTTTGCGTACGCCTCCTTATCGATCGAGAGATTGAACGCCTTTCTAACCTTCGGATTATCGAGCGGAGGTTTGGTGGTGTTCATGATCAGGTAATCGAGTGCGGCCTCAGCCTTGTCCATGTAGTCTTTCTTATGCCTTATGACATGAAGCCACGGAGTCGGCACGGCCCGGTTATAGACCGCATCAAGCTCGCCCACCTTGTAGAGATTCATCACGGTGGCGTTGTCGAGAATCGGATAGAAGTGGAGTTCTTCGAGTTTGACGTTCTGCGCGTCCCAATACATCGGATCGCGTTCGAGCACGAGCTTGTCGTAAGGCACCCACGTCTTCATCTTGAATGGACCACACGTGACGATGTGCTCCGGCTGTGTCCACTGGTCGCCCCACTGCTCCACCGCTTTGCGCGGCTGGAGCCGGAAGACCTGGTGCGCGAGTAGTCCAAGAAAGAATGGCGCCTGTTGCATCAGGTTGAGCCGCACCGTGTACTTATCTACCGCTTCAACCCCGATATCTTCTCCCACCACCTGAACGAATTCTTTGCCGGCGACGGCGGCCTTAAGCTTCGGATCTGCGGCAATCATCTTGGAGCGCGACTTCTCATCGCCAGGCAGCGTCAAGCGCAACGGTGAATGCATCAGATGATGAAATGCCGTATCCGGATCGGGAGTCGTCTCATTTGGATCGGGAAGATATTCGCTCTTTGCCGGATCTATCGGGCTGTTGCCAATCGCTTCAGCCGGCGGATTCTCCTGAAAATCTCTCGCTAAAAGAAACTGGCCGGTTTGCGGATCACGAACGAAGACCTGCTGCTCGTTGTAGGCCTTCGCGTACTTCAGATATGAAGCCAGATAAGCGTTACGTGAAGCTGTCTTTTTATTAAGGGCACGACGGAAGCTGTAGACGAAGTCGTTTGCATCGATTGGATCGCCGTTGGACCAGCGACCGGTCGTGCGCAGGTGGAAAGTAAACTCCGACGAATCGTTGTTGATGTGCCAGCGTTCTGCTAAGGCCGGTTCGGGTGCGAGAGTCTTTGGATTGTATTCAACGAGACCTTCGTACAGGGCCATGTAGATTCGTGCTTCGGGTTGGCCGTTACTGATAGCGGGATCAAGTGATGCTGGCTCGTCACCGGTGACATAGCGAAAGATGTTGCGTGTGGGAGGAGTAGTTGTGCCGAAGAACTCTTCGTCGCTGGAAGCGACAGTGCATGAATAGGTCGAGAAGGCTAGCGACGCCAGCAAGACGAGTCCAACAATTTGCCTAAACTTGCCACTACTCATCGGGGCACCTCCGACTCAAATACCACTCACATTGTGTTCAGCGCGAGTTAAAGAGGAAACTCGCAAGAAGAGACGAATGGAAGTTTGCCACAAAAAGGCACAAAAAGCACATAATGATTTTTATTCGTACCGGGGCTAGATTTTGACTGCGTAGCCGAGTCCGTCGCCAACAGGTAAGACTTCGGCAAGCAACTGAGGATGGTTGATGAAGTATGGATTGAATTCACGTAGCGCCACTGTTGAGCTCTCGGTATCGCCCGTCGCGACTCGTCCGCCCCACAGCAGATTGTCGACGATCACGACGCCACCACTCCGCAGTCGCTGCAATCCGAGATCGAGATATTGTGAGTATTCTTCTTTCAACGCATCGATGAACAACAGATCGAAAGTCTCCTCGAGATGCGGCATCACTTCCAACGCTTTGCCTCGTTCGATCTCGACACGCTCCAACACACCGGCGCGTTTCAGATAACCAGTCGCCGCTTGAATCATGTCGTCACTCGGCTCAATCGTCACCACGACACCGCTCTCACCCATGCCGCGCGCGAGATGGACCACCGTGTATCCGATCGCCATGCCGATCTCCAGCGCCTTGCGAGCGCCAGACGCGCGCGCGGTGATCTCAACGAATCGAGCCACCTCGCGATCGGCAATCGGCACGCGATGCTTCGCTGCGTATGCCTCCATCTCCGCGAGCAACGGATCGCTCTGAGTGAGAAGTTGGTCCAGGTACTCAGCCTGTTCACGTTGAATGATTGCGTCGACTCTAGCCTTCATAAAAACCCGTCAACTGTCGGGATTATCTTGCGTGTCGCCAGTCACTGAGACATAGCGACGACCGAGCCCGAGCTGTCTTAGTTTATGTTGCAGCGACTGCCGGTGCATATCCAGAATCTCAGCCGCCCGCGTGACGTTTCCCTGAGTGTACTCGAGACAGCGGCTGATGTAACGGCGCTCAAACTCCCGCCGGTCTTCGCGAAAATCCGCCGTAAACGGCACTCGCAAACCGTCGGCTTCGGCGTCAGTGCCTTCGACAATGCCGTCCTTCGAAATACCCGCAGTGATTTCGTCGGGCAGATCTTTCGGCGCGACCTCGTCGCCGTCCGCCATGATCACGGCGCGATCGATCGTGTTCTTCAACTCACGTACATTGCCCGGCCAGTTGTATTCCATCAGGCGTCGTAAAGCGCCCTGGCTGAGTGAACGCTGCGGTAATTCGTAGCGCTCAGCGGCGAGACGCATGAAGGTTTCGGCCAACAACGGAATGTCTTCGCGGCGCTCGCGTAGCGGTGCGATTTCTACGGTAACAACACGCAAGCGATAGAAGAGATCCGCGCGGAAGTTGCCGTTTGTGATCTCCTGTTCGAGTGGTCTATGAGTCGCACTCACGATGCGCACATCAACCGGAATCGACTCGTTTGCGCCGAGGCGTTCGATGCGTCTTTCTTCTAACGCGCGCAGCAGTTTTGCCTGCACGTTCGAGCTCATGTCGCCGATCTCGTCGAGGAACAACGTGCCGGAATCAGCCTGTTCAAACTTCCCTTCCCGTCGCGCCGCAGCGCCTGTAAACGCGCCTTTTTCGTGCCCAAACAATTCTGATTCGATTAGCTCGGAAGGCAGTGCGGCGCAGTTAACTGCCACGAAGTTTGCGTTGCGGCGTACGCTGTTACGTTCGTGCAGCTCACGCGCGACCAACTCCTTGCCGGTGCCTGACTCGCCACGCACGAGCAC
>DASTTS010000491.1:0-8033 GCA_035760085.1 Pyrinomonadaceae bacterium
TCTTGGTCCAGGAAGAAAGAAAGCGGGTCGCAATCCGGTGCTTGGCACGTCGGGCGTTGCGATCGCAGGCGACACGTTCGACAGTCGCATCATGATGAGACTCGTGGCGCCAAAACTGGGACTCGGCTCGCACTACATTTCGTTAGGCAAACAACTGCCGGTACCTGTTTGGGTGTATTCACAGCTATCGAGCTGGCACCACATGTTTCTGTTGAAAGAACCGAAGACGATGGCCGTGTTGCGTGAAGTGAAGAACCAGGCGACCGAGCCTGAGAAGGTTGCAGCGCTCGTGCAGATCATCGCGGAGAACCTCGGCTACGCGCTTTATCGCGCGGTGGAGCAAACCAAAGTCGAGCTCACCGCAAAGGAGCTGGGAAGCTTCTTGTTCACGCAATCAACGGTGCTCTTGAAAGACTCACTGGAGCGCTGGCAGTTTGAGTCGTGGATTCAGGACGACATTCAGAACATCGCCGCGTGCGTTCGCTCGCTGTTGGACCAGTGTGGCGTGAAACCCGCTGACATCGACAGCATCTTCCTCACCGGCGGCTCATCCTTCGTGCCCGTCGTCCGACGCTTCTTCTCTCGCACCTTCGGCGCAGACAAACTGCGCAGCGGCGAAGAGCTCACCACCGTCGCCAAAGGCCTCGCCTTAAGTGGATCACAAAAGGCACAAAATAGACCATAAAAGGCACAAAAACGGACTTAGACCGCTTCTGAAACTGAATAAGACTTTTGCGCTTTTTGTGATCCGTTTTGTGCCTTTTGTGATCTCCCTTTGTGGCTAGTTTACCTGCACGCTGTGGGCGGTACGGTGCCGGCCTGTGGTCTGTATCGTTAGTTCAAAGCCCTCTGCGCCTTAGGATTTGCGCGTTTTAAGCAGGGGCCAATGAGGCCCAAGTTTGAGTCGCCCTAAAGGCAAAGAGGAACCCATGCAAGTCCATTTCAGAAATCTGTTTGTTGCTTTGATCGCGGTTGCGGTCGCTTTCACTTGTGGCCGGGCACAAACCCCGGAAGACAAAACGCTCGCGCCGTATTTCGTGGTCCAGGGAGATCCGAGTGTCGATCACCTGCCGCTCAAAGATACACGCGTAGACATTTCAGTTTCAGGTGTTATTGCCGACGTAAAAGTCAGGCAGATTTATCGTAACGAAGGCTCACGGCCGATTAACGCTTCTTACGTTTTCCCCGCATCGACGCGCGCGGCTGTCTACTCGATGCGCATGCAAATCGGAAACGAGATCATCGTCGCGAAGATCAAAGAACGCGAACAGGCAAAGAAAGATTTCGAGCAGGCCAAAGAAGAAGGGAAGAGTGCGTCGCTACTCGAACAGGAACGGCCGAATGTCTTCTCGATGAGTTTGGCCAACGTCATGCCGCAGGAACAGGTTGAGATCGAGCTGCGTTACACCGAGCTCCTTATTCCGACTGAAAACATTTACGAAGTCGTGTTTCCAACAGTTGTTGGACCACGCTACACCTCGCCGCAGGAGGGAAAGAAGAAGGACAACGGCTTTGTCGAAACTCCTTATCAACATCAGGGCGAGAAGCCGCAGAGTGCGCTTCACATTTCAACTCGCATCGCCGCTGGTGTGCCGGTTTACGATCTGACGTGCCCGTCGCACCAGATCATGCCGCAGTGGCAGAGCCAGGGCGTTGCGCAGTTAACACTCGACGACTCGGATCCATTCCAGGGCAATCGCGACTTCGTCGTGCGCTATCGTCTCGCCGGAGATCAGATCGCGTCCGGTTTGCTGCTGTTCCAGGATCAGGGTGAAAACTTCTTTCTTTACATGGCCCAGCCGCCGAAGCGTGTCGAGACAGAAGCGATTCCGCCACGCGAGTACATCTTCGTTGTTGACGTCTCGGGCTCGATGGAAGGCTTTCCGCTGAACACCTCGAAACGCCTGCTCAGAGACTTAATCGGTAAATTGAAACCGACTGACCTGTTCAATGTTGTCTTATTTGCGGGCGACTCGACCGTGCTCTCGCCGCAGTCGCTGCAAGCGAACCCGCAGAACACCGCACAGGCGATTCGCTTACTCGAGCAACAGCGCGGCAGTGGGGGAACGGAGTTGCTCGCCGCCATTCAAAACGCGATGAGCCTGCCCCGACAGGACGGCATCTCGCGAAGCGTCGTCCTCGTTACTGACGGATATGTCTCCGGTGAACAGGGCGTGTTCGATCACATTCGCGCAAACCTGAACCGTTGCAATGTCTTCGCGTTCGGTATCGGCGGGTCGGTGAATCGTTACCTCATTGAAGGCATAGCGAAGGCCGGTATGGGCGAGCCGTTTATCGTCACTGAAGAAGCTGAAGCTGAAGGTGTGGCCGACAAGTTTCGCGAATACATTCAAACGCCGGTGTTGACTGACATCCAGGTTCGTTCGATTGGCTTCGACAGTTACGACGTTAACCCGATGCGCTTCCCTGATTTGCTCGCACAGCGTCCGATCATTCTCTTTGGTAAATGGCGTGGGCCAGTTGCCGGCACGATCGAGCTGACAGGCAAGACCGGTCAGGGTGAGTATGTCAGCCGTCTCGATGTCGCAGGTAGCCAGCCGGATGAAGGTAACAGTGCGCTGCGTTACTTGTGGGCGCGGTCACGAATTGCCGAGTTGTCGGATTACGGCTCGTCGGACATTTCGGAAGAGAGCATCAAAGAGATCACCGGGCTTGGTCTGAAGTACAACTTGCTGACGCGCTACACGTCGTTCATCGCGGTTCGTGAAGTTGTCGTTAATCCGAATGGCAACGCGGAGGACGTGAAGCAACCGTTACCGCTGCCGTTGCGAGTTAGTGACCTCGCGGTTGGAGGCGGTGCGGAAGTCGGTAGTGAGCCGGAGCTGATCTGGTTAGCAGTTGGTACGCTTCTGCTGGCGACGATCATGATCCTGAAGAGGAGAAGGTGGTTTGTATGAATCGCCGCCGGATGATCTGGGGCGCACAACTCGCAATAGTTGCACTGTGCGCCCTCGGACTGAAGCAGTATTACTCCACCGCAACTGCGAATGAGTTGCGGTGGATACTGGCTCCGACCACGTTTATCGTCGAGTTGTTGAGTGGACGCTCTTTTACGTTTGAGTCGTACACGGGTTACATGAGCAGCGATCACACGTTCGTGATCGCTGTGCCCTGTGCGGGCGTGAATTTTCTGATCACGGCGTTCGTGATGCTGGCGCTGCGGCGGTTGTGGCGAGAGCGATTCGAGAGTGTTAGCTGGCGCGTGCTTCCAATGAGCATGGTCACGGCTTATGTGGCGACGGTGATCGCAAACGCGGTGCGGATTTGTGTGGCGTTGGAGATTCAGAGGCGCGCGTTTGAGATTGATGGATTGACCGGAAATCAACTGCACCGGCTCGAGGGGATCCTCGTTTATTTTGGGTTTTTGATGTTGTTGTATTTGGTGATGGAGCGGGGAAATTCGCGGAAGATGTGGGTGTTCCCGCTCGTGATCTATTACGCGATGACGTTGGGAGTGCCGATTGTTAATGGATCATTCCATCGCACTGGGTTCTGGGAGCATTTTGGGTTTGTGATGGTGATGCCGCTCCTTATCGTTTTGCCGGTCTTGTTGGTGAGGTTTGTTCGACAGGATTACAGGATTTTCAAGATTTACAGGACGTAGCGATGGACCATGGAACGTGAGGCTGCATGCACCGTAATTGACAATGTCGCAGCGCAATTAAGTACACTAGGGCCGCAGCGCGCTATCCTGCAAATTCTGTAAATCCTGTAATCCTGTCAAACATGCTTTCATCATTCGCCAAACGAAGTGCCACGGGAGGTGTGGTCGTTTGGCTAATCACGCTGCTGCTGACCACCTCTGATTCCGAGTTGGCTGAGATGATCCACAAGGTCGTGCTCTTCGCGATCTTCATAATCGTGCCGCTGGGACTTTCAGTCGTCGATCAAAGTAGCTCGTCGTTATACAAGCTGATCGTCTTTGCGCAACCTGTCGCCGCACTGGTCACACTCACGTCTTTCTTTTTCGACAAAGGTGTCTTTTCCGCGGCACTTTCATCAGCATGGCTCATTCTCAACCTGCTGATCGCGTTACTCGGATTGTCGAGATTTACCTCACGGCGGGTTCATCCGATCGAGGAATTGAGTATCGATGCGGGCTTGTTGTACTTACCGGTGGCCGGAGTGTGGCTGGTGATTTACCGTCTGGGCGTTCAGCCTTTCGGCTATGGCGAGATGATCATCCTACTAACAGTGATCCACTTTCACTTTGCGGGTTTCGCAACTCTGATCATTGCCGGAATGAACGGCAGAATTCTCGCCCGTCGCAATCATCCGCGCGGAGTTTTTGCGGTGGTAGTACTGGCGTTGGTTGCGGCCATGCCACTTGTCGCCGCGGGAATTACGTTTTCACCGTGGCTCGGATTCGCAGGTGCGTTGTTGCTGACTGTTGGTTTGCTGATGCTGGCCGTGCTCACGGTCGGTTGGACATGCCCGTTGATCACTCCACCGGGCTGGCGGGTGCTGCTGTTGATCGGAGCTATCGCGAGTTGCGCAGCAATGGTGCTCGCGTGTCTTTACGCTTACAGTCTCGCAACTAACACGTTGATTATCACGATTCCAGGGATGGCAATGACGCATGGGCTGCTGAATGCCTTTGGCTTCGTGACCTGCAACCTCATCGCGTGGTCACAAATCGCGCCACAAAAGGTAGAACAGTAGTAGACTTCAGGCGATGAAGATCGAGCGCTATAAAACTGTCGTTCTGGTTCTACTTCTCATCGCGCTCAGCCCGCTTTCAGTGCGATCGCAAGCTAAACCGGATAAAGACTATCTCGTCTACGTTTTGTCCGAAGGCGCGGATAAGATCGCCCTCGTGCGTTTTGGACCAGCGGGCGCGCGTGTCGATCACCAGATCGATACTGGCGACATGCCCGTCGATATCGATGGTCCACACGGGATTGTTCTTTCGCCCGACCGGCAGTTTTATTACGTCACGCTCGCTCATGGCCGCCCGTTCGGATCCGTTTGGAAGTACTCCACGAAAAACGATGCGCGTGTCGGAAAGGCGTCGCTGGGTCTCTTTCCGGCAACGCTCGATGTTAGTCCCGATGGAAATTTTCTTTTCGTGGTGAACTTCAACCTGCATGGAGACATGACGCCCTCCAGTGTTTCGGTAGTGTCGACACAGACGATGACCGAGGTCGCGCGCATACAAACATGCACGATGCCGCACGGTTCGCGTTTGAATGCGCAGGGAACGAAGCAGTATTCGGCGTGCATGATGGACGACATGCTGGTCGAGATTGATACCAGCACGTTAAAGGTCTCGCGGCACTTCATTGTCACAAAGAATAAGGAAGCAGGAGTGACTGGACCACCACACCCGCGCATGAGCCCTGAGATGCACTCGATGCATGGGAACACCGGGCACGGCTCTGAGCCGCCGAAGCCTGGAGATAATTCGTGTTCGCCGACGTGGGCTGAGCCGTCGATTGATGGATCGTCGATTTATGTTGCGTGCAATGGATCGAGTGAGATTGTCGAAGTGAATGCGAATACGTGGGCACTCGTGCGACGCATTCCGGCGCGATCGGGTGTTTACAATCTTGACGTGACGCATGATGGATCACGGTTGATAGCGACTAATAAGCGTGACCAGTCAGTATCGATCTACGACTTAAAGAGTGGAAGAGAGTTGGTGCGATTGCCGACGAAGCGGAAAGTCTTGCATGGGGTGGTTGTGTCGCCGGACGATCGTTATGCGTTTGTGACGGTGGAGGGAGTCGGAGCGGAACCGGGGACGGTTGAGATTATCGATCTTGTGGGGATGAAAATGGTGGCGACGGTGGACGTCGCGCAAGGGGCGGCAGGGATCGATTTCTTCAGGTAGTTTTAGACAGGATTACAGGATTTACAGAATTATCATGATAAATCCTGCAATCCTGTCTAATGTATTTACTGGCCGGGCGCGGTGGTGGAGCCTTTGTCGATCTTCTCCCCGAGCTTCACGATCCATAATCCCGAGTTGATATCGTTGAAGTAGATCAGACCCTTGTGCGGTTGCGCGCCCCACGTGAGCGGCAGGTTCGGCCGGAAACCATCGGGGTCGCCGGTAAATATGCGCGCTATCTCTCGACCTTGCCGGTAAAGATCACCGCGCAGCTCGCCCGACACATCAACCACACGCCCGCCGCCGCTGTAGTAACCCACATACATCAGATCGTTCTCCACCCACATGTTGTGCGCGCCGCCTTCAGGCACTGGATACTCTGCCACCTTCCGTGGGTTGTTGATATCGGCAACATCAATCACATGGACCACGCCGCGCACTGGAACTCGTTTCGGCGATTTGATATCGAATATCGCAGGAAAGACTTCGTCACCAATGAACACGTAATTGCGGTAACGATAGACAGAATGTGTTCCCGCCAACCAACCGTTGCCGTAGAGCTCGTTGTGATTAAAGCGATACTGGCTCACGAACTTCGGATTCTCAGGACTGCCGCCCTTGATACCCGCGCCGACGTCGAGAATCACCAGGCCATCGTGCCAGTAAGCGAGATAAGCCAAACCGTCTTTAACCTGTAGATCGTGTACGTAGCGTCCAACGATATGCTCGCCTTCTTTAGTTTGGATTGGGCCGGCGAGTGGGTTTTCAGTTTGCCAGCGCGCCACTTCCTTCGGATTCTTCACATCGACGAAATCGATCACGCGCATCGATCCGGTCGCGTCGTCGGTGAGGTAAACGTAGTGTTTATCGACGAAGGCGCTGTGAACACCGCCCGTCACGGTGGCCGTGTATTCCGAAATGAGTTTGGGATGAGCCGGGTCAGACGTGTCGTAGAACGCGATCCCGTTCTTGCGATTTGACGCACCTTCACGCGAGATCACGAGAATCTTGCCGTCCGCGGTCGTGGAAATGTCGTTGACGAGCCGCGCATCGACTTTCACTGTGTCGGTAAGTTTCGGATTCGCCGGATCGGAGATGTCGTAAACCAGAAACCGATCGGAGATCGTCGAGTAGTAAGCATAGTTGCCGATGATCCACTGTTCCGCGCCCTGAAATTCTTTCATGGGCGCACGTCCGATAACTTCGATCTCACGTTCCAGGTTACGCGGTGTTACTACGATCGACGCGCTCGATGAGACGTTTCCGCTCATCGCGGTCACGATGTAAGTGCCAGGTAAGTCGGCGACGAATGCGCCGTTCGAATCGACTGTCGCGCCGTTGCCACTGACAGCCCAGCGCGTTGTGAAATCACCGCTGGGATCTCTCTTGGCTGTGAAGCGGATCACGTCTCCGGTGTTTGCGGTTTTAGCGCCTGCCATGACGCTGAGGCTGCGCAGGTTGTTTTTGACGACGGTGATAGTCGTCGTTGCAGTTGCAGGGCCTGACGTCGCGGTGATTTTAGCTTTGCCTGGTCCAACGCCGGTCACAACGCCTGCTGCATCAACAGTCGCGACTTTCGCGTTATCGGAAGTCCAGTTGATCGGCACGCCGGTGCGCGGATCGCCGTTGAAGATTCTTGTGACAGCGTCGAGCTGAACGTTGCCGCCCGCGACGAGTGGAGCAGCGACAGGCGCGATATCGATTGTCTTCACCGTCGGTGCTTTAACCATGAAAGTCGAGAAGCCCGGCTTGCCGCCAACGATAGCGCCGACAGTTACTTCGCCCGTGCCGAAGAGCTTCACGTTGCCGTCGTCATCGACGGCAGCGATGTCGAACGGGCCGGCGAAGTAAGTCGAAGGTTTTTCCTTCACTTCGGCGCCTGACGAGTCCTTTGCCATGACGATGATCTTTACTTGTTGACCGACTTCAGCTTCTTTCGTTGAAGCGGTGACTTCCACCGTCTTGACGCTCGCTGACACGGCTTTGGGATTTGTGTCCTGGGCCAGTGTGTTGAAGGAGAGCAGGAGGGTGGCGACGACGAGCAAGGGGAATCGGTATCTCATAATGCGCAAGAGCATAGCGCTGTGAGAACCCGGTGGCAATGCGTTCGACGCTGGGGCGGCCACGGAGGGCCGCCCCTACAGTTGTAGTTGATCACGCAACTTTGTCGGATGCGCCC
>DASTTS010000492.1:0-13753 GCA_035760085.1 Pyrinomonadaceae bacterium
AAAATAGCTACAACTCCCAGGCGGTTTACGGGACCACCCGGATCCAGTTGGCTTTCATTGAAAGCCGAATCCCCTACAAAAACCTGATTGGCAAGAAGGTGGTCGTGACGGGATCGTTATTTCATGCTCACACGGGTCACCACTACACTGACGTCGTCTTAAAGGTTAGCTCGATTGAACGTCGCACGGCTGCCTATGCACAGCGGCGATTTGAGGTTTGCTCGATCATGACCGCTGAGTTCAATCAGCGACAACGTTACGGCACCAGCAATTCGCTGCTCACCGAGTTTCTCGCCATTGTTGGTGACGAAAAGACTGAGAAATCAGTTAAGCATCCGGCGTCGGGTTTGATAGTCAACGCGGCCGTGGAGTACCTGGATCTAAATCCGGCAGGAGCGCGCATACCGCCGAAGATAAGAATTGCGCTCTCTGTATCTAATGAAGAACAAGACGCATTGGATGCAGCCGATAAGGCGGAGGCGGGAACTAACTACAGACGTGACCGCGGCTCACTATACGTAAGAAAACGAGTGACCGTTGGCGACATCGAGCACACCTTCACGCTTCATTGCGCCGGCGGATCAACCAAAAAACGTAACTAACATCTTATTGCTTTTGGTTACGCGTTCTTGCCTTCATTCGCTTTCCCAGCTCAGGCATCAACACTTCAAAGGATCTCGGCGAGGCTGCTGTGTCTGAGTAACTTAAAACAGGAACAACCCTCGTCCACACCACCTTCAGGCCGGCGGGATCTTTGATCACCAGGTATGAGGTGGTTTGGACCCATGCTCCCCGGGTATTGTCAGAGAAATCCGCAGGAAGGGCTGCCACCATGGTATCCGCGCCTCGAGCGACTACCATCGAGATGTCAGCCTGGGCCAGGTCAGAAACAACTTCCAGCTTGCCATACAAATCGCCGTTTTTCCGAGTCCACTCATTAATCGATTCAACGAAACTCTCACGCACATTGCTGTAAACGAAGGCCGGATAGATTTTCAGAGTAGATCCGGCGGGTAATTCATCCTTCTCAGCCGCCGCGACGGGCGTCGTTGGATCGATGTTTAGCTGGTTACGTAACCTGTCGTATTTATCTTTGCCCAGGAAGTCGAGACGGACGATCTTGTTTACCTGCTTTTCCTGGCCACTTACCTTCTCGTGGTCCTTCTTGTAGAACACTCTAATATGCATGCCTGGCAGGATTTCATTAAGCGTCAACCCGATGGGACGACCGTCCTCTCTCCTCAACCTGTAATTGTCCGCCAGTATCCCGCTAAAGATCTCTGGTCCCTCTTTGCCGGGATATTTGATTGTAATCTCGCGAGTCGCGTCATCCCTTCCGGCCAGCTCGCCAATCACGATATCACCCATGAAGGTACTCTTCTTCTGAGCTACGACAGGACTTATCGCTGCGCCCAGAACCACCGCGGTTAATAGCAGTGCTTTCATAAATTTCTCCATCGACTAGTGGAATGGTGAACGCATGAAGTAGTTCGCGATGTATGTGAGTCTGCCGGTATAAGACTATCCATTTTCCTCTGTTTTGGCGATGGGACGGGAATGGAAGGTCCAAGCGGTCAGCCCTTAGCAGACAAAAAGCCGTGAAGCAGTAAGAAAACTCACGGCGAAGCTACGCATTTCTAAAACGTCTACACTGATCCTCCAAAAAAACTTCAGCTTATCCATTAAACGGTGTTACCCTTGCAGCCCGACATAAGGACGCGTTGCCAAATTACCGACTGTCTTGGGCCAATGGCCCAAACCCGGTTTGAGGTGTTTACAACTGTACTCTAGCCTCCAGGAGAAACATGGATCCTCGAAAAAAGATTAACTCATCGATTAAGGTTTTCCTCTTTTTTGCAGTGAGTATCTTCATGTTAGCCGTGCTCAAAACAACCGTTCCAAGCACGGCGCAGTCAACCAACGGAAAACGACACCTCGATCTTCAGGTGCCGCAACATCTTCCGATCAAAGTTAAATTAAAAAAGGACAAGGAGGAGGGGTTTTCAGATCTAAAAAATGAGCGTTGGATGAGGAACGTCGAGTTGGAGGTTAAAAATACCGGTGACCGTAACATCTATGCAATGTCGCTGGTGTGGGTGTTGAACGAAGTCAAAATGCCGGATGGCAACCCTTATGGATCAACGATACTGTACGGCAGGTCTGAGTTCCGCACCGACCCCAGTGAAAGGCCAAAGCCCGAAGACGATCCTATTGAGCCAGGTGAAACCCAGATTTTCAAAATTTCAGACACCGAAGCTGATGGTTGGGAAGCCTGGGCCAAACAAAATAATCTGCACCCGAAGGATCTCCTCGTGTTCTTCAATTTCCTCTGCTTTGGCGATGGGACGGGAATGGAGAGTCCGAATGGTCAACCCTTTAACAGACAAAAGCCGCTAGCGTCTAACTTGCCGGACAAAGGCGATCCGGTAGATTGTCGACAACAATCGCAACTGCCCTTTGGGTTTTTGATGCCGGCCAGCTTTGGGCCGGCTAATTTTTTCTCAGAGGTTTTCACATCAAAGATTGCAAGCGCCCCGCCTGATATCTGTGGTTGCCCGGGATCATGTGCAAAGATCAAACTGCGATTTGGAAGGTGTTATTGTTCAGACCCCAACACCACAGCAGACGATATGGAGTTTAGCGTGGGGGCGACCTGTTCTGATCCGACAGGCCTGTGTGGCTCGACTTATGCCCTCACGAGATGGTGTAACTACCCCGGCATCTCTTTCCAGCTCGCTTGCACACAATCGATATTCCTTGCATGCGGGAACTCTATTCCGACGCCCACACCTACACCAGACCCCAATTGTGATCCTGCCACACGGCCCAACGACCAAAACTGTACGTGTGAGCCGGGTCCCGGCGGAAACGGAGGCTGGCAATGCTATTGTCTCGAAGGATCCCCGGCAAACCGAATTGTATTCCCGGGAAATGGCTGCCCTCCCAATACGACGAATAACGGATTCGACTGTTGTGTTTGTCTAAATCCGCCACCCTGTGATCCTAATACTGAATACCTCGACAAAACAGATTGCACATGTAAACCGAAAGGCGGTACGCCAACGCCAACTCCATCTCCTACGCCTGACACTTCCGAGAATTGTCAGGACTGGGGCTACTTCTGGAACTTCCAAAGCAATGGCTGTTATCAGGACGAGCAATCGTGTCCATCAAATTGTGCGCCTTACTGGAACCCGGACGGCAGTCCCGGATGTGAAGGGCCCGCGGATTATTGTGCGAACCCGTTTGGCTGTCTTAATGAGTTCGCCGATTCCGGATCGGGATGTTGCTGCGTACCGACGCCGATACTGATCGACATCGCTGGAAACGGTTTTTCTCTGACTGACCCTTACAGCGGTGTGTTTTTTGATATGGGTGGTGATGGTCACAAAGAACCAATGGCATGGACCACTGCCAACTCAGACGACGCCTGGTTAGCTTTCGATCGGAACGGTAATGGCCAGATTGATAGCTCTAAGGAGATGTTTGGCAACTTCACCGATCAAACAAGGTCGTCTGACAAATCGCCGAACGGATTCCTGGCTCTGGCAGACTTCGACAAACCTGAAAGAGGCGGCAACCGCGATGGTCTGATAAAGAAAAACGACCAGGTATTTTCGTACCTCCGTCTCTGGCGAGATGTAAACAAGAACGGGTTCTCAGAACCCTCCGAACTATTCACTCTCGAACAACTCGGTTTGACGGCTATCGAACTGACTTACAAGGAATCGAAGAAGACTGATCAATACGGTAACAGGTTCTGGTACCGGGCCAAGGTTTACGACAAGAACAACGCGGGTCGTTGGGCCTGGGATGTGATCCTGCGAACCAACCCACCACCGCGCCCTAAGTAGTCAGGCTAGACACAGAATCGGCGTGCCGTTTTTACGGCACGCCGAACTGAGTAAACCTGATAAGTCGATCGGTTTTTTATTGGCCCGGCTCTGCGGCCTTGAATCCCGTGCTATTGATAACCTCACGCAGCTTGGCTTCAGTCAACTTCTGATCATCATACTTGATGACGGCCTCGCCCTTTTCGGAACTCACCTGTGCGTCTTCAACACCTTCGGTAGCTTTGAGCGCTTTGGTAACCGATGCAGAGCATTTCGAACACTTCATTCCCTCGACCTTAATGGTGACGGTCTTGGTGAAAGCTGCGGCCGTGATCACGCCGAGCGTCATAACTAAGACACTACTGACAACAAGATTAGTGATTCTGTTTCGCACTTGTTCTCCCTCCTTCTCAGTTCTTCATCAATAGCGGCTTAATCTTCTCATCGAATTCTTCGCGAAGAAGTATGCCGCCGATTATGTCGGTTACTCTACCGTCTCGATCTATCACGATCGTTAACGGCAGAGTTTCATCTGAACTAAATCGGGCTTTAAGTTCATGTGTGCCGAGGGCGATAGGGTAGTTAACTTTTAGCTGCTTGGCAAATCTGCGTACTCGTCCCTTTCGCTCGGGTGGATACGTGATACCGATTATTTGTAGACCATCTTTGGCGTGCTCACGTTGGAGCCTTACGAGGTCCGGCATTTCCGCACGGCATGGCGGACACCAGGTGGCCCAGAAGTTTATCAGCACTACTTTTCCACGATAGTCGCTCAACTGCACGGTCCGTCCGTTGACATCTTTGAGCGTGAACTGCGGCGCTTTGACCGCCTGCGGGAAGACCGCTGCGGGTGTGAAAACGATCACTGTTGCGGCAAAAACAATTCTGAGTAAAGTCATACGACGATCAGTTAATGCTTTCTTCAACCTGCAAAAGAACCTTTTGCGCTCGCGATGCTTTTGATATTCTCTTGATCCGTGCCGCTCGCGCAATTCAAACCAGACTGCGATCAGGTAACCCAATGAATCCCTCGCCTTACACTACGCATTTCACATCAGCCAATCTCCGCGCACGCATAGTGAAGATCTTACTGATCGTCGGTGCGGTCGTCACTGGCGTGGCAATCCTGGCGCAAACGCTTTCACTTGCATTTCCTCCAATCACTGGCGAGGAAGACCTCGGCGATAATCCGGCCGGCGTCGTGCTGGTGCTTTTGATATTTCTGCTCGTCGTTTTCGAGAGTGTCATCTACTTGACGACGGTCGTCTTTTTCCTCATGTGGCTCTACCGCGCTCACAACAACGTGCGCGCCTTCAATCAGTGGAGTCGTCTCGAGCATTCCGCCGGGTGGGCAGTGGGCAGCTTTTTCATTCCGATTGTGAATTTGTTTGTTCCTTATCGTGCTGTAAAAGAAGTCTGGCAAAAGAGTACCGCACCGGACGAGGCATTTGTGGTCACGCCCGAACCTCCCGCGACGTTTCCTCTTTGGTGGTTATTTTGGCTGCTCGCAGGGTTTGCCAGCAAAATCTCCTTCCGACTCTCCTTAAACGACAGTGTCCCGGAGAGCACCAGTACAATAGTTTCGATGGTGGCGGGCGTGCTGTCGATCGGCGCGGCAGTTTTCGCGTATCTGGTTGTTGATGCAATTGATAAGAGACAGGAAGAAACGAGCCTCAAGGTAAACCTGCGAAAATTCCCGGAACCGCCACCTCCGCCACCCAACTTATCGATGCCGGAAACAGTGCCGGTGTCTGGTACAACTAATTCTTAAAGACTGTCTTGCAAGTGGTGCGAGACCTTCGCGTTCTTTCTCTAAATCGTCCGGCAAGTCGGTGAAAGGAGCCAGGGTCATGGTGCGTTTTCTCTCCAGATCTCCCTTTAAAGCTCAGTCAACGAAAGCTCTTGTTGCCACTCTTGCTGCCTTGATCGTGTGCTTGAACGTGGCTCTGCCGCGCGGTCTCGCAAAGGCCGAGGTTGACAATCGATTGATCTCAGCCACGACCAGGTTCTCATTCAAGCTTTACGACCAACTCCTTAAGCGACGCACCAGCGACAATACCTTTGTTTCTCCCACAAGCGCGATGCTGGCACTCGCGATGACTTATAACGGCTCCGACGGAACGACGCGTCAGGCGATGGCCCGGACCCTGGAGCTTGAAGGTATGAGCCTCGAAGACGTAAACCGGGCTTTTGCCGATCTGAAAACTGCGCTCGCGCCGTCAGATCCTAAAGTTCAACTCAGAATCGCCAATTCACTCTGGGCCCGAAATGACTTCACTCTTAACCCGGCCTTTATCGAGCGCAACAGACAGCATTTCGACGCGGAAATAGCGAGTCTGAATTTTGCGGATCCGGCTACGCCGAAGGCTATCAATTCATGGGTAAACAAAAACACGGAAGGCAAGATTGAAAAAATCGTCGAGCAAATTGACGACGGTACTGTTCTGTTCCTAATCAACGCCATTTACTTCAAAGGCGAATGGCAGTCTGCATTCAAAAAGGAAAAGACGAAGCAAGATGTATTTAAACTTGCCGGCGGCGCGCAAAAGGAACTGCCAATGATGTCGCAGTCGGGAAGTTACTTTTACTACAAGGGCAAAGACTTTCAATCAGTCGCGCTGCCTTACGGCTCGGGCCGCGTGAGCATGTACGTGTTTCTGCCTGACGAGCAGAAAGGTCTCGAACAATTTGAGAAGGACCTTACACCCGCGAACTGGGACGTTTGGATGAGGAGTTTCCAGGTAACACCTGGCGACTTGATGTTGCCGCGCTTCAAGCTCGAATGGGAATCGCGACTAAATAAGGCGCTTATCGATTTGGGAATGGCAGAGGCATTCGATCCGACGCGTGCCGACTTTTCACAAATGATGAAAGTGAGCTCCGGCAATAAACTATTCATTTCGGAGGTTAGGCAGAAGAGTTTGTGCGAAGTGAATGAGGAGGGCACGGTAGCGGCGGCGGTCACATCGGTTGTGATAGGTGTAGGGTCTGTCCAGGCGCCTCGAGAAAGATTTGTTATGAAGGTCGATCGTCCCTTTTTCTTTGCTATTCGCGATAACCAGACTGGAGTCGTGCTCTTTATGGGTTCCGTTACGAATCCCGGCTAAGTTTTCGAAACGCAGGTAAGGTCTCTCGCGTGACTCTTCAGGTCTTCTCTGCGATCTCTCTGCGTCTCTGCGCCCTCTGCGTTAAATATGTCCGACGGCTTACTTTAACGCAGAGGGCGCAGAGACGCAGAGATCGCAGAGAAAAAGCCGGTTGGGAACTGGATTAATTTCCAGTTCCCGTCTTCAGACTTGCCTGCGCTTTCAGATTTGCTTCAACTGCTGATTTCAAACTCTCATACGAGTTGTCGGAAATGCGCTTGCCGTTGATGTAGAGCGTAGGCGTGCCGTTGATGCCAAGCTTACGTCCGTCCATCATGTCGCGCTGAACCTTCTCCGCAAACTTGCCGCTGTCGAGCGAGGCGTCGAAACGCGCGCGGTCCAAACCAAGATCAGTCGCGTACTGTCTGAGCTTATCGACACCGAGTGCTGACTGGTTTCGGAAAAGCACCGTTGCGTATTCCCAATACTTACCCTGCTCACGCGCCGCCTCAGCAGCTTCGGCAGCCTTGCGCGCATTCGCGTGCTGCGAAAGCGGAAAGTCGCGCACAACGAGCCGCACGCGATCGCCAAACTCGTTCACGATCCGATCCAGAATCGGATGTTGCCGCGCACAACTCGGACATTCGAAATCAGTGAACGCCACAATCGTAACTAGCGCGTTCGCAGTTCCCTTCACCGGCTGATCGTCTGTGGCAATCGCGAAAGACGGTGACTCGGGAGCAGTGAGATTGATCTGCACCGTCGACGCGCGTCGCAACTGAGCAGCGTACGCAACTGTCGCTTCGTCTTCCTTGTTCTCCTGCATGTACTGAACGATTTGCGTTTTGAGCTGCGCAAACTCACCACTAATACGATCTTTGTTCTGGTTGTAAAACTCCTGGGCCTGTGCGTCCGTGACGCGCGGCACTTTCGCGCTGACTTCTGTATCGAGCAGCGCCCGCGTGGTTACGCCTTTCTTCTGTGCTTCCTGCGACAGGAGCGTGTCGTTAACTTTCAGCTCGATGTCCTGCTTACGCAGCGCGTAGACCTGTTCCTGAACGTTGAAGATCAACGGACGCAGACTGTTTTCGATGTCGCCCATCGTGATCTGCTTGTCGTTGACGATGGCCAATACGCGCGCGCGATCTGCGTTGTTTGACGAAGGCGCCGACGGCTTACCGATAACCTTGATCTGCGCCGTGGACCGCAGACGCTCAGCCAGCTTTTGCGCCAGCTCCTGCTGCCGCTGGTACCGAAGAAATTCGAGGACGTTGTTCTTCTGATCCTTGAATTCACCTTGAATACTCGACTTGTTCTTGTCGTAAAACGCCTGCGCCTCTGCCTCGCTCGGCGCCTGAACCCTGGCAATGACTTCGTCTTTGATGATTTGCGACGCCGTCACTCCGCGCTTCTTCGCTTCGCTTTCAAGCAGCATCGAATCGATCTGGAGATCGAGCTCTCGTTCACGCGCCTCGATAACTTGCTTGTGCAACTGCTCAACGCGCGTACGTGTTTCCGGAGTCAGATCCTGCTTCGTGATCTTCACTCCATTTACAACGGCGAGTACTTCGGGCAGTGGCTTGTCTTCGCACCCGCAGTCGGTAACTGGTGCGGCATTGGCGGATTTCTCAACCGGCGGCGCGGGCGTCTGCGCCGCGAGTGGCGCAGTCATCGCACACATAATTAGTAGGGCAAATAAATTTTTCTTCATAAGTTCCATTTCATCTATTCAGAATTAGTTGTTACTGACCCAGCCGCTCGAGACGAATTCTCGTCTTGCCGGATCAATGGAAAGGACGTAAGCACCCATTGCGCCAACGCGACGGTTTGGTCCAAAAGTGATACTCGGAGTCACGCCCGTGTCGTACTCGTACAAACCCTCGAGCGCCGTAATGAGCTTTTCGCGACTCAAATCTCTTCCGGCGCGCTTCAACCCCTCCGTCAAAATCTTCGCGGCGGCGAAAGCGTTCAACTGTGATGCTATGTGTCGCGGCGCAAACTTGTACTTCTCTTCGAGCGCGCGTAATTCAGCCAGTCCTGATGGTCCAACATCACCCGGCACACTCGGAAACGAGAGAAAAACATGGTCCTTGAAACTCAAAGGCACAGTGTTGACCAGATCTTTCCGCGCGAAAACACCGAGGAGAAAAACGTGCGGTGTCCAATTGGCAGCCGCGGCCGCGCTGATAAACGCCTCCTCGCCACTCGCACTAAGAAAGAAGACAGTTTCAACACCTTCTGCTTTCAACGCACCAGCCAACGCGGCTGCATCAAGACTGCCGCTTGAAAAAGCCTTTTTACTGACATTGGACCATCCGCCCTTACGAGCCTGATCTTCGATGGCGGCGGCAGCCGCGAGAGCGAGCTCGTTTTCAGAGTGGACGATTGCCAGCCGTGACTTCTTCAACTCCGGTCTGCCCGCAGCGAAGTTAACGAGCGCGCGTGCCTGTTGAGTCGCGCCCGGCAACAAGTAAAAGAGATTGCGATTATCCTGAGCACTGGCTTGCGTGAGCAGTGTTACCGGTCCGAGAAAAGGTATTTCGGCTTCTCGCGTCACTGCCGCCAGCTCTTTATCGGCACCGGCGCTCAGGCCACTGACGAGCGCGAAGATCTCGCCATTGTCGACATGCGTCTTCATGTTCGCTGCGGTTGCAGCGGCGTTAGGATGAGCATCGATTGTTAGCAACTCGATGCGACGGTTGTAGATTCCACCCTTCTCATTGATGCCCGCGAAGTAGGCAGTCAGCACATCCTTCATCGCCGCGCCGATTTCCGCGAACGGGCCATCTTTCGGCAGGATCGTGCCGATGGTAATACTCGCGTCAGTCAAACCAGGATCGCGATCCGCTTCGATGCGCTTGAGATACGCGATCAGGTCGGCCATATCCTCGGCCGACAACTTGTAACGAGGCATTGCGACCAGCATCTTGTTGCCGTCCGGATCGACACCGTTCACGACTGCGCGAATGAAAGACGACTCGTTGAATGGTCCATGTTTGCGCCCTGACGGATGCGTGTGACCGTACGGCTTGAGAAGATTGGACCAGGTCAGGTTTCCCGCAGTCACGCCGCCCTCGGTTTTGCCTTCACCGCGCAGGCCGTGACAGCCGGCGCAGTTCATCGTCGATGCAGGCACGTCGATCTCGCCGAGCATCGCCGTGATCTCTTTTCCGGAAGAGCTTTCACCGCGCAGGTAGAGTGCTTTCCCACGTCTTTCCTGCGGCGTTAGCTCACGGCCTGTTCGTTGTGACTCGGGCGCGGGTGTTTGCTGGGCCAACGTCGAGGTGGTCAGCGAAAGGCCGCACGCAACGGTGAGCACAAACGCAACGCACAACGTTGCTGCAAAAAACTTTGACTTCTTAACCATCGCTATTTGCTCGACTGGCGCGTGGCGCCTTTATCGTTAACGACGCTTTCAACAACCTGAATCAGCTCGGCGACGTTCGCCATTCCGAACGCTTTCTTCCACAACCCCGTCGGTTCGTTGCCAATTATGAAAATCGTTTTGTGATCGTCTTTCTGCTCGACGTACTGGCCCAGTTTATAAAGTGCCCAATCGAGGTTCTCCTTCTTTCCGGTCAGAAAAATCCAGCCGGAGCCGGCGTGAAACTTCTGCGCGTATTCTTTCATGCGTGCGGGCGTGTCGGTTTCCGGATCGACAGTCATCGAAACGAGGAAGACGTCGCGGCCGATGCGATCACCAAGAGCTTCCTGAATTTTCTCCATGTTGCGGTTCATCGGTGGACACACCGAAGTGCAACTGGTGAAGAAAGCGTTTACCACAACGGTCTTGCCTTTGAGCACGTCAGAATAAAAGCGCACTTTCTTTCCGTCCTGATTGATCAGCTCGACGTCGGTAAAGTACTGCTGCGCCGCCGACGCCGTTTCCGGAGTTTTCGCCATGTGCGAATGATCGTGTGGCGCTGGTGGTGCCGCGGGTTTCGCTTGCGGCTTTGCATCCTGTGCCTGTGTCGTCGTGAAAACGGCCGCTATCAATACGAGCAATATTAAAATTTGTCGTGTCATTAATTAGATCCTTCAGCGGTTGTAGTAGTGTTCTTGCCTGCAATCATGTCGTTGATAATCTGTACGAGCTGGCTGGTGTTTGCCAGACCATAAGTTCGCGTCCAGGTGCCGTGCGCGTCGTTGCCGATGAGAACAGTCGGCGAGTGATCTTCACGGCGTGCGGACGAGGCGCCGAGTGCGCGCAGCAGCTCGTCAACCTGCGGTTTGTTTCCCGTGACGAAGGTCCAACCGTCACCGGCATGAAACTTCGCGCCCCACGCTTTTAGCCGTTCGGGAGTGTCAGTTGCGGGATCGACGCTGATGGAAATGAAGCGAACGTCTCGACCAACTTTGTCGCCCATTTCTTTCTGCACGCGTGCGAAAGTGGCGCCGAGTGGCGGACAGATCGTCGTGCATGTAGTAAAGATGAAATTGATAACGACTGTATGGCCTTTGACCAAATCTGTGTAGAAATGGATCTTGCGTCCGTTCTGATCGAGCAGCTCCGTGTCCGGTATATTCATTTGCGCGCCTGCTTCGTGTGAAGCTTCAGCGGTCGCTTCCTTCTGGTCCACCAGCCGCAGAGCCATGCCGCACTTCGGACACTTGCCCTTCGACTTCGATTTCACCTCCGGGTGCATCGGGCACGAATAGACTTTCTGTTGCTTCGTTGTTTGGCTGTGATTGTGAGACACCTGATGCTGCGCCTGCGCGGGCATAAACGCGAGCGCACAAACGAGCAGGCCAATAGCTATACGGCTCATTTACTTCTCTCCTTCTTTGCCGGGATTGTTGGTTGCGGTTGCGGCCGTTGTTTGTAGTGTCAAATACGGCAGTTGCCTGAAGCTCACGCCCTGCGATCGGCTCTCAACGAAGATCAAATACAGCCCAGTTTGCGGAACTTTCAGATCGAGCTCATAAACGCCGTCGCCAACCGACCGCGCGAAATCGCGTTTCTGCCACGTACCTGACGACAACATCGTCAGCACGCGCACGTCGTTCACATCGCTCTTCGCTTTCGACGTCGTGGTGTCGACAAGCTTGAACCGCAGCTTGTAATCTTCTCCGACACGCAGTTGCTTATCCTTGTTCAGGTATTCGATCCGAACCGCGACTTTTTTCTCGTGCGCGACTTCCGGATTCGGCTTCGCCTCGGCAGTGAAACAGTGTGTGACGCGCGGTGAGTCGAGCAGAAACGCGACATCGTAAATGCCACTCTTCGGCAACTTGGTCGTCGTTGTGTAAACACCTGAAGTGACTTCGCGCAGCGATCGATCAACCACCATCACCGCGCGCGGCTTGCGGCGGTAGTTCTGAAAACTACCCATCGGTGCAGCCATGCCTTCGGAGTAGTAATAGATGATTCCATCAGCCGGATTTGCGAGCAGTACCGAGTTACCTTCCGGAGCCGGCACCATGACATCTGCGACGCTCGCAACCGAAGCCTCTTCAGCAGCGAACTGACCGGCGGGAAATCTCGCGACGTCCGGTTGGGCCGTTAACGTGCTCAGCCGGATCATGGCGACTTCCGTCGAACCTGCGGAGCGTACATACGCAAACGTGTCAGTGAACGTTAGTTGATCGGGGCCTTTCTCGACGCCGATCGTGTGCGCAATCCGGTTTGTTGAGGCGTCAAAAACGTAAACGACGTTCTCTTTCGGATTCGGCACGAAACCCCAACGACCGCCCGGCGCGAAGCGCAAGTTTTTAATACCAGGCTTCACTTGCATACGCGTCGCGATGTTCTGGCTACGCGTATCTACGACGGTGATACTTCCGTCCCCTGCGTTCACGAGATAGAGCGCATTACCGAGGGTCGAATATGCAATCGACGTGGCCGGAGCGCCCGTTTTGAGATCTTTGACCTTTGCGAGTTTCTGAATGTCGATAACTGAGAGCGTGCCGTCCTGCTCGTTAGTGATGAACGCAAACCGGTTATCACTGCTGAACTCGATCTCGTGATGTCCGTTTCCAGTTGCCACCTGGCCCACCACCTTCAAGGTGGTGGTATCAATCACCGTCACGCCGCTGCGCTCGCCGGTGTCGTTACCAACCCACAGGTATCTCTCGTCGGGTTGCAGGCGAACACGTGTTGGCTTCACACCGGTATCGATGTTGGTGACGACTTTCCACGTGCTGGTGTCAACAACAGCAATCTGGTTAACGAGCGGCATACTGACGAAAAGCTTTTCGTCGCGGTTCTTCTGGACCCAGTCTTCACCCGGGCTCTTGAGCATCACGAGCGTCAGGAGCTTGCTCGAGCCAAAACCCAGCAGTGGATCGATTACGGAAATGTTGGATTCGTCATTAAGCGCGAGCACGTAGTAGGCATTCAGGTCCACGTCAGGGCGCGAACGAAGACTGCCCTGAAGAAACGACTGAATTTTTTCGCGGCACTGCGCCGCATCGGTGTCGCCCTCGCTACGTTGCGTCAGCCACACGGAAGGTTTCACGCCTGAGAGCGGAGTCTTGCTCGCTTTGTCGTGAATCTTGAAACGAACAACAGCTTCTTTCGCCTCCATCACCTCGGCGGGCTTGCCTGATTCTTTGATCGGCTCGATGGTGAACTCGACTTCGACGCCTTCGCGTTCAAACTTTTGCGGAGCGATTTTCTCCTGCGCAAAAACCGGGACGGCAACGAGAAGCAGCAGGATGTGGAGCAAACAAATTTTTATCGACTTCATTATCATTTCCACCTCTAACGAGTAATCGCTTTCAAGTCGCGCATCGTGCTACAGAACGAGCGGACAGAGACGACGGCATCGTTGGCGTAGTCGAGAATCGCTGTGCGCAGCTCCGGCGACTCCTGAAACATGAAGAGCGTGCGCC
>DASTTS010000493.1:0-3650 GCA_035760085.1 Pyrinomonadaceae bacterium
ACCGACATTCCCGGCACGACGCGCGACACGTTAACCGAAGCGATCGATCTCGAAGGCATTCCCGTGATCCTCACTGATACAGCCGGTCTGCGCGAGACGACGGATGGGATTGAGACGTTGGGTATCG
Source organism: Pyrinomonadaceae bacterium (assembly GCA_035760085.1). Lineage (GTDB taxonomy): Bacteria > Acidobacteriota > Blastocatellia > Pyrinomonadales > Pyrinomonadaceae > PSRF01. The sequence continues at coordinate 128 of DASTTS010000493.1, forward strand.
AGCGAACCTGGCGAGCAATGAGCGATTCCGATCTCGTCCTGGTCGTACTCGATGGTGCAGATGAAATTGGACCAGCAGATCGTGAGTTGATTCATCAGACTGAAAATCATCGTCGACTAGTTGTCATGAACAAGAGTGATCTGCCTGGCTTTGACGTTGGAGCAAGTTGTGTTGATGCGCTGCGACCGATTAATGTATCGGCACGGACCGGTGAAGGTTTGGCGACGTTGCGTGCCGCGATCCTTGCGAGCGTGAACAGCAATGGCAGCGACGAAGGCGGCTTATTGATCACGAACGCGCGTCATTACGATCTGCTGTGCAGCACTCAACGTGAGATCGAAGCCGCGCGTGCTGCGCTGCGCGAGCAACACAGCGAGGAACTGGTACTGGTGCCGCTGCACAACGCGCTGAAGTTTCTCGGCCAGATCACCGGAGAGACAACAACGGAAGATATACTGTCGGAGATATTCGCAACGTTTTGTATCGGGAAGTAAGTCATGTCGTTTGATGAGAAATTCGACGTAATCGTAATCGGCGCGGGCCACGCGGGCTGCGAGGCGGCGTCCGCCGCGGCGCGACTCGGCGCCGAAACCGGTCTCATCACTCTTAATCTCGACCTCGTCGGCCAGATGTCGTGCAATCCCGCGATTGGCGGCATCGCGAAGGGACATCTCGTGCGCGAGATCGACGCGCTCGGCGGCATCATGGGGCGCGTCATTGATCGCACCGGTATTCAGTTTCGTTTGCTCAACCGCTCGCGCGGACCGGCCGTTCAATCGCCAAGGGCGCAGGCGGATCGCATGCGTTACCGGGCGGAGATGCGGCGTACGCTCGAAGCCACGTCCAATCTGCATCTGCGGCAAGGCAAAGTCGTCGACTTCGTGCTCGATCACGGGCGACTGGCTGGTGTCGTGTTGGAAGATGGGCGCAGGTTCGGCGCCGATGCGGTTGTCGTTGCGACGGGGACTTTTCTTAACGGATTAATTCACACGGGCCGTCGCACTTATTCGGGTGGGCGCGCGGGCGAGCCAGCGTCGATTGAGTTGTCAGAGACTTTGAAGCGACTCGGATTTCCGGTCGGCCGTCTCAAGACGGGAACGCCGCCACGGCTCGATGGCAGAACTATCGACTGGAACTCCTTCGAGCCGCAGCCAGGCGACGAGACGCCCGTGCCGTTCTCGTTTTCGACTGACAGCATCGAGCAAAAACAGATCAAGTGCTACATCGGCTACACCACGCCGGACGTGCACGACGCGATTCGCGAGAACATCGCGGAGTCGCCGCTCTACTCCGGAAAGATCAAAGGCATCGGCCCGCGCTACTGTCCTTCAATAGAGGACAAGGTCGTGAAGTTTTCCGACAAGTCGCGGCACCAGCTTTTTCTGGAGCCTGAAGGGCACGACACGAACGAAGTCTATTTGAATGGGTTTTCGACTTCGCTACCGGCCGAAATGCAGCAGGAGTTGGTGCGGATGATTCCCGGGCTTGAGGAAGCGAGAGTTATTCGGCCGGGCTACGCGATCGAATACGACTTCGTCGATCCAAGAGAGCTCGGACCGGATTTGCAGACGACTCGCTTGCCCGGACTTTTTCACGCCGGCCAGATCAACGGAACTACTGGATACGAGGAAGCCGCCTGTCAGGGATTGCTTGCGGGAATTAATGCGGCGCTTTTTACGCAGAAGCGCGAATCCTTGAGGCTGCGAAGGGAAGAATCGTACATCGGTGTGCTGGTCGAGGATCTCATCAAGCAGGGCGTTGATGAGCCTTACCGGATCTTCACGTCGCGGGCTGAATACCGTTTGGCGCTTCGTTATGACAATGCCGACGAGCGGCTTGAGCGATACGGCAGGGAACTCGGACTCGTTGGCGACTCTGATTGGGAACGGTTCAACTCGAGACAGGTCCGGCTCGCGAGGTTGAGAACTGCGCTCGAGACGGTTCGACTGCGTCGCGCGGATGCGCAGCACGCGGCGGTGTCTGCGCTGATCGGGAACGATTTGGGCGATTCGATTTCATTGGAACAGCTCGCGAAGCGGCCAAAGGTGACGGCGGAGCTGATCATGTCGCTTTTGCCGTCGGAGCTGAAGCCCGTCGCGGAGGCGGACCTGAATTCCGTGCTCGCTGATTCGCTCTATGCCGGCTACCTGGACACGCAAAAAGCGGCGATTGCGAAGCTTTACCAGCACGACACGTTGAAGATTCCGCGCCACATGACGTTCCAGAATATTGCGGGGCTGTCGAATGAGATTGTTGAAAGGCTCGATCGGGCCCAGCCGATGACATTTGGCGAGGCGCGCCGGCTCCCGGGATTGACCCCGGGTGCTTTGTCCACGCTGCTCGCGTTCCTCTCGGCGCAGCAGAAGTCCGCATAGAAGTTTTACAGGATTGCAAGATTTACAGGATTGACAGGATGTTTCACGTGAAACATTCCCCCAGTGTAGCCACAGAGCCTCACGTGTGTTAGGTTTAGCGCCAACCATGGCTAAGACGATAGCCGTCGCCAACCAAAAAGGTGGGGTCGGGAAGACCACTACCGCCGTCAATCTCGCAGCGATTATCGCCTCCTGGGGCAATCGCGTTCTGCTCGTCGACGCTGATCCGCAGGGTAACGCCACCTCGGGCATCGGCGTTCAGCGTGGCAGCTTCCGGCGCGGTCTTTATCACAGCATCGTTCTCGACGAGCCCATCTCGAATATTACGCTGTCGACTTCGATCCCGTCGCTGAGTGTCGTCCCGTCAAATAAAGATCTCGCGGGCGCGGAGGTCGAGCTGGTCGAGTTGGAGCACAGAGAGTTTCGACTGAAGACCGCGCTCGCCGGAATCGAAGAAAACTATGACTACGTTTTCATCGATTGTCCGCCATCCCTTGGCCTGCTGACGCTTAATGCGCTGACTGCGGCGAAGTCGCTGCTCGTCCCGATTCAGTGTGAATATTACGCGCTCGAAGGTGTGACAGAGCTATTCGATACGCTCGCGCGCCTGCGGCGACTCCATAATCCGGGCCTGATGATCGAGGGGTTGTTGCTGACGATGTACGACGAACGAACCAATTTGTCTGCCGCGGTGGCCGCCGACTTGCGCGATTTTTACGGTTTGCAGGTTTTTCAGACCGTGATTCCCAGAAACGTCAGGCTGGCAGAGGCGCCCAGCCACGGAAAACCGATCATTAGTTACGACGCGCATTCCAAGGGGGCTGACGCATACTCACAATTAGCCAGGGAGATTATTCATGAATCGAAAAGCGCTAGGACGGGGGCTGGGGGCGCTCCTGTCGTCTGACAGCACCGTCGATTTCGGATCTGAGCCGACAGAAGTCGATATTGAGTCGGTTGTGCCCGGGCCGATGCAGCCTCGAACTCACTTTGACGAGACCAGCCTTGAAAGCCTTGCTGATTCCATCCGGGCTCACGGAATCGTCCAGCCGCTGTTGGTAAGACGACGCGACGGCGGCTACGAGTTGATCGCGGGAGAACGACGGTGGCGGGCGGCCCGGCTGGCCGGAATCACGCGCGTTCCCGTC
>DASTTS010000494.1:0-3560 GCA_035760085.1 Pyrinomonadaceae bacterium
TCCCATGGCAAGTCTGCCGGCGTTCACCGGATGAAATCCGTCGACATCCTTCGCCGGATCCATCGCTTCGATGATCGCCGTTTCATTAACGTGAGCCGGTAGCGGAAGCTGCACCAGTATTCCATCAATGTCATCACGCGCGTTCAACGAACGGATGAGTTCAAGCAACTGTTCCGTAGTAGTCGACTCCGGCAACGCATGATGTTCCGAGCGAATGCCAACCTCTTCACACGCGCGAATCTTGTTTTTGACGTAAACAGCCGACGCCGGATCATCGCCGACACGCACCGCAGCCAGCGATGCGCGCACGCCGCGCGCGATCTCCGCCTTCACTTTTTCTTTGATTCTCGCGGCCAGATCGGCCGCCTCAAGTTTGATCATATTGGTAACCACAAAAAAGCACATAAAACACAAACCACTACTTCCCGAGGAATTTTTAATGGTCTGTGCTCTTGTGCCGTTCTGTGGGCTCATTATAATCCGAGTGATGTCATTCGCGAGACTAGTCCTTTTTGTAGTTTTACTTACAGTTGCGGCGCTGCCGGCGTTTGCACAGTCAGCCGATCCGATCATAGCGGCAGTCGAAGCCCAGGACTGGACAACCGCGCGCTCAGAAATCGGCAAAGTTCGCTCGGCAAACGAGGCGCTCTTTCGCGACAAGAATTACGAGTATTTACTCGGTCGCATCGCTGAACGAACCGGCGACACCGCCACCGCGCTCGCAAACTATCAGGCTATCGCCGCCAACAATTCGAAACTAAAAGAGTATGCATTGTGGCGGCTCGCGAAGATCGCGCGCGCGACTGGTGACCTCGTGCTCGAACGCGAACGCCTGCAACAACTCATCGCTGCGGCACCGTCGAGTTTACTTTTTGACGCAGCGACGTTGCGCTTGACGGAGAGTTTTTTCGAGAGCGGTGATTTCGCCGCCGCCGCGAGTAGTGCAAAGCCGTTGACGCTCTCCAAAAACATCAACATCGCGCGTGAAGGCGCGACGTTGATGGGCCTAAGCTTGCTGCGCGCCGGAAAGACGACTGAAGCGCGCGACACGTTCGCACGATTAGTGATGCAGATGCCGGACGCGTCGCGTCCTGACGACTATGCGCTTGAAGCAGTGCGTCAGCTCGATACGCTCGACAAAAATTCGCCGCTTGCTTCCGAGGCCGAGCTCCTTCTGCGCGCGTCTGTGTATCAGTTCAATCGCGACTTCGCGGGCGCACGCGTGCACTACCAGGCACTCATCGATCGCTTTCCGCAGAGCACGACTGTTCCCAACGCGATCTTCCAGATCGCGCGTGGTCTCTACAACGAAGGAAAGTATGACGATGCGGTCAAGCTCTTTCAGAAAGTGTTTGATGTGTACCCGCAGTCATCCACCGCACGTGATGCCGTTGGCTTTCTCGCCTCGAGTTACGTGCGGATGAAGCGCACTGACGATGCGGTGAACGCTTACAAACTGCTGATCGATAAATTCCCCGACAATCCGGCTCCCGAGCGCGCCTACCAGAACATCATCGACGCGCTGCACGAAGCGGGCCGTTATCCGGAAGCGCTCAACTGGGTGCAGCAAGCTCGCGCCCGGTTCAAAACTGATATCGCGAATGCGCTCGTGTTGTTTGCACAGCTTCGCATTCACCTCGCCCAGGGAAGCTGGGCGACAGTCGTGCGCGACGCGGATGAGTTGTTGAAGTTTTCAGACCTGGGCGGCACACGCGTGCCGGGCGGCACCAATACCGCGGAAGTCAATTTCCTCCGCGCATTTGCCCTCGAACAACTCGGTCGCACTGAAGACGCGATCAGTGGCTATTTATCCATTCCTGATGGGCGCAACGAGTATTACGGCACGCGCGCAACGCAGCGTCTGTTGGATCTGTCGACGAACGAAAAGTCACGATCGCTCGTGCGGATGCGTCTCAATGCGTTACTGAATGAGAGTAAAACTGCGAGCGCGGCGGGGCAGTTTGAAACGGCTCGTGCAGCGGCGCAGTCGAGCCTGCGACTCACGAATGATTTACAAACGCGTGCCGAGGCGCTGAAGACTTTGCAGGCTACTTACAACGCCCTTTCGGCCTATCGCCTACCAACCTTCAACAAGATCACTCTCCTGAAACAGGATCCAGAGCTCGGTCCACACGAGACGCTTGCGAATAGCTTCCTGCTTCTCGGTCTTTACGACGAAGCGCTGCCCGAACTGCTTGCCGCACGCAAAGCGTCGGCTGGTCCGGACGAAGACTACTCGATCGCCGTGCTCTCGTTGCGTGCCGGTATTCCGAATCGTGCGGTTCGTTTTGGCGAACAGATCTGGAAAGCGGTGCCGGCGGACTACGTGATCGAGCTTGCGCCACGTGAGCTCGTTGAATTGCTTTACCCGGCGCCGTTTCGCGAATCGTTGTTGAAACATGCGGGCAGCAGGAACGTCGATCCGCGATTTGTTCTTTCCATCGCGCGGCAGGAATCGCGCTTTCAGGCGGAGGCAAAATCGGTTGCGGCGGCGCGGGGGATGATGCAGTTCATCGCGTCAACGGCGAACGAGATCGCCGCGCAAATCAAACTGAGCAACTTCAACCAGGACGATCTCTACAACGCCGACACAGCGATCCTGTTCGGGTCGCAGTACCTCGCAAATTTGTTCCGGCAGTTTCCAAATCAACCGCAGGCTGTGGCGGGTTCGTACAACGGCGGCGCAGATAATCTCGCGCGGTGGATTGCTCGCTCGCGTGCGAATGAAGCCGATCGGTATGTGCCCGAGATCGGTTTTACGCAGACGAAGGATTACGTCTATAAAGTGATGGCGAATTACTGGACGTATCAACGCCTCTACGACGCCCAGCTCCAACCCACAAAATGATCAAGCCACAAAAAGGCACCAAAAGCGCAAAGGTTGTTTCTCTGTTTCTGAGCGTGATGGCTCTCGCTCTTTGCGTTGGAACCGCGTGCAGGCGTAGTAACGAGAAGAGATTTGATCTAAAAGGCAAGGTGGTGGTGGTTGAGCCGGACAAGCATCTTGTGACTGTTTCGCACGAGGACATCAAGGGCTACATGCCGGGGATGACGATGCCGTTCACGGTGAAGAGTGAGTCGGACCTGCAAATACTCGCGGCCGGCGACGACATCACGGCGACGCTCGTTGTCGATGGTTCTCACTCGTGGCTCGAAGATCTGATCATCACGAGACAGAGCGCGACTGCGCCTGCGATGCCGGGCGTGAAGATGGCGAAGGAGGGCGATGAAGTTCCCAATTTCACGCTTCGCAACCAGGACAATCGCGAGATTCATATCAAGGATTATCGCGGCAAGACGTTGTTACTTACGTTCATTTACACGCGTTGTCCGGTGCCCGATTACTGCACACTCATGTCCGACAACTTCGCGCAGATCGATCGCGCCCTCGGAGAAGATCAGGATCTTTACGGAAGGACGCACCTGCTCAGCATCAGCATCGATCCCGAGTATGACACGCCAAAGGTGCTGCGCAGCTACGGCGCTGCACACACCGAGCGCTACCAGAACGAGACTTTTGCACACTGGGAATTCGCAGGCGGGACTACCGGGCAGGTAAA
>DASTTS010000495.1:0-2413 GCA_035760085.1 Pyrinomonadaceae bacterium
GATCATGTAGCGAGACTCAACCAATCGGCTGAGTATTTCGGCTTCATTGGAGCACGGATTAACGCGGATTTGGAACGGATCGCTTTCGATAATCCGGAGGGTTCCCACAATGTCAAAGTCACGCTGTGGAAGGAGGTGCGGATAGAAACTCAGGTAGTACCGATTGAGTTGTTGGGTGAATTGAAAGGTGTGCAGCTGGCGCCGGAGCCGGTCGATTCGTCGGATCGGTTTCTATATCACAAGACGACGCGGCGACCGGGCGCTGACGGGCTTGTCTTCTGGAATGAACGAGGCGAGATAACAGAATCGAGCATCGCGAATGTCGTCGTTTCGATTGACGGTGAGCTCTTCACGCCGCCGATCGAAAGCGGATTACTACCCGGCGTATTCCGAAAGCACTTGTTGGCGCAAGGAAAGATCAAAGAGCGCGTGATCACGATCGACGAATTCCAGAAAGCGCAAGAATTCTTTCTGATCAATTCAGTCCGTAAATGGATCCGTATAATCCGCGGTCAATAAAGCAGGATTGCCTCTCGCGCCTTCCGGAACTCCTGTAGTCCTACGTTCCACGACGCCACAATCTCTCTCGCACTATCACCACGCTTCACGCGTGCAAGCGTGTCGGCGTTCACGAGCAGTCGCAGGTAGCTATCAACCTTCCAATCATTCGGATACAACTTGCGCAACGCGAGCGCCATTTCGATCCCCGCAAGCAACGGTCTGAATGCCGCTCGATCGGTGACGATGATATTCACACCACCGCATTCCTGGTCCTTAAATACCGAAGCCTTCGGCGTGAACCGCAGCGGCACAAACCGCACACCCGGCACACCACGTTGATTCAAATGCTCAGCCAGCTTGTCACCCTCGATCCACGGCGCCCCAACAATCTCAAACGGTGTGTCTGTACCACGTCCCACCGAGACATTTGTCGTCTCGAGCAATCCAACACCGGGATACAGCGTCGCTTCAGTCAAGCTACGCATGTTTGGCGACGGATTGATCCACGTGAGGTTTGTCTCGTCGTACCACATCGAGCGCCGCCAACCTTCCATCTTGATCACACGCAGATCGGCGCCGATGTTTCGCTGCTTGTTGAAGAGCTGCGCAAGCTCGCCGATCGTTAGACCGTGGCGCGTCGGAATCGTGTGATACGAAATGAACGAGAGTTTGTCGCTGTCGGCGATTGGCCCGTCGACGTCGAGACCACCGATCGGGTTTGGCCGGTCCAACACAAACACCGGGAGCTTCACCTTCGCTGCTTCTTCGAGCAGGTAGCCGAGCGTCGAAATGTAAGTGTAGAAACGTGCGCCGATGTCCTGAATGTCAAAAACAAGCGCGTCGAGATCTTTGAGCTGCTCGGGCTTGGGGCGACGAGTCTCGCCGTACAAAGAATAAATGGGAAGGCCGGTTGCGTCGTCTTTCGAATCGGAAACGTTCTCGTCCGCGAGTCCGCGAATGCCGTGTTCGGGCGAGAAAAGTGCGACGAGCTTCACACCAGGCGCTTTGTTCAGCACGTCAATCGTTTGCCTGCCTTCGCGATTGCGACCGGTGTGATTGGTAACGAGTCCGAGTCGGAGGCCCGCGAGTTGTTTGAAGTTGTCTCGCTCGAGCACATCGATGCCGGTCAACACTTTCGTCGAGCTGCCCGCACCGTCACTGCGAAAAGCAAACTGCTGCAAACTTGTGACGACCTCGTTGTAGTACTTCGCTGACTGCTCACGCGCACGCTCAACTGCGGCAGTATCCGTTATTGAAGCAGCGACGATCGATGCCACACGCCCGCGCAATGGTCCAACATCACCACGACCATTCGGATGCACGCGATTGCTTAGAAACACGACAAACATCTGGCTCGCCGGATCGATCCACAGCGACGTGCCAGTGAAACCAGTGTGACCAAACGAGCCGAGCGGAAATAGATCGCCGCGGTTGGTTGAAAAAGTCGAGTTGATGTCCCAACCAAGCCCACGCGTCGCACCGTTACTCGCAACTACACGCGGGCGCGTCATCTCGGCGACAGTCAACGGCGCCAGAATTCGCACGCCGTGATAGGTTCCGCCGTTCAGGATCATCTCGCAGTAGATAGCGAGATCGTTTGCCGTTGAAAACAGGCCCGCGTGTCCGGCGACACCGTTCATACGATACGAAGTCGGATCATGGACTTCGCCGCGCAGCCAAACTTCGCCTTCGGCTCCGGCATTGATACCCGTGTCGCCGAGATAGCTCATCTGCCCGCGACGTTTTTCGGTCGGTGCAATGCGCGCTCTCCAGGCAGGGCCCGGACGAAACCCCGTGTTGACCATGTGCAGTGGTCCAAAGATGTTCTTTTGCGCGAACTGATCGAGCGGCATGCCACTCACGCGCGCGACGACTTCACCGAGCGTGATGAATCCAATGTCGCTGTAAGTGA
>DASTTS010000496.1:0-8900 GCA_035760085.1 Pyrinomonadaceae bacterium
GAGACAGTCGTTATCTCCGCCATCAAGTCGTCGACTCTGGATGCTTTGCTGGAAAAGGCAGGAGCGGTCCTGGCTCGCAACCTCGCCGCTGCTTAAGAAATAGCCACAAAAAGCACAAAAGTCGCAAAATTTTTCTTGTGCCTTTTGTGGCTAACGTTTGCTTATGGGACTTCGACCACGATTCAAGAGTCCATTTAGTCAGGCGCGCGATAAGATAATCGCTTACGCATTGCGGCCGCTGATGGCGTTTAAGCCGCGCACGCGTTTTCTTATCGCCTGTAGCATACTTGTTCTACTCACCACTCTCCTTCTCCTCACCAATCGCGGCTCCAGCTTCAACGAAAACTACCAGATTGGTGAAGTGCTTAGTCGCTCGATCGTGGCCCCGACCGATCTCACGGCAGTGGACCAGGCCGAAACCGAGCGCCGTAAGAACATCGCGCGGGAAACCACGCGTCCTTTCTTTAACTTCGACTCGAGCCGCGGGGAAACTTCAGTACAAAGCTTCCGCTCAGACTGGGAGGAGCTCAAGACACAAGCAACTTCCAGCCAAAACAAATCGCTGGTGTGGAACGGCGAAGGTGGTCCGCCCGTCGCACAAGCAATCGTCGCACACAACTTCAACGAAGCAGATCTCGATCGCATCGCATCGATCCTGCGCGAGAGCAGTGCGGGGTACATTTATGACGATGCCGACACGGATCGTCTGCGACGTGAGATCGTCCTCGATGACGTTCACGATCAAAGCTCACCCGTAGTCGTGCTGGCTCCACTGACGGGAATGAAGGCGCTCTCGACAGCGCGCCGCAACCTCGAGCAACGCATCGTCAATCTGCCCGGTTGGTCTGCCGCGCACAAAACCGCGCTCAATGCCGCTTTGGCGCCGCTGATTCGTCCAAACGTTGCTTTCGATCAAGCAGCTACGGTAAGTGCTCGCGAAAGTGAAGCGGGTCGTGTTGAGCCGGTCGTTATTTCTTTGAAACGCAATCAAGTGGTCGCACGCGAAGGCGACACGGTCACGCCCGGCATTCTCGCGCAGATCGCGGCGATCAAAAGTTCAGGTCATTCCGGCCGGCCGTGGCACAACTTCTTCGGATTGTTGCTCGTGGTTACCGCAGTCTACTGGGTCGCATGGAAGTTTGCCGAACACAGGAGCGGCGGCAGCACTCTGATTTTGACGAAACACCGGGCGTTCGCGCTTGTCGGCTCCGCACTCCTGGTCCAAACAGCACTCATGAAAGTGGGCTTCACTTTTGGCGACAGCATGGCCGCACGGATGCAGCCGCCTTTCAACGATCCCGTCATCTGGAACTTCGCGATTCCCTACGCTGCCGCTGCTCTGCTCGTTGCCATGCTGGTCGACACACAACTCGCTTTCCTTACGGGAATCATCACGGCGCTTTTTGCGGGAATGCTGGCGCCCACCGGAATGCAAAAAGCACTCTTCGCGATGGTTTCGTGTTCGTCGGCGATCTATGGCATTGGTCGTTATCGCGAGCGACAATCAGTGACGCTTGCTGGTCTCCTTGTGGGCGCGGTGAACGTGGTGATGGCCATCGCACTCATGGCGTATTCCGAACAGCCGCTCACGCTTCGTACTTTTCTGCTCGCCGCGGGCGCGGGTGTCGTCGGCGGACTGCTGACTGCGGTGTTCGCCGCAGGCGGATTGCCGATTAACGAATCGCTCTTCGGAATACTTACTGACGTAAAACTGCTGGAGCTTTCAAACGCCGATCTTCCGGTGCTCGGGCAGCTCGCGATGCGCGCGCCGGGCACGAACCAACACTCGCATGCGGTCGGCCAGCTTGCGGAAGACGCGTGTCGCGCAGTTGGCGCAAATCCACTTCTCGCGCGTATCGGCGCTCTCTATCACGACATCGGCAAACTCGCGGCGCCCGAGTATTTTGTTGAAAACCAGCAGGGCGATAACCCGCACGATCGACTCCGTCCTTACCAGAGCGCAAAGATCATCACGAGTCACGTCACTTATGGAGCAAGACTCGCGAAAGAGATTGGTCTGCCGCAGACGATTGCCGACTTCATTCCACAACATCACGGCACGCGCACCTTGCACTACTTCCTCCGCAAAGCACAGGCGCAAGCGAAACCGGGCGAGACCGTTGACGAAGCTGACTTTCGTTATCCCGGTCCGAAGCCGCAGTTCAAGGAAGCCGCGATCATGATGCTGGCTGATTCGTGTGAAGCAGCCGCGCGATCATTAGCGCGTCCCGATCCGGAAAACATTCGCGCAATCGTGGTAAAGATCTTCGATGCCATCATCAGCGATGGGCAACTTGATCAGTGTGATGTGACATTGCAGGAGTTAAGGACAATACGCGAGGCGATGATCAGCGCGTTGACGGCAATCTATCACGCGCGCATTGATTACCCGGGATTCAACGCACCAACCATGACAGGACCGCTGCCGCCATTACCCGCCGGCAACCTCGACAGCGAAGAACGTGGGATCACGTACAGCAAACCCTCTGAAGTTCCGATCAGTCGCGGCGGCGAAGTTGAAGACGAAGCAGTTCCGCGCCGTGTCAGCAAGCGTTAAGAATTTCTCGCGCAAAGGCGCAAAGGCGCAAAGAAGACGCAAAGAGGTTCGTGATTATTCTTTGCGGCTTTTCTTTGCGCCTTTGCGCCTTGCGCGAGAAATTCTCTTAAGAAAACTTAGATCTCAGCCTGGAGTACGTCGTCTTTAGTTCTTCTGGAAGGACGCGTGTTTCTCCAACGGTCGTCATAAAGTTCGTATCCCCACCCCAACGCGGCAATAAATGAATGTGCAGATGATCCGCGATGCCCGCGCCCGCAGCCGATCCGAGATTCATTCCCAGGTTGAACCCCGCCGGCTTGTAAACCTCACGCAACGCGGTCTGCGCACGTTTCGCCTGGTCCATCAGATCGTCGCTGATCTCTTTCGAGGTCGAATCAAACTCGCTCGTGTGCAGGTACGGCACGATCATCAGGTGCCCGGTGATATACGGGTAAAGATTCAGCACGACGAAACAATGCTGCGCGCGATGCAGCACGAAGTTTTCCTCATCGTGCCCGGGGTCGCTCGCGATTGCGCAGAACACACAGCCGCCCTGCTCCGCATCAACTCCTGATGCGATGTACCTGGCACGCCAGGGACTCCACAATCTCTCCAATTCAGGCACCTCGACTTGGCTGGAGCTTAAAGGATGGGCGGGCGATGAGTGTCATCACTGAGCGGAGATGAAGGGTTTGCCGCCGTTGCGTGTGAGCCGTTGTCGTCGTTGATGAGCTCTTTCAGTTCTTTGCCCGGTTTGAAATAGGGAACTCGCTTGGCGGGGATGCTCACGGGATCGCCCGTCTTGGGATTTCTGCCGCGCCTCGCCCCACGCTCTCGCACGCGAAAACTGCCAAAGCCGCGCAACTCAATCTTCTCGCCCTGATTCAGGGTTTCAATGATGCTTTCAAACACGATTTCGACCAAACGCTCAGCGTCTTTCTTGGTGAGCTCAGCCGCTCGCGCTACGTCTTCGACGAGTTCCGCTTTAGTCATGCATTACCTCGAGTATTTGAAATATAACGTCTTGATAATGGCGAGGTTATGTGACTGTACACTACCAGAAAATGAACGAGTGGAGCAAGACTTTGAGAAAGAATTCAGGACCGCGCATAGAACAAGTCAGGAAGAGGGGCTTGCCCCGCTCGTCCTATCAAGCAACGGCGGGGGCAAGCCCCTCTTCCTGACTTGTTCTATTTTCGATTATTCGTTGTTGTCGGGTTTACTCAATCCGAAGTCGGCCAGCTCGCCGAGGGAGGCCATGCCGCCACCCGCCTCTGACGAGTAGATCTTCGTATCGATGATGGGTTCGTCCTTGCCGACTGCGCGCGCGGACAGACCAATCTTCTTTGTCTCCGGATCGATGCGCAGGATCTTGAAATCCATCTCCTGCCCGAGTTGCACCACGTCCTCGGGCTTCGCGACGCGCTCTTCCGAAAGCTCCGAGATATGACAGAGACCTTCGAGATTGTCGTCCAACTCGACAAACGCACCGAAGTTCGCAAACCGTGCCACTTTCCCGTGTACCACATCGCCCGGCTTGTGTTCGGTGGTGAACTTCTCCCACGCATTCGGCTCGAGGTCTTTGATCGAAAGCGACAGCCGGCGATTCTCCGTATCGATGCTGGTGATTACGGCATCGATCTCCTGTCCCTTCTTCAACACTTCGCTCGGATGCTTGATGCGGCGCGACCACGAAATGTCTGACACGTGAACGAGGCCGTCGACACCGTCTTCGATCTCGATAAACGCACCGAAGTCAGTCAGATTTCGGACGCGTCCATGAACACGCGTGCCGACCTGGTAACGCTCGTGCAACGTTTGCCACGGATTCTCCTGCACCTGCTTCATGCCGAGACTGATACGACGTGCTCGCGGATCGACACTCAACACTTCGACTTCAACGAGGTCGGCCGGATTAACAACCTTGCTCGGATGCTTCACGCGTTTGGACCAGCTCATCTCAGAAACGTGCACGAGTCCTTCAACACCAGGCTCGAGCTCAACAAACGCGCCGTAATCGGCCACACTCGCCACACGTCCATTCACGCGCGTCCCCACCGGGAAACGTTCCTCAACGCTGGACCACGGATCCGGTAGCAGTTGCTTGTAACCAAGCGAGACGCGCTCGCGCTCGCGATCAAACTTCAGCACCTTCACCTGGATCGTGTCGCCAACCTTGAACAGCTCATTCGGGTTCTGTAGCCGGCCCCACGACATATCAGTCACATGTAACAATCCATCGACACCGCCGAGGTCAACAAACGCGCCGTAGTCAGTCAGATTCTTGATCTGGCCTTCGACTACGATGTCTTCCTCGATCTGCTGGAGCGTTTGATCTTTCCTGCCAGTGTTCTCCTGCTCGATGACAGCTTTGCGCGACAAGACAACATTTGAACGTTTGCGGTTCAGCTTGATCACCTTGGCTTCAATCACCTGGTTGCGCAGGGTGTCGAGATTACGCACCGGACGAACATCGACTTGCGAGCCGGGCAGGAAAGCAGCGATGCCATCAATGTCGACCCGCAGGCCGCCCTTGATGCGATCGATCACGCGACCCTTCACGCTCGAGCCGTCGCGATAAGCTTTCTCCAGATCGTCCCAGGCTTTCATGCGCACAGCGTCGGCGCGCGAAAGTACCGGAAGCCCGTCGGCTGTTTCCATGCTCTTCACGAGCACTTCAACTTCATCGCCGGCTTTGACTGTAAGCTGACCGTTTTCGGTGAACTCGGCCGGGTTAACAATGCCTTCCGACTTGTATCCAAAGTCGATGACTACTCCGCGCTCGCTCAAGCCGACGACGGTGCCGCGCACGACTTCGCCTTCTTCAAGGGTCGCCTGTTCCTGCTCGAACTGATCGAGGAGTTGTCCGAAATCGACGTCACCGCCTGCGCGTTGCTCGTCTGATTCATCTGTTTCGGGGGTGTGGGTGGTTACTGGTGCTGGTTGAGAAGCCATAGCGTTTTCTTGCGGCGTAGTCATCTCCGACTCGCCGGATGTTGAATTGTTTACCTCGCTGTTATCCAGCTTGGGTTGTTCACTAGACATTGACACTCCTGTAGGCCCGGTACTCCAGAGCGCGTGTCAGATCTTATCGCGCCTCGCTAGCCGGAACAATCAGCGCAGGACTTCGCTGACTGTTAGACAGCGTAAAGCGGCCTTTAGCTTGATTGACCTTGGCGTTGTCGGGAGTTGAAGGCTGGCGAGGAAGCGAGCCGTTTGGATTTGAAATGTCGAGCTAATTTGTTTCGATACCGCCCTGCCGTAGTTACCCCGCTTGGTCCGACAAACACCCGCCGCCTTTTTTACCGGGTAGGGCGGCAATGTACACGCCTGTATGAGGGCATGTCAAGGAAAGCGGAGCAAAGATCGTTCTTCTGCAATATAGGTCCTATATTCTATAGGACCTATACCCGATTACTGCGCTGACGACACCGAGTCGAGGGTGCGCGGCACAACATACACTCCGGCGGAATGCGAACCCACAAACAACACGTTCTGATCATGTGAATCAAACGCCAGCGCCCAGATTCTCTGACTTGGTAAACGCCCGCCCTTTGGATCAATGCGAGCCCACGTCAGACCTGCGTTCGTGCTGCGGAAAACACCGCCGCCGACTTCGCTTACCTGGTAAGCATTACCGGCAAACACTTCATCACCGTTGCGCGGGTTGATGAGAATGCTGGTGAAATCACCGTACGGTAGATTGCCGCCACGAATCTTCCACGACTTGCCGCCATCATGCGAAACGAAAAGCGCCTGCTTCGTTCCCACGTAGATATAAGCGGGTCGCTGGGGATCCTGGGCCACCGTGTTAATTGGCACATCACGCGGCACGCCTTCGAGCTGTCGCCAGGTCTTTCCACCATCGAGCGACATCAACACACCGGATGCCGGTGTTCCCACGAGGATCGTTTCCGGTTGTCGTGGATTTGTCGAGATGCAACTGGTCCGTGGATCGACGCTGCCGTACGAAAGCTTTTGCCAACCCTTCGAAGGATCGACACTGCGGTATAGTCCGCTGTTGGTTCCCGCCAGAATCGCAGGCTGCTGCGTTTCCGGATCAACTGTGTGAACGAGAGCGTTGACTGCGTCAGCGATGATCAGATCCGAGCGTTCCGCGGCAGTTGGATCACTGCTCTTACCGACACCGAGTGCAGCTAACGTGATCGAATCGAGTTTTCCTGTTACGGGTAGATGTCGATCGCCCTGAAACTTCTTCACTGCCGCTGTAGTTGCTGGTCCAGCTTTACCATCAGGTTCACCGAAATGGTAACCCGCAGCCTGAAGCGCTTCCTGCGCCTGCATGATCGTGTCAGTAGACACTGGTCCAGTGCGGGGCTTCGGCGCTGTAGCTACTCGGGACTTTGTTGTTTTCTTAGCGGGCGCTTTCTTCTTCTCGACTGCCCATACCGGCGCCCAGGTAGTGCCACGATCTGTTGAGCGGTAAACGCCGAGATTCGTGCCGAGATAAATTATGTTGGCATCACGCGCGTCCTGGAGGATCGCGTAGGTGATGAGCCGCGACGGCATGCTGCGCATCGACGGCTTCCAGCTCTCACCGTTATCGTCACTGACAAAGAAAAAGCCGCCACCGGTCGCGGTGTTAATAGTCGAAGCGTAGACGCGGTTCGGTGCTTCACGGTCCGCGAGAATCGCATTCGCAAAGCGCCCACTGAATCCACCGTTCGTCGGAGTGAACGACTTGCCACCGTCATTCGAAACCATCACGCCATAGTTGTTGGTCGCGATGAAAATCATGTCAGGTCGCGATGGATGAACGGCGATCGAATTGATTTCGAGTTGACGCGAAGTGGTCACCATCCATGAGTCCGCATCGCCGTTTTTGTCAGACAGCCAGAAGCCTTCGGTCGTGCCGGCGAAGACCATACCGGGAACTGAAGGGTGCTGGAGGATGGCGCGCGTGCGGCGCGACTGCGAAGGGATGCCCTGCACCTTGCGCCAGCTATCGCCTGCATCCTTGGTTTCGTAGATGCCGCTACAAGCTGAAGCAATGATGTGATTCGGGTCGCGCGGATCGATATCGATGGCGAAGATGTCGGAGTCGTCAATGATTCCGTTCTTGATAGACTTCCAGCTTTGCCCGCCGTCTACGGACTTGTAAGGCAGGTACCACGTACCGGCATAGATAGTGTTAGCCGTGCGCGGATCAATCGCGAGAGACTCAACGTGGAGCAAACCAGCAGTGTTTTGCGTCGGTAGTTGCTTCCAGGAATCGCCGGCGTCGTCCGAGCGGAACATGCCGTTGAAGGTACCGGCGATGAGCACATCAGGATTCGACTCGGCCTGGGCGATCGAGTGCAGCGCTTCGTTCTTCAGTTGCAAGCTCTCACGCCACGTCGCACCGCCGTCTGTTGACTTGAAAAACCCCCCTGGCATGTTGTGCCTGTGGCCCGCAACGTACAAGACACGCGAGTTGCGCGGGTCGACGATGATGTTGTCGACGAACATGCGCGGTTTGCCGAAATTGTAAAGGAGTTGCCAGTGTTTGCCGCCATCGGCTGAGGTGTAGATCTGGCCGTCAAGCGTTCCGAAATAGAAGCGATCGGGATTGTTTGGATCGACAACAAGGGCGCGAACGTCACCTCCCTGCGGGCCGGTGGTGCGCCAATCGTTCGAATACAGTCCAGGATCGGTTGCGTCTCCTTCAGCAAGGGCGACGACGGTATTCGGCGCAAAAGCAAAAGAGAACAGTGCTAAGAGAGCAATGACGAGGGGGAGAAGCGTAGCAATTCGTTTCATCGTTATTCATCCAGGGTCGACTGCATCTGGAGCACATCGCTCACCGTGACCCCTAGTTTATTACAGATTTCTTCCTTTGTATCCTAAAAGCTCCGGGGGGCGAGGAGTAGGATGCGCGACAAAGAGCAGAGGTAGCCACAAAAAGGCACAAAGCGCAAAAGCAAATCGGGCGATGCTCGAAAGCATCGCCCGACTGGTTAATGGATTTGGCTGGATTTACGCCAAAGCCTGTTTATTCATCACCCCTGCGCCGGCGCGGAGCTCTTCCCTTCCGACATTCCGGACAAGGCTCGATGGCACCAGTGGTATCGACCGTGGGCGCTGCTGCGCCTTGCGGCACGACCCAGAGTTGAACCGTCAGGTCTGCACGGCAACCACCATCCACGACAGTGATGCGTCCAGCTTCGATTCCGCGCGTATTGACGAGATAGTCCTTGGCGCGGTCGCCACGTTGTTGTGCTTCACCAGCACAGCTACCGTAGACGATGATCGTACCCTGCGATCCGGGCTCGTTCTGGAGTTGGATAGCGTAGTTGTCGAGTCTGGCCTTCTCATCGTTGAAGCGGATGTTGCCATACTCGTCAAACTTGCGAGCCGGCGGCGG
>DASTTS010000497.1:0-5656 GCA_035760085.1 Pyrinomonadaceae bacterium
GGCGACAATATTCGACAGACGCTTCAGTACGCGCAAACGGGAAACGTTGAAGTTGCGATCGTCGCCTTGTCCTTGAGCATTCAGAGCCACGGCCGCTGGATGCTGATACCGGAAGAGTTACACCAGCCCATCGATCAAGCCCTCGCGATCATGAAGACCACCAAAAACGAGCCCGCCGCACGCGCCTTCGCCGCCTTCATCAACTCACCTCAAGGCAAAGCCATCATGAAGAAGTACGGGTTTTAGCCAATGCCGAGCAGGCACGGTACCGAGCGCGGTAGCGCCGGGTCCGACTCAGTCGTCGGGCGCGATAATAGCGGTTGACCCGGCGCTAATGCGCTCGGTACCGTGCCTACTCGGCATTGTTATAAAGGTTTTTAGGCTGAGGTTGTGGCCGTCGCTGACGATAGTGATCGTTCCGCTGTTGCCTGTCGTCAGAACCGTCGCACCTTTAGACTGCCAGCGTTCGACGACTTCTTTATGTGGATGCCCGAATCGCGAACTACGCCCGACTGAAATGATCGCGAATTGAGGCTTCGTCGCCACGACAAACGCTTCTGTTGAAGATGTCTTGCTACCGTGATGCGGCACTTTGATCACGTCAGCGTGCAGTGGCGAGTTCGAGGTCAGTAGCGCTCGTTCGGCAGCTTGTTCGATGTCGCCCGTTAACAGTATGGAGCGCTCGCCATACTGAAGTCGCAGCACGATTGAATCGTTGTTAGTCGATTTCTCACCACCGGCAGGCGGCCAGAGCACGCTAACCGCGACATCTCCGAATCGGATCACATCACCAGCCTCGATCGTTTCGGAGTGTGTGTTTGTGTGTGCAAGCGTTTGCGCGAACTTCGCAAACTCCGGATCATCTACGGGACGCCGGGCAATCAGCGCGCTTCGCACCGCGAAGTTTTTGACGACATCGTTGAGGCCGTCGATATGATCTGCATCCGCGTGTGTAGCCAGCACGTAATCGATCTCACTCAAGCCACGCCACCAGAGATATTCCGAGACGACCGTCTCACCAATCCTGCGAGTTGAATCGAATGTGTTTCCACCGGCGTCTATCAGTAGCGTCGTGCCATCAGGCATCGTTACAAGCGCTGAGTCTCCCTGGCCCACGTCGAGGAAGTCGACGCGCAGATTACCAGCCGGGCGGCCGCTACTGAATGGATGCAGGATCAGAATACTAAGGAGGAGCAGTTGCACACATAAAAGTGGAGGAACATAGCGGTGGAGTTTGCAGCGACGCTCAGCTTGCAACGCCAGCGGGCGCCAGTGCGATAAAGCGAGCACGAGTACGAGTAGCGGTAAGTAATAGACCGCATAAACGAACAAGGCCGAACCCGAATACTCCGGCAGCCTGAACGTGGCCCAGTCGAACTTCGAGAACGGATCGACGCTGTGCACCATCAGCCAGTTGATCGCGTCTGCTAATTTGATTAGCGGAGCTTGCGCGATTAGCAGCGCCAGCAAAGCCACAGCGACCAGTGCCGCCAGCAATACACTCACGACGATATTCAACACGAGCGACGCGAGCGAGATCCGGTGGAAGTAGACGATCAGGAGCGGCAGCAGTGTTAGTTGCACACTTGCCGAAACGACAACAGCACCGAACGTGTAGCGCAACACCCACTGCACGTGGTAACGCTCAAGCCAAGACGCAAGCGGCGCTTTGACGAGACGGTAACTATGTGACGTTCGCGCGAGCTCCTGTGCCCATTTCTTTTCACGCCAGAACAGCGTCTCGCAAAAAGCCTTGACCACACGCGAGCACACAGGCGGATAAGGTGTCGCTCGTGTTGGATACCAGCCACCAATCGCCGACATGTTCGACAACAACGGCCACGCAATCACGACGATCGCGAGCACCGACAAGAACGTCAGTTGAAACGACGGATCGAAGATCTCTTTCGGACTGCGAACCAGCAACACCAACGCTGCGGCGCCGAGGGCGTTGAGCGAGCTCGAGTCTCGAAAGAGGATCGTCGCGAGCCCTGCAAATGTGAACATGAGAGCCGCGCGCACAACTGAGGCGTCCGCGCCAACGGCAATCGAATAGGCCCAAACAATCATTGCCGGAAAGATGAATTGCAGGAGGCTGCGCTTCGTCAATCGCTTCACGATCAGAAACACGACAGCGCCAATGAAGCTGATGTGCAAACCGCTGATAACGAGCACATGAAACGTGCCACCCTCACGAAAGCGTTCAGACGCGTCGGGTGAGAGGTTGTAGCGATTGCCGAGCAAGGCCGCGTCGAGGACACCCGCGGTTTCCGGGTTGAAGCGTGTATATAACTGCTGTTGCAGGCGCGAGCGCCAGTCGTAGAGCCACGCTAGTGGTGGAAACACGCGGGTGTCGTCGAGACGTGTAATCGCAGCCGGGCTTTTGATTATGCCCGTGGCATCGTAGCCGTTGCGATCCAGAAATTCGGTGAGTGAGGTAACACCCGGGTTTCGGTAGTTACCGGCGCGATCGAGTGTTGTTGTTACGCTAATGCGGGTGCCGTAACGAAGCTGGAGCGCTCTGAAAGCATTCGCGCTTGCGATATCTCGAAGCGTCACGAGTAACGACACACGCCCCGGCACATTCTCAACACGCAACGAAAGATAAACCCGCTCTCGCGCAAACTCGGGTGGACCATCCAGCCAACCATTGAGCGTGAGCGGCTCGCCTTCTGATTGCTCGAGGAGAGTTTTGAGCTCACGCGATTGGTCCACGCGTCGCTCCAGGTTGGCGAGCGTCGCGCCGGTGATGAAGATTGCGAATAATAACGCCGGCGCCGCCAACCGAAGTCGTCGCTTGATGAACAAAGTTAACGTGAGGGCTGTGCCGAGTGCGCCTGTGGCTAATGAGAATGTTAACGGGAAGTAAGGCGCGATGCAGATGCCCGCAGCCAAAGCCCCAGCCAGGTGAATAAAAGGGTAGTGAGGGAATAGATTGCTGTGAGGACGCATTGTTGTGAGCACATGTTAGACAAGATTACAGGATTTGCAAGATTACAGGATTAGGCGCACGACTGTTTCCACGTGATGAGTTTGCGGAAACAGATCAAAACCCGCGATCGATTCAATTCGATATCCCGCCGCCATAATCTTTCGCAGATCACGCGCGAGCGTTGCCGGATCACAAGACACATAAGAAATCTTCACCGGGCGCAAATCTATAATGCCCTTGATCACTGCCGATTCAGCACCGGCACGCGGTGGGTCGAGCAAGACGAAATCAATATCACGCACTGGCGCACCTCTGAACCACTCCGCGACACCGGCTGCAATCACGCGCGCGTTCGTCAGTCCTGAGTCCTGCAAATTCCGGCGCGCAAAGCGTACGGCCACCGGATTCGCTTCCACCGCTGTGACTCGCTGAAACTGTCGCGCCAACGGCAACGTGAACAAACCGACGCCACTATAAAGATCAAGCGCGCTCGCGCCCGATGCATCGCCCAACGCAAATTCAATCATTGGTCCAAGCAGCGACGGATTGATCTGAAAGAACGCCTCCGCGTTGTAGCGATAAACCTCGCCGCGAACAGTCAAACTCAACTCACGCGTCTCGAAACCGGCAAACTCGGGCGCGAACGAAACGCCCTCCTCACCCGCCACCACATCCAAATGCTTCAAGCCCGGTGGAAACTCATGCCATTCAGTCGCACGCACCTTTTCAAGCTTTGCCTGCAACTCCGGCCGCAGCACCGCGCAATCGACCACGTCGCAAACACGTCGCGAGCCACGCTCGTAGTAACCAATCGTGCGCTCGTCCTGATCGATCTGCCACATCGCACGCATGCGATAGCGCCAGTCGTTGGGCGATGGCGTGACGACGATCTCGGGAACATTCTCGAGACGCGCGATGCGATGGAGGCAGTCGCGAATCATCTCCGACTTCGCGACGAGCTGAGCTTCATAAGTCAATTGCTGAAAGTCGCAGCCACCACAACGACCGAAGTACGGGCACGGCGGCTCGATTCTCACAGGCGATGGCGTAACGATCTCGATGATCGAGGCAAATAAAACATTCCCCTGCTCTCGCTCAACCCGCACGCGCACTCGATCACCGGGCGCCGCAAGCGACACGAAAACAGTCTTCCCGCCGGCGTGGGCCAACCCCATCCCTCCGGGAAGTATTCGCTCAATCTCGACATCAAGACTCCGATCCGTCTTCATCCGTTAAATCCGCGGTTCAAACATAGAACAAACTCAGGCGCGGCACCGAGAATTGCTCGCGCAAACTTTTCAGCAACAAGTTATCGAACGTCTGCTTGTAAACAGACGCATCCATCTGCGCTTTGTAAGGCTTAAGCTGATCCTTGACGCCTTTTTTCAACTCATCCAACGTGCTCGAGCTGGCGACTGAAAGCATCGAATCATTCAGCAGTCGTTCGAGTCCGGTGAGAGAGTCTTCGAGTTTGCGCGCATCGAGCGTCGCACTGCTAACAAAATCCTTTTCGATGTCCGCGAGCAAAGCAATAGCACGCGTGAGCGCCTCCGAGAGATCGTCTTCCTGCTTTCTCGACTTCGCGAGCTCTGACAAACCCTTTCGACAGCGCTGCAAGTGTTCAGTAATTGCCGCAAACGAAAACGGAGTCTTGTCAGATTCAGGCTCAGGCTCAGGTGAGGCGGCTGAAGAGCCGACGTGCGCTTCAACCCACTCAGCGTACTGCGCTTCAACCTCTTCCTGGCAATAAAGCAACGTCTTCACACTGCGCTTGCGTGGTCGAGCTTCGTACGAATCGAACGACTTCTCGACACCACGCAACACGATGTGCAGCGGAATCCCCTGCTGTTTCCAGGTCTCCATCAACGCCCAGTCCATCGGACTCAGAAACAGGTGCTTTCCGCGTCGCCTGACGAATGCGTCTTCGATTTCGGTGAAGTAGTTGAAGTAGTTCAAACTCAATACATTTACCAGGCGCTACGGCGCTTGCTTCTGTCGTATACGATACGGAGGCCGTCAAGCGTGAGAGTCTCGTCGATAGTATCAATGTACCGCGACGCATCTGCGATCAGCGACGCGAGACCACCCGTCGCAACTATTCGCGACACCGAAAGCATGTCCTCAAGCATTCGCGCAATCATTCCGTCAACGAGGCCCACGTAACCGTAGTAAATGCCCGACTGTATTGCTTCGACAGTCGAAGAGGCAATGACAGCAGGCGGCTGTACGAAGTCAACGTGCGGCAGTTTGGCGGCGCGCGTGAACAAAGCGTCTGCACACGTAAACAACCCGGGACTGATCGCACCGCCAAGGAACTCCCGGCGCTTGCTCACCACGTTGAATGTAGTCGCGGTGCCGAAGTCGACGACGATGCACGGCGTGCCGTACTTGTTCATCGCCGCCACCGCATCGACGATCCGGTCCGCACCGAGATCTGAAGGCGGCTCATAATACAGCTTCAACCCCGTGTCGGTCGTGTGGTCCACAAATAACGGGTCGACCGAGAAACTCGAAGCGATCTGCCGGAGCGCGTGGTCCAGCGGCGGCACCACCGACGCGATCGCAACACCATCCACTTCGCTGCGATCAATGCCCGCGCGCTCAAATACACTGCGGACGTCAGCCTCGTACTCATCACCACTTCTCTTGCGGTCCGTGAGCAGTCGCCACTGCGTGATCAACTCCTGCTCGCGAAAGAGCCCGAGCGTGATGTTTGTATTGCCG
>DASTTS010000498.1:0-6933 GCA_035760085.1 Pyrinomonadaceae bacterium
GAACTCGTGGGCGTGTCGCCGACCTTTCGCGAAGAGAACATCGAAACCAAAACGCGTTGGTGGGAATCACTCAACCAGGCGAACCAGCAAGGCGCGAGCATGATCATGACTAATAACATCCTGGTCACGATCTACACGTTCGCCTTCGGAGCGACACTTGGTATCGGGACGCTCTTTTATCTCGCGGTGAATGGGGCAAACATTGCTTCCGTTGTGGCGCTGACTTACCAGGCGGGCTTCGGGAATGAGCTCGTGACGTTCATGGTGGGCCATGGTGTGGTGGAGTTGTCGTGTATCTTCATCGCGGGTGGGGCGGGACTGTTGATTGGTAGTGCGATGATCATGCCTGGCGATTTGACGCGCGCGGATGCGTTGAAGACGCGTGGGATGGAAGCTGTGCGGTTGATGATTGGCGTGGCGATTCTGCTCGTCGTGGCAGGGACGATTGAGGGGTTCGTCTCACCGGTGCCGATCGATCCGAGAATTAAGTTTGGGATCGGGGGGATTACGGGGTTGGCGATGTATTCCTATTTGCTGCTTGTTGGACGAGAAAAGTTTTAGCCGCGGATTTACGCGAATGAACGCAGATCTGCGTTTATCTGCGTAAATCCGCGTCATAACAGACCTCGCTCTTTGACTCGCAAATAGGTCTCGAGCAGCGCCGGTGCGAGCGCGGCTGCTGTGACATCAAGCGCGAGGCCGCCGATGGATTCGACCCGGCGTAATGCCGCTTCCCTGTGATGAATAATTTCCTCCGCGACCGACTGCGTAAACACATCCTTTACCGATGAAGGCACCTGTCGCACAACCGCTTTCAAGTCTCTATCAGCTATCGTCACCACGAGCGGCAGATGACGCGGCCGCAGTAGATGTAACGAAGTAAGCAGCTCCTTCGACCCTTCTTCATCCACGAGGTCAGTTAACAACACAACCAGCGATCGCCGCTTGCTATTCGCCGCGATGAACTCAAACGCGTGCGGGTAGGACGGCTCGATCATCTCCGGTTCGACCGCGTGCAGCGCCTCGAGTGCCGCCTCTATGTGATCGCGCCCGCGACCCGGCGGTAAATAACTCTTAATCCCGCGCCCAAACACGACCAGCCCCGCGTTATCACCCGCACGTGCAGCCGCCGAAAACAACGCGAGCGTCGCGTGCACGGCGGAATCGAGTTTTGTCTCCTGCTCGATGCGGGCGGTCATCAAACGTCCGGCATCGAGCGCGATCAGGATCGTTTGATCGCGTTCGATTTGATACTGGCGCGTGGTGAGTTTTCCACGTCGTGCGGTCGCGGTCCAGGAGATGTGGCGCAACTCGTCGCCACGCACGTAATCACGCATCGATTCAAACTCGCGCCCTTCGCCACGCCACGAAGTTTTGCGATGCGAAGAAACAATCGAACGCGCACCGAGCGCTTTCAATTCCGCTTCACGGGCGCGCCGCATGTTTGGATAAACCTTCACCGTCACGGGCTCGACCACTTTTGTTTGACACCAGATCAGTTTTAACTTCGATCTAAAACGCAGCGCAGTTTGACCAAACTCGAAGCGACCACGTCTCGGTGGTTTCACTCCGTAAATCAACGTCGCCGTGCTCTGCGCATCGATGTCAACGCGTCCTTCTCGCACTCCGCTCAAGATCATCTGCGGCGGGTACTCGTCTTTCAACATCAGCGACACGGAACGATTCGACGCGTTCTGAATGTGAATCCGAACTTCCGTCTCCGCACCCATCGCGAAGCGGCTGCCAAACTCACGCGAGATCATCACGCCGTGGGGAAGTCGACAAAGCCTCGACTCAATAAACGCCAACGCGAAAAGCGACATGTTGTAAAGAAGTGCGATCCACCGCAGCCACGGGTGGTCCCACGACAATGCGAGCGGAATGAGAGCGAGTGCGAGCAGGACGTAGAAGAGTTTTGTAAAGACGAAGCGCACTATCTTGGGACTTCAGCCGCTTTTAAGATATCGGTGATCACGGAATCAGGGGTGACGCCGTCGAGCTCGGCTTCGGCGCGCAATGTCAAACGGTGGCGCAGCACCGGCAGCGCGACGTCGCGCACGTCGTCCGGCGTTGCGAACTCACGCCCGCGAATCGCCGCCAACGCCTTCGAACAAAGCAACAGCGCCACTGACGCTCGTGGACTCGCGCCATAGTGAATGAACGGATGAGCGCGCGTGCGTCGCACGAGATCGACGGCATAGTGCTGAACGCCCGGCTCCATCCGCGCTCGCGCCACCTCCGCGCGGCAATGAAGCATCGCGGCCGGATCGGTGAGTGGCTTTATATCGACCTGGTCCAGACGTTTCGAGTTGAAGCCATCGTTCCACCGCGAGACGACTTCGCGCTCGTGGTCCTCGTTCGGATAACCCAACAAAATCTTGAGCTGGAAACGATCGAGTTGAGCCTCGGGTAGCGGATACGTTCCTTCGTACTCGATCGGATTCTCAGTCGCCAGCACCGTGAAGATCGGCGACAACTGGTGCGCATCGCCGTCAATCGTTACCTGACGTTCTTCCATCGCCTCGAGCAGCGCCGCCTGCGTTTTTGGTGGCGTACGGTTGATCTCGTCCGCCAGCAGGATGTCGGTGAATATCGGACCACGTCGCAAGTTGAACGTAGAGTTTGCGATGTTGAAGACATTCGTGCCGGTAATGTCTGACGGCATCAGGTCCGGCGTAAACTGGATGCGACTAAAATCGGCATTGATGATTCGCGACAGGGTTTTAACTGTGAGAGTTTTCGCCGTTCCGGGCACGCCTTCGAGAAGCGCGTGTCCCTCGGCCAGCAACGCGATCAGGATCTGTTCGATCGCGTCGTCTTGTCCGACGATTACTTTTTGCAGTTCCGTGCGAATGTGTTCGACAGTGGAGGCGACAGTCTCAGGCATTGGTTGTCAGTTATAGCACAAGTTCAAATGTTTTCTGCTGCTTGTCTTTCTTCACGCGAGCGCATGCGCAGGCCGAGATCTCTTTCGACTTCGCGCAGGCGCCGCACCAGATCGATCGACTGCCGCCAACTACACGGCTCACCGTTGATAACGCCTTCACACTCGCGCATCAGGCTTTCCAATTTGGGACCATCGATTGTGCCGCGCGATGCGATGCGCGACGCGATCTCAGCTCGCGAGCTGTTGTAATCGACGCCCGCATGACGAGCGAGCACACGGCGTGTGCGCGTATAGATATTTTCGATCGCGAGATCGAAAGCACGCGCACGTTGTTGTAGCTCGGCCATCGACGCCACAAACTCCAAACTCGAACGACGATCGACTTGCGACAATGGCAGTGGTCGTCCAAACCGGCTGCCCCGGCCCCAAAGAATCAACACAACGACAAAACCTATTTGCGCGGCAAGTAACAGCACCGGCGTACCGGCGAAGTAACCGGCAAAAGTGTTTTGCGTGCGTCCCTTGCCCTGGTGATACTCGTCGAAAGCGATCAATCCATCGGCGGTGGTGAGGATATTGGTGGCGAGCTGAAGGTTGTCGTTCAGCTTGATGCCACTGTTTGAAATCATATACGGATCAGTGAGTAAGATTACTCGACCCGAATCGTACTTGAAGTCGACCAGCAATGCGCCCTTGTCGTCAAACATGTGCACAACGGGAGCCGGGGCAACTACGGTCGTGTCTTCGGGCGCAGGCTCTTCCTCAGGCTCCGACGCGTCAACAGTTACTGCATCCAGCGCCGTGACAGGATCGACGCTTAGTCGCGCAGCGAAACAAGAAGGCATCACTGATTCAACGTTTCGAGTCAAAAGCGTCGGCTGCGCCGGCTTAAGCGCAACCACGTTCTCAGTCATTTGTTGTGGATTGGCCGGGTCAGTTTCAATTGTAGGCGTCTGAAAGGTTCGCGGACGAATATTCCAGCTTCCTGGTTTC
Organism: Pyrinomonadaceae bacterium; assembly: GCA_035760085.1. GTDB lineage: Bacteria > Acidobacteriota > Blastocatellia > Pyrinomonadales > Pyrinomonadaceae > PSRF01. The sequence goes on from DASTTS010000498.1 coordinate 3,881, forward strand.
GCGGCGGTCCGATCTTGTTGCGGGTTGCGATCGATAACCACGAGGTGGCCGCCTGCCTGAATCCATTTCAGGAGCGCCTCAGTCTCGGCATTTGTGAAACGAACCTTTATGTCGCCTGTAATGACGAACGTTTTGATCGCTTTACCGGAATCAGTCAACAGCTTTTGCGGAGTTTCTTTCCAGCGAACAACCTTGTAGCCCGACTCGCTGAGGAAGTCGTACAACGCGCGCACGCCTGTTGGTCCTGAGTGATACGTCGAGCGGTTTGGAGCGACCTCGTAGTCGACCTCCTTGCTCTTTTGCACATAAGAAAAAGTGCTTACAAGAATGAGCACGCCGATGATAACGGCGAAGGTGAGAATGATGGTGAGTCGCTGGCGCATCGTTACTTCGTGTCAGTTTGCAAAGCTGCAAGATAACCGGCGCGGAAGTCCTGCCAGTCGTTTGGAGTGGCATTCGCAAAGCCGTACCAGTGGCGCTCGAAGCTCTCGGTGAGCCCGCGCATTCGCGAATGAAGTTGAGGGACGCTGCGCAGTGAATTCAAATAGTCGCGATTAGTTTTGTGATGCGCGAGACTGATCACTTTGCGCTCGCCTAACTCGACGAGCAACGCGATGTAAGCTTTGCGAATGGCAGCTCGCAGCTCACCCTGACGAGCGAGTGCTTCCGCCTCGGAGAGCAGATCACTCGAGGTGGCGTCAGGCTCGAGTCGTTCGCCTAATACTATTCGAGCCTCGCGATCTTTGCCGGTCTTTGGTTTTCGCGAGCGTCCTGAATACCACACCAGCACAGTCCTGAGGACGTAAAGGAGCAGCAGCGTAGCAAGAGCGATGACGACGATTCGCGCAATCAGATTAATCAAATCGATCCGGCCCGGATTGACAGCACGGCTCTTAGGCATCCACTTCTCCAGCCAACGCGCAAAGTCCTGGATCAGACGAGCGAGCGCATTTGAACCCTGTGGACCATCGGTGTACTCGGGTCGCGCCAGAATGCTCTCCAGGCGAGTCTTGGCCCATTGCTTGTTCTCTCCAGCGTGACTACCAGGGTTCTGACGTTCGGCAACTCTCGCCTCGACCTCCTGCAGACGCGAGATTGTTTGGGCCAGCTTTTCGCGCCACTGATCATTTTGTTTGAGCTCGTCGATTTCGTTATGCAGCCACGAGTTGTCGACGTTGCATACTTCTCCTTCAACCTCAACGTCCTGATGTTCCGGCAACGTGTTGCGGACCAACTGGCTCAGGAAATCGAATGTACTGTCATCCGGATGTTCACTCTCAGGAGTATTCTTGACTGATTCAAGAGTCGTAATAGTGCGCTTCAGATTGGATTGGTACTCGGAAATCGGAATTGCATTGACGATCACTGGAAACAGAAACAGGAAAACCCACAACACTCCGCAAACAGCAGTGAGACTGTAACGACGATGTGTTGTTGATAACTGAGACATCTGTCAGTAGTTACCTGCGATAGCGGCCGGGCAGATTATCGGCATACGAAATTCCTACTCGCTTCAACTCCGGCTTGCGTTCCATCGAATGAAGCGCCGTTCCCAACGGTGAAGTGACGTTGACGTCGGGAAACTCACCGAGTTGCCGCGCCGCCATCAGCTCGATGTCGTAGCCTTCATGTCTGACGCGCTCATCAACGTACAGCAACGAAAGGCCCAGCATCCAAACCGGCGTCAGCAGGATTGAGCTCAATGGTCCAAGAATACTGTAAAGGACGGCAAACCATGCCGGCCATTCCGAGGAGTCACCTCGCATATTTATGCCGCTCGCTGCGCCGATAAAACTGATGATGATGAACAGCAGAAACATTGCCGACATGATCCCGAAGCTCGTGAACAACGTCATCGCCATTAACCGCCGCACATTGCCGCGCGCAAGCGAGAAACTGCGGCCCACGGCTTCAAACACGCCTTTGCCTTCCACCAACATTACCTGCGGAACGTAGACGATTCGTCCAACGATCAGGAAGAAGAGCCAGAGCGCCACTCCCGTCGCCAACAGAGTGCCGATTATTCCCAAAATTGCCGCCATCCACCCCGGTGCGACCAGTGCCAAGGCTATCGCCGCGAAGAAGGCGACCATACCGATCATTTGCGCGCCGGAAGAAGCAACAAAAACTGCGGCGATGATCCACGCCAGCATGATCAGTGAGGCCACGAACAGTCCCCAGAATCGGACTCGCACAGCGGTGTAAGTGGCGCGTGCCGTGACCGGATCGTTCCGCAGCAGGTGCGCAACGAGCGTACGCGTGGCGCCACCCATTACGACCAGGATGAAAAGATATCCGGCCAGCATGATCACAATCGCTGCTACCAGCAGCAGACCGTAAAACAAGACATCCTCTGTCCGGGAAGTAAAAAAGACTTTTCGTATGCTGAGCGAAGTAAGCACCCAACCCACGGCGACGATGATGACGGGCGGCGCTGCGGTCCTGATCAAGACGAAAAGATGGCGGCGATAAAGTCTGACCGCGCGATCGATTAGATCGCCCGCACCGAGAGGAGCGAGTGGAAGTTCAGTTGGTGACAACGTCGTCATCAATTAGCCGGATCCGAGTATAAAAGTTTTAGCCACAAAGAAGCACAAAAAACTCAAAATGGGTTCTGCTGTTTTGAGCTTTTTGTGCCCTTTGTGGCTAAATTTCGCCGGGGTCCGTTTATTGATTCGTCTCTCTGAGCTGGCGGATCTTCTCTCTTAGTTTCTCAGCGTCCGGAACATTCGGCGCTAGTTTGAGGTAAGTTTCCAACTGGTCGGCAGCCTCTTTCTTAGCTCCGCGAGAGGTGTAGATGATTGCCAAAAGTCGATGGGCTTCTTTCATCTCCTCCTTGCCAAGCGTCAGTGACGCCAAAAGCTCTTTTTCGGCATCATTAAACAAACCAAGATTTGCCAGAGCCTGGCCAAGAAAATAATGTCCGACCGCCGACTGATCGTTCTTCTTCAAAGCTTTACGGAAGATCGGCACCGCCTCGCCATACCGTTCCATCATGACGTTCGCAATGCCGCGATTTATCAACGGGAGAAATGCGTCTGGCTCGAGCTTGA
>DASTTS010000499.1:0-4127 GCA_035760085.1 Pyrinomonadaceae bacterium
CAGCTTAGACAGGATTTACAAGATTTTCAGGATTAAGAAGATGAACACTATAGCCGCAGCACAGACGCCTCGCACGCTCATCGCAGACGATCAGCCGGATGTCCTGGCCGCACTGCGGCTGCTCCTGAAAGGCGCCGGTTACCAGACCGAAGCAGCCGATTCGCCCGCGGCAGTGCTCGATGCGATCAAGCAGGAGAAGTTTGATCTTGTCCTGATGGATCTCAACTACGCGCGCGACACGACGTCAGGGAAAGAAGGGCTCGATCTGATCGAGCGAATTCACGCGCTCGATCACGACTTGCCGATCATAGTGATGACTGCATGGGCCACTGTCGATCTGGCGGTCGAATCGATGCGACTCGGCGTGCGCGACTTCGTGCAGAAGCCCTGGGAAAACTCACGACTGCTGCGAAAGTTGAAGACTCAGATCGATTACGGCAGACGACAGCGCGATCGCGAAGCGGCGACGCAGAGCCGTGAGCGACAACTAAAACTCGAGCTCGACGAAGCTCGCGAGATTCAGCGCGGTTTGATGCCGCGCAAGATGCCGCACTTGCACGGATTTAGTCTCGCGAACGCGTGGCAGCCGGCGCGCGGTGTCAGTGGTGACTATCTGGCTGCTTTCAAGTTGGACGACTCACGTGCGGCTTTGTGCGTTGCGGATGTCGCGGGCAAAGGTTTTCCGGCAGCCTTGTTGATGTCGAACATGCAAGCTGCGTTGAAGTCGCTGGCGTCGGAAAGCATCTCGCCGAGTGAGCTTTGCTCGAAGTTGAACCAGCTCATGTGCGGCAACACGCCGTTGCGAAAGTTCATCACCTGCTTTTACAGCGAGCTCGACATCGCCACACGCAAACTGACGTTCAGCAACGCTGGACATAATGCGCCGATGCTCGTGCGTCGCGATGGCGAATGCGTTCGTCTCGAAGAAGGCGGACGCGTGATCGGCGCTTTCTGCGATTCAACTTATACACAGCAAGACATTCAGCTTTACGAAGGCGACAAGTTGTTGTTGTTCACGGACGGCGTCACTGAAGCGCGCAATGCGGAAGGCGAGGAGTTTGGCGACGAGCGTTTGCTGAAGTGCCTCCGATCTTATGCCGGACGCAGTGCGGCTGAGTTGCGGATGTGGATCCTTAACGAGGTCACAGAGTTTTGCGACGGCAACTTCGATGACGACGCCACACTGATGGTACTGGTCGCTAATTAGCGACACAAGGCACAAAAAAGCACAAAGGAGATTCATGGGTGATATTCGTTACGCATTAAGGAATCTCTTGAGGCGGCCGACGTTTACCCTTATCGCCGTCGTCACACTTGCTCTCGGCATCGGCGCCAACACCGCAATCTTCAGCGCCATCAATGCACTCCTGCTGAAACCCCTGCCGTTCCCGGAGCTCGATCGCGTCGTCGCTGTGTGGGATAAGCTGCCCAGTCGCGGCGTCATGCACAACGAAGTCACAGTCGCAAACTATCTCGACTGGCAATCGCAGACGCAATCGTTTGAACAACTCGCGCTGTATCGTTGGTGGAGCGCAAATCTCACCGGCATCGATCCGCCCGAGCGGATCCAGGGATTTCTCGTCACCGCGAATTTTCTCGACGTCACCGGCATGAAGCCGATCATGGGCCGCACCTTCTCGCCCGAAGAGAATCAACCGGGCAAAGACCGGGTCGCAGTGATCACACACAGTCTCTGGCAGCGACGTTTCGGCGGTGATCCAAACATTCTGAACAAGACGATCACGATCAATAGCATCGTTCGCACAGTCATCGGGGTGATGCCGGAACGTTTCAACTTTCCGAAAGGTGCAGAGGTTTACGCGCCGTTACCGATGACACCGGAGCTGATGAAGAACCGCGGCGGTCATGGTTACTACGTCATCGGCAGACTCAAATCGTCAGCATCAATTAACGGCGCGCAGGCTGAAATCGACAACATTATGGCGCGCCTCGAACAGCAGTTTCCCGAAACCAACAAAGGCTGGGGCGCGACTGTTTTCCCGATCGTCGCCGACACCGTGCGCACTTACGACACTGCGCTGTGGGTAATGATGGCCGCGGTTGGTTTCGTCCTCCTGATCGCTTGTGCGAACGTTGCGAACCTGATGCTGGCGCGCGCGAGTGGACGACAAAGAGAGATTGCAGTGCGAACTGCGTTGGGCGCGAGCCGCTGGCGGATCGTGCGCCAGTTACTGACCGAGAGTGTGATCGTTGCGTTGATCGGCGGCGCACTCGGAGTCCTGATCGGTTTCTGGGGCGTCGACGCGTTGCGCGCCGCGAATCCTGCGGATGCGGCGAAGTACGCGCCTGGCTGGAACCAGCTTGGCATCAATTCAACTGTGCTGCTGTTCACGCTCGGGCTTTCGGTTGTGAGCGGTATCGTATTTGGCCTCGCGCCGGCTTTGCAGATGTCGAAGCCGAACCTCAACAATGCGTTGAAGGAAGGAACGCGCGGCACAACCGGCACGTCGCATCGTTTGCGCAGCTCGCTCGTCGTTTTTGAAGTGGCACTCTCACTCGTGTTGCTCGTCGGCGCCGGGCTGCTCATCCGCAGTTTTCTTTCGTTACTGAAAACCGATCCCGGTTTCAATCCTGATCACGTGCTCACGATGAATCTCGTGTTGCCCGGAGCGAAGTACAAAGACGAGCCGGCCCGCGCGGCGTTCTACAACGATCTGGTCCAACGTGTGAAAGCGCAGCCCGGCGTTGAGTCAGCGGCTTTCGTCAACTACCTGCCGCTCGGCGGTTCAAACTCATCGAATTCTTTTCTGGTTGAAGGTGAGCCGGAACCCGCGCCCGGACAGGAGCACGACGGCCGTTATCGCGTCGCGACGCCTGATTACTTCCGGACGATGGAGATCTCGATCGTTCGCGGCCGTGCGTTCACTGAACAGGACAAAGCGGACGCGCCGCGGGTCGTCATCGTCAACGAGACACTCGCGCGCCAACACTGGCCCGGACAGGATCCACTCGGCAAGCGCATTCGCTTTTATGGACCACTCGAAAAGGCGCCGTGGATGGAAGTCGTCGGCGTCATCAAAGACGTAAGGCACGAGCTGAATATTCCAATTGAGCCTGAGTACTACCTGCCGCATGCGCAGGATTCGTGGAACGCGATGGTGCTGGTGGCGCGAACGAGCGTCGAGCCAGCGTCGTTGTCGACTGCACTGCGACAGCAAGTGTGGACCATCGACAAGGACCAGCCGGTTTTCGACATAAAGACGATGTATGAAGTGCGCTCGTCGTCAGTGGCGCTCTACTCGTTTTCGTCAGTGATGCTGGGGATCTTTGCGGGTGTGGCGCTCGTGCTGGCGGCGGTGGGGATTTACGGCGTGATGGCGTTTGCGGTGACGCAGCGCACGCAGGAGATCGGAATTCGTATGGCGCTCGGCGCGCGCACGACCGACGTACTGAAGCTCGTAGTCAATAACGGAATGAAACTCGCGCTGCTCGGGATCGTGATCGGTCTCGCTGGTTCGTGGGCGCTCACGCGGTTTATCGAGAAGTTGCTGGTTGGTGTGCAACCGACTGATTTGCTGACGTTCAGTTTGGTTTCCGTTGCGTTGCTGCTCGCGGCGTTTGTCGCGTGCTATTTGCCTGCGCGGCGCGCGACGAAAGTCGATCCGCTGGTGGCGCTGCGGTACGAATAGGGACACGGATTTTAAGACGGATTTATGAATACGATTTACACGGACTTGCGATATGCGCTGAGAGGGTTAGTGAAGCGGAAGGGTTTCGCGGGCATAGCGGTGCTGACGCTGGCGTTGGGAATTGGGGCGACGACTGCCACGTTCACCGTTGTCGATGCAGTGCTGTTGCGCAAACTGCCGGTCGCGGATCCCGGGCGCGTGGTTGTAGTTCACAACCAGATGCCGAAGATCAATCTTCCGCGCACTTCGGTCTCGGCCCCTCACTATGTCGATTACAGCCGCCAGACCGACGTTTTCGAATCGAGCGCAGCGTTCGCTACGCGAAACTACAACCTCACCGCCGTAAGTATCCCGGAGCGTTTGCAGGCGGGACGAGTGACGGCAACATTCTTTCCGACGCTCGGAATCAATCCCATCGCGGGTCGCTTTTTCACACCTGAAGAAGACAAATTCGGCAACGAGCGCGTGGTGGTGTTG
>DASTTS010000500.1:0-5697 GCA_035760085.1 Pyrinomonadaceae bacterium
AGATGAATCCTGTCCATCTTGTAAATCCTGTAATCCTGTCTAAGCTAAAGCTTCATCCACAAGCGCCAACTGACTTCCTTTAGCCACGTAACTAACATCCGTCAACCCCAACGTACTTCGCAACTTCTCCGCCGGTACATCCTTGATCGGCCCGGGTGCGGGCGCCGTGCCCGGCGCGGGCTGCGGATACGCCGTCGACCGCGCAGTATGAAACGTTACGTTCCCCTCAACCTTCTGTAGCACCTGATGAATGTGCCCGTTCAACACGGTCACCGATCCAAACCGCTTCAAGTATGACAACGCTTGCTCACTCTCATCAGTTCCCCAACCCCACTCCGGATAGATGGTCCACAACGGAATGTGCGCAAACACCACGATCGGCGTGCTGCTCGACATGCCCCTAACATCCTTCTGCAACCATGCTAACTGTTCCTGGCCCAATTGTCCGAATCCACTGCCGCCGAGCCCGGTCCCACTTCCCTGCTTCAGATTCAGCACATTGATTAATCCAATGAAATGTACACCGTTGTAATCAAAACTTTGCCAGCCCTGGCCCAGCGTTCCAGTTCCAAAGCGTTCGAGATAGAGCTTGCCATCGTCAGTAAACACATCATGCTCGCCAGGCACATAATAAACCTGACTCGCACGCGAGCTCTTCATAACTTGCGCGGCCGTGTCGAACTGCTCAGCCGACGCCAGATGCGTGATATCGCCCGTATGAATCACAAACGCGGGCCGCTCCTCCAACGCGTTGATCTTGTCGACCGCTTCTTGCAGCGTCTTTGTCACATCATGATTCGGATCCTTATTGAATCCGATATGACTGTCGCTGATCTGAACAAAACTGAAGCCGCCTTTCCGCTTCGGTCCCGCCACCAGCTCGTGTGAGCTCAGAACGCCCCCATTCATCGCCCACACGAGCCCGGTGCCCGCCCACGCCATGCATTTCAGAAAACTGCGTCGCTCAATTTGATCTGGTTTCGCTTCGTCAGACATTTTGATCTCCTTGAGCTACTTGACCACGATTTGACCAACCATCTTCGGATGCAGCGCGCAGTAGTATTTGTAAGTGCCCGGCTGCGTGAACTCGTTCGTGAACCGATCGCCGTTTTCCAAAACTTTTGAAGCGAAACGCTTGTCAGTGGCTGTCGCTGTGTGCGGTTCATCGTCGCGATTGACCCACGTGACTTTAGTGCCTGCGTTCACGGTCAATGTCGCAGGTTCAAATGCAAAATTTTGAATGACGATCTCATTCGCATCAGTAACCGGTTCGGCAGCTGTGCCTCGACCGTATACCGCCAAAACCACGCCAAATGTAATCAGTGCTAATCCGAGCAAAAAATTTCGTTTAGTAAGCATTGCGAAGACCTCCAGGTATTTGTTTTCGACAATGCAGACCCTGCGAGCGTGCAAGTTATTCCCGCAACCGTTTGTGAGTTGTACTTAATGCTCTTCGCCTGTACTGTGTTTCCTGAACTCCTGTGGCTGATTTATCTGACAACTGTCTGTTTTTTGGCAGTGACGCACGCGCCCGATACCACGCGTGATGAGGAAACGTGCACGGCATCTCGATTGCCGTTGTTTGGCTCGCTATCGAAATGTCTCCTCGTAAAGCAACACTGATTTCGAATCCGAAGACAGGCCGCTACGCTGCACGCCGGCGATCTGTCGAAGCGCTGGCGACACAACTCGAGTCGCTCGGAGTCAAAGTCGATTTGCGATTGACGCAAGGTCCCGGCGACGCCACGCAGATCGCAGCGCGCGCTGCTCGCAATGGCAGTTCTGACGTCATCGTTGCAGGTGGTGACGGCACGATCAACGAAGCCATCCAGGGTCTTGCCGGCACGAAAGCGCGGCTCGCGATCATCCCGCGCGGCACTGGAAACGTTCTCGCACGTGAACTTGGTTTACCACTCGACGACGAGCAGTCGCTCAAGGTCGTGGCCGAAGGTAAGTCACGACAGATCTATCTCGGCCTTGCCATCGACGAGACCACGAACGAGAGTCGTTATTTTGTTTTAATGGCCGGCATCGGACTCGACGCGTCGGTGGTGAAGCGCGTGCAGCCGTCATTGAAAAAGCGAATCGGCAAAGGCGCGTTTTGGGTTTCCGGATTGAGTCATCTCGCAACGTGGAACCCGCGGCCTTTCATACTCGAGATCAACGGCCACAAGTACACGTCGACATTTGCGGCGATCGGTAAAGCAGCGAAGTACGGCGGCGACCTTGCAATCACGCCCGGCGCGCGCCTGGACCAACCCGAGTTTGAGATTTGCATTATCGACACGAGAAGCCGCCTGCGTTACCTGCACCTGCTTTCGCAAGCGATGCGCAACGGCATGCCACGCAACACTCCCGAAGTCCGGTTTGTTAACTCCGTGAGCGTGCGGGCACACGGCGATGCTCATGTACAAATCGACGGCGAGCTCATCGGTCGCCTGCCGATGCGCTTCGAGATCGCTCCTCACTCTTTGGAAATAATCGTTCCTTAAATCCGCGTCATCCGCGGTTCATTTTCCACTCAGCCACGCAGCCCGCAGCGCCTTCTGTTCCGCCGTCGCGTCAGCCTTCTCCTCGATCCGGTAAGTAAACCGCTCCGGCTGGCCCAACACGATATTCGCTTTGATCGTGCGTCGATCGCGTTTGACTGTAACCGGCACTGAGTCGCCTGGCTTCAAACGAGCGAGCGCCCTGCGCCACGAGTCTCTCGTCACTTCTTTTCCGCCGAGCAACACGATCTGATCGTTCGTTTGCAACCCCGCCTCTTCAGCCGGGGAGTTGTTACGCACACGCCCGATCGTCACTTCACGCGGATCTTCAAACTCGAGCGATAGTCCCGCATCGTACGGCTCCTCCGACTGCGTCTTCACGAGACGCAAACCGACGTACGCAAAGGCTTCCTCGTAAGGCAACACTTCCACATCGCGGATGTGTCGCTTGAAGAAATCGCTGAGGTCGAAGCCCGCGCGACGCGTTGCAACTCGCTCGAGATCTTCCGTTTGATAGCCACGACCGCGCAGGTAGTAACTGCTGTTCGGACTCCGCAAATAGAACTCCTCATACATATCGCGCATGATGTCGTCTAGCGACGCCTTGCCTTTCGTTCGCCCGCGCACGAGCAGGTCCATCACGAGGCCGATGAGCTCGCCTTTCGGGTAGTAACTGATCGCGGTGTTTTCCAGGTTCGTTAGCTGCGCGTGTGGCGCGTCGTCAATAAACGGTGCCGACAGCGACGATTCTTCAGCGCTCATCAGGCGACTACCCGGCGCGTTCTCGATGTTTTCGATCGTGTTCGCTTCTCGCTTGAGAAACCCACTGTCGTCCCAGAGACCTGCGCGTCGCAACATCAGACGGCCGTAATAGTTGGTGAAACCTTCGGCGACCCAGAGACCGCGCGTTGCTAACGGGCGCGTGAAGTCCCATGGTCCAAGTTCCAGCGGGCGCAGTCGCTTCACGTTCCAAACGTGAAAGAACTCGTGCGAGACGGTACCGAGTGTTCCTTCGTAAACACCGGGATCGGCGAGCGCGCCGGGCTGGATGATCTGAGTTGAGGTCAGATGCTCCATGCCGTCTCCCGAATGATCGTCGGCGGCGAAGTGGATCAGAAATGTGTACTCTTCAAACTCCGGCGGGCCCCACATCGCGACTTCCGCACGCACGATCTTCTCGATGTCTTTCACGAGTGCCGCGCGCCTGCCGCCTTCCGGACCAAATGAGTGGACCACCACGTGATATTTCTTGCCGTCAACTACGAAGTCGTCCTGAGTCCAGTCAGGAGCAATCTCGGTCGGCGTGTCGATCATGATGTCCCAGTTTGGAAACTGCCATTCGGTTTGGCCGGGTCGATCGGTGCGGCCATTCACGATGCGCCAGCCAGCAGGCGCGTGAATCGTGAGCTTCACCGGATCGGGCTTATGGCCCACCACGTACATGAAGATCGAGCCGCCGTTGTAGTTTGCGTGACGATTGTCGAGTTGCGAAAACGTGCCGGAGAGATCGTTGCCGAAGACTTTGTAAGAAACGTTAATGGTGGTCTTACCTTGTGTCGCGACGCTCCATGTTTGCCCGTCGATGCGCGTCACCGGGCCGTCTGCGCGAAACTCCTGCACGTTTTTAGCGAAATCGAAGACCGCGTAACGGCCCGGCGACCACTTCGGCATCTGAAACTGTAGCGGCTTGTCTTTTAACTCTTCGGGAAGTTCAACTATGATTTGTACTTCGAAGAGATGCGACGTGGGTCGCGACATCGAGAGTTGATAAGTGATCGATTTCAGCGGCTGTTCCTGCGCTCTGGCTACGCCGCTGATCAGGGTAATGAACGCGAGTATGATGATTAATCTGCGTGAATCAGGATACATGCGCCGATTATACGAATAAATCCGTATCATCCGTGGTTAAATAAATGCCTGTAACCGAACGTCTCTATTATTCCGATTCTCACCTGATCGAGTTTGAAGCTCGGGTCGTTGATGTTACTGATCGCGTCAGTGGCTGGACCGCTCTCGTTCTCGATCGGACTGCGTTTTATCCGACTGGCGGCGGTCAGCCGAGTGACACCGGAACACTCAACGGCGTGCGTGTTGTCGAGTGTATTGATGATGGTGATAAGGGTGTGCTGCACGTGGTCCAGGGCGTGGCGCCGTCGCGCGGTGACTTGGTACGAGGGCGCGTCGATTGGGCGCGACGTTTGGACCACATGCAACAGCACACGGGCCAACACATTCTCTCGCAGGCGCTCGTCACGCTCTTCAATGCTCCCACGCGCAGCTTCCGCGTACTCGAGGCGTCGTGTCAGATCGATGTCGAGTTGAACAATCCTACGACCGAGGTGATCGAGCGCGCCGTTGAGTTGGCAAACAATGTCATCTGGGAGGATCGCACGATCACTATTCGGAATGTGACGTCTGGTGAAGCGGCGGAGCTGTCGTTGCGTAAGGAGCCGGCGCGCGATGGTGATCTGCGTTTGATTGAGATCGAGGGTTTTGATTTGACGCCTTGCGGGGGTACGCATGCGTATCGCACTGGCGAAGTTGGGATGATTGCGGTGCGCTCGTGGGAACGTGCGAAGGGACTGACGCGGATCGAGTTTGTGGCAGGCGTCCGCGCGCTCGCGGATTATCGCAAGGCGAACAAGAGTGCACGCGAAGTGGCGGCGTTGTTCAGTACTGGCAGGGACGATGCACCGCAGGTAGCGGCGCAGATCGTTGAAGAGCACAAGGAGTTGAATCGTCGCATTCGCGTGCTGGAGGAGTTGGCGGCTGAACTCGAGGCTCAGAAGTTATTGGTTACTGCTCGCGATGGTGTGATTTCGGAGATCTTCGACGGCCGCGATGCCGAGTCGCTGAAGAAACTCGCACACGCTTTGATTGCGCACCCTCAAATAGTTGCGTTGCTCGGATCGCGCGACAAAGACACCGCGCGGCTCGTCTTCGCGCGCTCCGCCGACGCCGTTGGAGACATGAACGCGCTCATGCGCGAAGCCTGCGGGATGCTTGACGGTCGCGGCGGCGGCAGACCCGACATCGCGCAAGGTGGTGGCAAGAACATCGAGAAACTCTCTGACGCTCTCACCCACGCCTTGACACTACTGAACCGCGCTTCCTAATATGTCCCTCCGCGTGGGGCAGTAGCTCAGTTTGGCAGAGCGCCGCGTTCGCAATGCGGAGGTCAGGGGTTCGACCCCCCTCTGCTCCACCA
>DASTTS010000501.1:0-7808 GCA_035760085.1 Pyrinomonadaceae bacterium
GTCGGGATCTCTTTCGAGCGCGACGCCATCCACCGGGCAAAGCGTCGTCGCATCAGGATATTCAACTCCACACTCCGGACACGTCTTCATCTAATGCATTAAACCCCTAATCATCTGAATCTTGCAAATCTTATACTCTAGTCAAAAAAAGACGGGCGAGAGACTAATCTCCCGCCCGCACCAAGCGAAAAGTTCGATCGCAACTCAGCCAGCCGGAACGGCTTTGACGACTGCGAAGATAACCAGCAGCGCAAACAGCACCAGCGATTCGATCAGCGCCAGACCGAGAATCATCATCGTCTGGATACGACCCGCAGCGCCCGGATTACGCGCCGCGCCTTCGCACGCCGCCGCGCCAATGCGCGACTGTCCGAGGGCGCCGCCAAAAACCGCGATGGCAAAACCGATACCGGCCGCGATTGCCCTGTATTTGTTGACGGAATGCGCGTTGTCGACGCCCGCTTCCCCTGCCGCTTGCGCAAATACGCTCATGCTGCTTGCGAGAATTCCGATCACCGCAAATAGCAACATTCTAAATTTGCTCATGCTTCCTCCATTGATTAACAATTTCAACTCACCGTCCGAGCAAACCGCGACGATATAATTTCGCCTGCATCCGGTATCCACCGCCCCTCTTACAACGGCGCTCCAGCGAGACAGACATGCCTTGCTATAACTTGTCCCGGAAGTCGTGGTGAACTTCGATCTGTGCGATAACGTTTGGGGGCGCGCTGCCCGCATCGCTCACCGCACGCTCTGATAAAGCCATGTATTAAGTAAGAACTGGAGCAATATACTCGTCGCCTTCGAAGTCGTCAGTTGCGTGTTCACCATGCGCGTGCGCGTGCGGCGCATGTGACACCTCGCTGATGTAAAGCTGCGACAGCAGTATGAAAACAAACGTCTGAATCAATGCCACGAACGCACTCAGCGGCATCAACAGGATCGGCGCAAACCACGTTGCCGGCGGCGCCAGCCCCGACAATGTTTCGAGCACCTTTTCGTCCGCGAACAGGTTACCGAAAAGACGGATGCCGAGTGAAAACGGTCGAATGAGATTACTGATGATCTCGATCGGGAAGATGAGCGGCGCGATCCACCAGATTGGACCAGCGAAGTGCTTGAGATGGCCGAATAAGCCGTTTTCGCTGATGCCGATGTAGTTGTAATAAAGAAAGGAGCTCAGGCCGAGGGCAAAGGTCACGCTTGTCGCTGACGTCGGACTCATGAACAACGGGAACAACCCCATCAGGTTCGACACGAGAATCAGCACGGCAAACGTCATCACCACGGGGAAGTATTTCAAACCGTGTGGGCCGATGATGTCTTCGATCATGCTGCGCACTGCCAGAACGCTGACTTCAAGCGTCTGCTGGCCGTGGCCCGGTTTACTTTCAGAAAGCTTGCCCTTGAGGATCCAGATAATGGCGACACTCAATATGCAGGCGATGAAAAACATCACCGTGTACCACGGGATTGCGTTCTCGGGTGTGTATGGTCCAAAGGCATCTTCAGGACTCGTTCCGAACCAGCCCAGGACTGTAGTCCAAAATGGCTTGGTGTATGCCATCTCGAAACGATATGCGTACTCGCCGAAGTAGTGATTAACCAGCTGCACGATAATGGGCGCGTGGTGCTCGCCCTCTTCTGCATGTTCGGCAGCCGCCTCCGCAGCTTCTGCAAACCAAAACATCAACTAATTTTCCTCTCGCTTGATGATTGCGAAGTAAAACTCTCTGAACGCTTCAACAAATATTGCTACAACAAAACTGGACATGCCGGCGAGGACCGCAGGCAGCGATACGAGATCGAGCGTGTAAGCTGCAAAAACGGCTGCGGCGATCACCACGTAACGAAGCACAAACTGCGCAAGCTTCCATTGCGGGCGGCCGCCCGTGGCGGAAAGTTTCACCGCCGCCGCGGCAGAGTTTTTCAACCAGCGATGGCTGAAAAGCGCCAGCACACCACCTAACAACAGGCCAGTCGTCACACGCCAGGGGGCGATGAAGGCCGCGACACTCACGCTCAGAGCGCTCGCAATCGCCATCGTGCGGAAAACTCTGGACTCCAGCAAAGCTGGCGATTTTAACCGCGGATTATGCGGATTTCAAGGCGCCGATTAAAAGCGGATCGGCGCTAGTAAGTCTTGGAACTCAGGCGGACGAATTGGTAGAGCCCGGCGGCGGAGCCGATCACGATGCCGATGATCAGGCCCCACGGCTCCGTGTTGAACCATTTGTCGACCAGCCAGCCGGCGCCGCAGAACGTGACCACAGCGCCGAAGAGAGCGATGCCAGCCGCGTAGGCAAAGCCGGCTTTCCGGTTCTCTTCTTGATCTTCCTTTTTAGTCACCAGCTTTCCCGTGTCAGGTAGTTTTTAGGGACCGTGTAAAGCTGTGCGCGACGCGAATGGCGCATCGAGTCGTGAATGAAACAGACGTGCGTGCACCAGCAGGTCTTGCCGCCGTCGATCGCGCTGAGTTCCGTCTGGCGCTCGTTTGCTGCCCAGAGCGCATTGAAGTCGAAGTCGAAATCAGCGAGTGACGCAAACTTCGCGCGCAGCTCGCACGCACGCACGTCGCCGTTGTAATCGATCACGGCTGTAGTCTCGCCCGCCGTACAGGGAAACGCCCACGGAGTTGGTTGCTGAAAGTTTGCGTGTTGCGTGCGGTAGTGCGTGATGATCGTGCCGGCGTAGACGGCGTTCTTCACGAAGCGCTTGCTCGCGTCGTCCGCGGCAAACATGCGTTCGCCGTAACGCTTCGTCAGTTTCGAAACGTGTGCGTACATCGAGGGTAGGACTTCCGGTGGAACTTGCTTGATCGTGTCGCCGACGAGTGTTTCACCGCGAATGATGTTGAAGTACTGGCCATCTAAACGGTAGTTGGACCACATGAACTCCGAGAGCATCTCGATCTCAGTGTAGTTCTCCGCGCAGACGACGGTGTTTACGTTCAGTCGAAAACGATCGGTGTACTTCTCCTTCAGAGGATAGAGCGACTCGATGCATTCGAGCGCCTTTTCCCAGTTGCCGGGAACGCCGCGAATGCGATCGTGCGTCTTGCCGTAACCGTCGAGGGCGATGTTCAGGTAGAGCTCGATTTGCGGGTTGTTGCCGAGGGCACGATCGACTACGTCGTAGACGCGCGACTTAATCAGACCGTTTGTCGGAATGATGATGCGATCGACACCGTTATTCTTGACGAAGAGATCGATGACTTCTGACAGATCGCGTCGTAACGTTGGTTCGCCGCCAGAGAGCCAGAGGTCAGTGATCGGCGGCATGGTGAGTGAGACTTTCTCGATCTGCGCGAACGTCATGTCGCCGGGCTGGTTCAGCTCTTCGTGATAGAAGCACGTCTGGCAGAAGGCGTTGCAGCGCGAGGTGACAAAGAGAATCACTGTGCCGAGGCGTTTTTCGCGCTTCGTCGATCGCAGCAACTGTACTAATTGGACGGCTTTGTTGGGCATTAAGAGTCGCGGGAGATAATGACAGCTTCAGTGGGTGATTTCAATTCATAGGTGATGCCGCGCCATTTGATGCGGCGTGAAAAGCCCGCCACGATGGCGTTGTAGAGGTAGAGCAGTGATGCGAAGGGCCAGAGGACGACATGGGCCAGGAGATCGAAGGGTGAGGTGTGGAGAACACTGGAGACGGCGCGGAAGCGGAGGAAAGATTTCGTGGCGCCGAACGTGAAGATGATGAGCAACATTAAAGGTAAGACTGGTGAGTTAGACAGGATTTTTAAGATTTGCAGGATTAACAAGATGAGGCCGCCGAAGAAGGCGGTGGCGAAGAGCGCGGAGCCGAGTAGTAAGGGTAGCCAGAGATGGGAGGCGTAGACGCGTGTAATCTTGATCTGGCGCGTGGTGAACTCGATTAGCTCGCGGAAGTCGCAGTCGCCGACCGAGGCAACGAGGCAATTCGGTGTGAAGTGAATCGGTAGTTTTGCTTCTTTGAGGACGCGCGTGATCGTGAAGTCGTCGGACACGGTGCCGCGCCAGCGCTCACTCACGTCAAGTTTCTTAAAAGTTGTGAGACGGATCGCGGTTGAGCCGCCCCAGCAGAAGTTTTTTGCAGTGTCACTGCCGAGCGCCGATGCGACTGACGCGTTCCAAACACCACGCAAGCGGGAAGATAGACCTCCACGTTCGGGAACAAACCAGCGATAACCAGTCGCTGCGCCAATCGTCTCGTCAGCAAGCGGCGCGACCAGCTTTCGCAGCCAGTCCTTCGTGGGACGCGCGTCAGTATCAACAAAGACCAGGACTTCTGACTGCGGATCGACTTCGTTCACAGCGACGCGCAGGTTGTGAACTTTTTGACCGCTGTCCGTTGCGGGGCCGGCAATTACGGTTCGTGTGGGAATCGCCGCCGCGGTTCTTAATTCATCGACAACTTTGATCGCTGGATCACGAGTGTCGTCAAAAACAAACAGCACTTCATAACGTGGATAATCCTGTGATACGAGCGGGAGCAGGTTGTCGATCAAGCCCGGTTCTAATCCCCTGCCCGGCGCGATGACGGAAACGAACGGCTGGAAATCAGGCAGCGGCCGGCTCGTCTCACGTCGCACGTAAGCCGCATAGCGTGCTCCGCTCAATAAGGATTGAAAACCCAGCCAGCAGGAGATCGCGGCGAGGAAGTAGTAGAAATACACGAGCAGAGACGTCCATCACCTCGTCGAGGCAGCCACCAGGTCTCGCGTAAGCTTAAGCACACGATCCGGAAGGATACCGACCCCTATCACACCAATCAAACAAACAATCAAAGAGACTTGTAACGCGGGTGATAGCGCGAGTGGCTTGTTGTCGGCGATGCGATCGCCGAGATACATCACCTTGATGAAACGGAAGTAATAAAAGAAGGAGACTACGGTATTGATGATGGCCCAACCGGCAAGCCAGTAGTACCACGTCTTGCCTTCGATCGCGCCCTGCTGAATCAAACCACCAAAAAGGAAATACTTGCCGATGAAACCGCCGGTTACGGGCAGGCCACCAAGTGACAGCATGAAGATCGTCATCATCGCGGCCATGAGCGGCGCTTTTTGGCCCAGGCCCGTCAGGTCATCGACGTTGTCGCCAATGATGCCGCGGCGGCGCAAACTGATGATGACGCCAAACGCGCCCATGTTCATGAGCGTATAGACGAATAGATAAATGATCAGCCCGATGCGGCCGTACTCGTTATCAGCCACGAGCGCTAACAGAAGATACCCAGCGTTTGAAATCGACGAGTAAGCAAGCAGACGCTTCGAGTTTTCCTGTGTGACGGCGGCCCAGTTGCCGACCATGATCGTGATCGCGGCGACGAGGCCGAGCAGCGGCGCCCAATCAGCGCGCATCGCGGGCAGCGCTTCGCTGAAAATGCGTGCGTACAACGCGAAACTCGCGGCTTTCGAGCCCGTCGAAAGAAATGCCGTGACTGACGTTGGCGCACCTTCGTAAACATCCGGCGCCCACATGTGAAACGGCACTGCGGCGACTTTGAAGAACAAACCCGCGGCGAGTGCGATCATGCCGAGCAGCAGTAGCGGCCTGAGTCCGGCGATGGTCTGGTCTCCCTGGATTCGCGTGTAAATATTCGAAAGAGCGCTGCCAATCTCGCCGACGTTCGTCGAACCAGTGATGCCGTAGATCAACGACATACCGTAAAGCAACACACCCGACGAAAACGCGCCGAGCAGGAAGTACTTCATCGCGGCTTCGTTCGACTTCTTCTCGCGCTTCGTGAAAGCCACAAGCACGTAGAACGTCAGCGCCATCAACTCGAGACTAATGTAAAGGGAGATCAGATCGTAGCCGCACGCGATGAACATCATGCCGACGGTGGCGAAGAGAATGAGCGAGTAGTACTCGCCGTGTTGTTCGCCTTCGATATCAAGGAACCGTGTCGAGATGCCGATCGCGAGTGCCGCAGAGATCAGAAAGATGGCTTTGAAGAGGAGGGCGAAGCCGTCGATTCGGACCATGCCATAGAAGCCGTCGAGCGGCATCGGGCCGCCCAACTGCAAGGCGAGCGAGACGAAAGCGAGCGCGATGCCGATGAGCGAGAAGTAAGCGGTGAGCTTGCTCTTGCGGTACGGCAGGATGACTTCCATCACCAGTGCCACACACGCGCAAACAGTCAGGATCAACTCGGGCGCGATCAGGCGTAGATCGCTGACGTTAATGAGCGAAGTGGTGTTGGCTTGAAGAAGAAACATTGTCATTTTTCCGCGCGCTCAGTCTGGGCCGGCGCGGCCTTGCCCGGAATCACGTAATCTGGTCGGACTTGCTGCACAACCGCATTCACCGGCTGCTGAATGTATTCAAGAAACGGCTTCGGATAGACGCCGATCCACAGCGCGAGAATCATCAACGGCGTCATGTAAGCCCACTCGCGCGCGTTCATATCTGACAATCGCTCGTTCTTCGGATTGTCGATCGTGCCGAAGAACATGCGCTGGTACAGCCACAGGAAATAACCCGCGTTGAGAATGATTCCGAGCGCCGCCCACGCGGACCAGTACGGGTTCGCTTCGAACGCTCCGCGCAGTGCGAGAAACTCGGAGATGAACACAGCCAGCAGCGGCAGTCCGATCGCAGTCATCACCATGCCGAGAAAGATCGCTGCGTAACCCGGCATTACGTGCGAGAGTCCACCAAACTCCGCGACGTTGCGCGTGTGTCGACGCTCGTAAATTATTCCGACGAGCAGGAACAGCGCGCCCGAGTAGATACCGTGATTGATCATCTGCATCACGCCGCCATTCACGCCGTTCGGATTCAGCGCAAACAGCCCGAGCATCACCATACCCATCGACGACACAGATGAATATGCGACAAGTTTCTTCACGTCGCCGTTTTTCTTGACGACGAAATACATCGCCGCGAGTGCGCCATAGATGATGCTGACGATCGCGAGAAAGACGATGACGCTGCGGACGCCGAAAGTTCCAAAGTAGCTCTGGTCCTTCGAAGCGCCGGGAAACATCGGCAGGTTGAAGCGATAGAAACCGTAGGTTCCGAGCTTGAGCAGGATGCCGGCAAGGATCACTGAACCGGCTGTCGGCGCTTCGACGTGAGCGTCCGGCAGCCACGTGTGGAACGGAAACATCGGCACTTTGATCGCAAAGCCGAGTGCGAACGCGGCGAAGAGAAGCACCTGCATCGTGCCCATGGGCAAGGTCGTTCCCATCGCCTGCATATAAAGAATATTGAACGTGCCTGTACTGTTTGCGGTGGCTGCTTGTAGCGTGCTCGATACCAGTTGCACAGCTTCCTGGTTACCGGCTACGAGACTGATCATCGGCTGCGTTACGGTGTTGCCCGCCATCGCCGCCTGCGTCAGGAAGTACATCTTCAAGACGCCGAGCAGCATGACCACCGATCCAACGAGTGTGTACAGGAAGAACTTGATCGCGGCGTAAAGTCGATTCTCGCCGCCCCAGATTCCGATCAGGAAGTACATCGGCACGAGCGACACTTCGAAGAACAGGTAAAACAGGAACAGGTCCATTGAAGCAAAGACGCCGATGACGGCCGTCTGCAAAAGCAGTAACAGAACGTAATACTCTTTCTCTCGTTTTTGAATGTACTCCCACGAAGAGAGTGCGGCGATCGCGCCGAGCAACGTGGTCAAAACGATCAGCAGCACCGCCACACCGTCAACGCCCATCTGGTAGCGCGCGCCGATGATCGGGATCCACGTGTGGTCTTCGAGAAACTGCATGCCGCCGACGCCGCGGTTGTACTTCAACAGGACTAACGAGATGACGAAGTCGAGCACAAACCACAAAGTCGCAAAGCGCTTGATCAAGCTCG
>DASTTS010000502.1:0-4098 GCA_035760085.1 Pyrinomonadaceae bacterium
GCTGTGCGCCCGCAACGTGATGCGCGAGCTGTTCGGATCGCTGCGATACTTCTCTTTCAGAGGCTTCTGGATGGCGCGAAGATCCATTCGTGATTATTCCTCGGACGTGGTCGGGTCGATGATAGTCTTCACTTGCGCCACATGATTCGCGGGAAATCCACCGCGTCGCGCATGCTCCTGGATCATCTCTTCATTCGGCGCGACGTAAACACAGTAAAGCTTATTGTCTGTGACGTAGCTCTGCACCCACTGAATCTGCGGTCCCATCTCATTCAACACACTACACGACCGCTGCGACAACGTTTTCAACTCCGCCGGAGTCAGCTTGCTGGCCCCGGGTACGACTCGCTCGATAACATACTTTGGCATTGATGTTCTCCAAATTGGATTTTATTGCAGCTCGTTTAACAACCTTTGAAACTCTTCATCATCACGTATCGGATCAAAGGCGCTATCTGTTCTGGCCCAGTGGGCCACGGTCCTGAATCCACTGTCAAACGCGCGACGAAGGAGAAGCAGCGATGCTTTCTTCTCACCTAGTAACGCGTAAGCGCACGAGCAATTGTATACAGCGAGGCCGTCATTTGGTTCCAATTCGAGCACTCGCCTCAACGTCGCCATCGTTTCCTCGCGACTGCCAAAGCGCGCGTATGCCTCCGCCAGGCGGCTCATCACGATGATGTCGTCAAGACTAGCTTCGAGCTTTCGCGATGTAATTTCGATGACTTTGAGCGCGGCTTTGTCCGCGGCAGCCACGTTTCCAAGCTTTCGATACGCACTCGCAAGAAATATCCAGGCGTCCTCGTCATAAGGCTTGAGCTCCGCCGCACGGCGGTAGTGTTTCCGGGCATCCTCCATGTCGTTCGATAGCTCGGCAATAATGCCGAGCCGGAGATGACCGGGATAAAAGTCAGGATTCTCCTTGAGCAGTTCTTCGATTACGCGCTTTGACTCGGAAAATCTTCGCTGATTGAAATAGACCGTCGCGATGCCGAATTTGGCTTCAAGTGACGTCGGCTCAAGCTCGAGTGCTTTCTGATTCATTTCGATCGCTTTGCTCAGCCAGGTCGAGGCGCCGTCGTACCACTCGTACATCGTCGAGTAAGCTTCTGCGAGTCCTGCGTAAGCCGATGCAAATTCCGGATCGATCGCGACCGCATCTTCAAACATCTTGATGGCGGCGTCAGTGTTTCTCTTGCCTTTCAGGTAGAGGAGCTCGCGACCGCGCATGTAGAAGTCGTAGGCGCGCAAATCATCGGTAGGCTTGTGCGTCAACAGCTCTCGCTCTGATTCCGTGAGCGAGACTTTTAGCGCGTCGACGATCTTTTGCGAGACTTCGTTTTGCAGATCGAAGATGTCTTCGACGAGACGATCGAAACGTTCGGCCCAGAGGTGATAGCCGTCACGCACGCTGATGAGCTGTGCGGTGATGCGGATTCGATTGCCGGCCGTGCGCACGCTGCCTTCGAGGATGTAGTTCACGCGCAGCGCGTCGCCGACCTGGCGCGTGTTCACTTCCTTGTTGCGGAACGGAAGCACGTCGGTACGCGAAACGACTTTCAGATCTTTGAGCTTTGAGAGATCGGTGATGATGTCTTCCGTCATGCCGGCGCAGAAGTAATCACTCTCTTTTTCCGAGTTCATGTTCTCGAAGTAGAGGACGGCGATCGACTTCTCCGGCACCGCATCAGTGGTGAATGATGCTCCGGACGACCTCGTCGTTGAGACTCGGTGTGACTGCGTCTCGATCGCTCGTTTCAGATCTTTCAGATCGATCAGAAGGTCTTTGACGGTTTGGTAACGCTCGTCGCGATCCTTCCGCAAAGCGCGCCGGACGACGCGATCGAGATCGCGTGGTCCTTCCAGCAGGTGCGGCAAAAGCGGGTCGGGGTCGCGGTTCAACACTCCTGACATAATGTCGATCGAAGTTGGACCAGCAAACGGTTGGCGACCGGAAATCATCTCGTAGAGCACACAGCCAAGGCTCCAGATGTCTGTGCGCGCGTCGAGTTCCATGCCTCTGGCTTGTTCCGGCGACATGTAGTTCGCCGTGCCCAGGACCATGCCGTAAGCAGTGTTGAAGAAATTCTGCGTTGGGGCGAGTGAGTCGTTCCCGAGTTGTTGCCGTTCACGACTGAGTTTCGCGAGACCGAAGTCGAGGATCTTAACGATGCCATCATGACGCAGCATGATATTGTCAGGCTTGATGTCGCGATGGATGATGCCGACGTCGTGCGTCGAGCAGAGCGCGCCGGCGACTTGAATGCCTACGTCGAGCGTGTCAGCGGCACTGAGCGGGCCTTGTTTTATGCGCGTGCGGAGTGTTTCACCGTCGATGAACTCGGTGGCGATGAAGTGTTCCGAATCGATTTCGTCGATTTCGTAAATGGTGAGAATGTTTGGGTGGTTGAGCGCCGAGGCGGCCTTGGCCTCCTGGATGAACCGGCGCAGGCGCTCGCCCGGCTGATCGCCGACCATGTCAGGCGGCAGAATTTTCAGTGCGACTTTGCGATCGAGTTTGGTGTCGTTGGCGAGATAAACTTCACCCATGCCGCCCGCGCCGAGTTGGGAGCAAATTTCATAGCGACCGATCCTTTTGCGCGCGGGGAACGACAACGCTCTATCCGGGGGAGGTCTCTCTCGGGTCTAACGAAGCATCGGCTATTGTAGATTACTTGTTGCGACGACGACAAATTCCCGTCAGATGCGGTGAGTGTCTTAAATTGATCGGTTCCTCTTTGCGTCCTCGGCGTATCTCTGCGCTCTCTGCGTTGAGTTGTCGTCTTAACGCAGAGAGCGCAGAGATACGCCGAGAACCGCAGATAAAGATGCTGTGTATAAACAACTGCCTATCCAATGCGTTCTGCTTAAACAAAAGGGGTGGCCACAGAGGGCCACCCCTACAGTTGTTCGTTTGAGATTAACTCAATTACGTGTTGCTGCTTTTGCCGCCGCCTGCGGCGGCTGAGCTCGTTGTGGAGCCGGGCGTGCCGGAGATGCCCGTTCCGCTTGCCGTGCCTGTTCCGGTGCCGGTGGTTCCCATGCTCGCGCCGGTGCTGGTGCTCGTGGTTGAGTAGTCGCCGTAACGCCCTTGCTTCACGCGCAGACGATTCTCGACGTTCGTCACACCCGAGACTGACTCGGCAATGTCTTCAGCGCGTCGTTTTTCCTCGCGGCTGTTTACCGTTCCCGTCAACGTCACTTCCGTGTTCGTGACCATGACCTCAACCTCCGATGCGTCGACGTAATAGTCGTCACTCAGTCGATCGTTGACGTCTTCCTTAATGCGCTCGTCTGAACGGCGATAGCCCTTTGGTCCGCGTCCGCGATGTTCGCGCTGCTGGTCCATACGCCGACGCTGCTCTGCCTCTTCATCACCAAACCACGATGCCACTGTGTCTGAGGCACGATCCCACCAGCCGCGGTCTTCGCCGCGATCGTAGCGCTCGCGATCTTGGCCGTAACTGCGTCCGCGTTCGCCATACGACTCGGTCGAGCGAGATCCCGTTGGATAGTTGTAACCTTGCGATGAGTAATCGCGCATACCTTCGCTGTAGCCGCGTTCGGCGCCGGAGCGACCGTAGCTGCCGTACCTGCTTTCACGTCTGTCGTCGTCGCGCTCGTTTTCCCAGCCGCGGCCCCAGTAACCCTCGCGGCCGCTTTCGCGTCCACCGCCCGAGGATGATTCGCGTCCGTAAGATCGACCGCCCGACCGGCGTTCGCGGCCTTCGCGATCGTACCTTTCAGATTCTCTTCCGCCGCTACTGTAACTGCCGCCACGTCCGTAGCTGCTGCCGCCATATCCGCGGCCAGACTCACCATAGCGGCCTTCACCATAACGACCCTCACCCCCGCGGTTCTCACCCCAGCGGTTTTCGGCACGCTCTCCGAAAGAGCGGGTGTTGTCCAAACTCGAAGCACGGTTGTACTGGCCGTAATATGCAGAGTCACGGTCATAATCACGATCGTCACGATCGTCATATCTCGTTGACATCTTTAAACTCCTTTCCATCCTTACCCTTGTTCGTTATAAGTTCGATAGCGCTCGGCGTCATGCTGGCAGCACCCTTTCACAAACCTGTTTCCTAAGTGCAACTA
>DASTTS010000503.1:0-5441 GCA_035760085.1 Pyrinomonadaceae bacterium
CTTGTGGATCCTGCAAATCCTGTTTATCATGCAGGGCGATATTGTGTGTTTTTGAGTACAGGAGACCGAGCCTTTGTTTAGTGATCAGTTTCGCCGTGGAGAGTCCGAAAAAAGTAAGTTGTCGGGAGTGAAGAGTTCCCGTCTGATTTCCGGCCTCTCGGATGTCGCCTGGAAGGCGTTTCAATCAGTTAACCAGCGACTTCCCGAAGGTGAAGCGATTCGTCCGAACTGGGCGCCTGGTCCCCTTCTCAA
Source organism: Pyrinomonadaceae bacterium (assembly GCA_035760085.1). GTDB lineage: Bacteria > Acidobacteriota > Blastocatellia > Pyrinomonadales > Pyrinomonadaceae > PSRF01. The sequence goes on from DASTTS010000503.1 coordinate 253, forward strand.
ATCCTACGAACGCAGTGCTCCGCCACTCGGTTTCCCACGCGAGACCGACAGCCTCTGTCCATCCTGCGTCAAAGAAGTTCGCAATGCGGTGATCTCGGGCGACGTTCCGCTCGAAACGTTGATGCACGCGCATCCCGGTGAGATCAAGGCCCAGATCGTCGAAGCTGACGGCAACGTCGTGATGCGAAAGACTTGTCCGAAGCACGGCGAGTTTGAAGATGTGATGTCGACCGATCCGGCGTTTCTTGAGCGCATCGAGTCGCTCTTCTTCGGTCGCGACTTCCGCGCCGCTGAAGATAAAGACGTACATCATCACGGCACTTCGAATATCAAGTTTGGACGCGGCGCTGTTTTGACTGTCGACCTGACGAATCGCTGCAACATGATGTGCAATCCATGCTTCATGGATGCAAACCAGGTTGGCTACGTGCACGAGCCGACGTTTGAAGACACAAAAGCGATTCTCGATCGCGCTGTCTCATTCAAACCGCGACGACAAGTCATCATTCTCTTCTCCGGCGGTGAGCCGACGCTCTCGCCTTACTATCTCGACGCAGTCGCTTACGCGAAGAAGATCGGTTTCTATCGCATACTCGCCGCGACCAACGGAATTCGTTTCGCCGAAGATCTCGAGTTCTGTAAAGCAGCAAAGGCTGCGGGACAGCACGGTGTGTATCTTCAGTTCGACGGCGTGAGTGAAGAGAAGAACAAACACCGCGGTGTCGGCAACTTGTTTGACGTTAAGCTGCGCGCGATCGAGAACCTCGCTGAGGCGGGTATCAAAGTCACGCTCGTCGTAACGATCGTGAACAATCTCAACAACGACGGTATCGGTCAGATCGTAGAGTTTGCCGCGAAGAATATCGACAAGGTGCAGACGATTGCGTTCCAACCGGTTTCATTCACCGGACGCGATGAAGACATCTCCGACGAGTTGCGCAAGAAGTGGCGCTACACACTCGCCGGCATGACACACGATCTTAAGGATCAACTCGGCGGACACATTCAACCGCTGCGCGACTGGTTCCCGCTCTCGTCTTACTCGGCTTTCACGAGTGTGATGGACATGCTTCAGGGGGCTGACGCGCCGTGGGGCTGGTCATCGTGTAACTGCCATCCAAACTGCGGCATCTTCACGTTGCTGGTTGTTAATAAAAACACGGGCGAGTTCAAATCGCTGTTCGAGTTTTTCAACTATGAGCAGTTTATGAAGGACGTCGCCGTGATCACCGACACCGCGCGCGGACGCAAGCTCTCGTACGCGCAGCTCGGCATGGCGATCATGCGAAACTTCAACGCCGAACGCGCGCCCGAAGGTTTCCCGATCTCGCAAATCATCAACTTGTTCAAGCCTTCGTCAACCAATTCCAACTCCGATCGCAACGATCGGATGGCGCAGAAGACTGCCGATGCGAGCGACATCTGGCGCGTGCTCTGCGTCGAAGGCATGTGGTTCCAGGATCTTTTCAATTACGACTTCCGCCGCACCGAGATGTGCGTGATTCCTTACGGCACACAGGAAGGCGAGATCTCATTCTGCGCTTACAACACGGGCGTGGGCTGGCGTCAGATCATCGAGAACATGCACAAGACCGCGGGCCTCGCCGAGTGGTACCAGGAAAATGGACGGCACAAAGTCTACGCGGCAGGTCACGCGGTGCCACTCAAGACAACGAAACATTCGTTGAGTTTGCCCGTCATTCAGGCCGTGCTGGCGGAAGACGCAGAAGAGAAACCAGCATTCGTCAGTCCTTATCTTGTCGAGACACCTGAAGAAGAAACGGTGTCGCTCTAGTTCTTAGTTCTCAGTTTTATTGCTCACAAAACCTTCCGCTGCTCGCCCGTGGCGGTAAATATTAACCCTCTCTCCCAGGAGATAATTATGCAGAAAACTACCCCATCCCCCGGATTGTTTAAGACTGCCGTGATGATGCTCGTGCTGTTTAGTTTCATTACTCCCGGCATTGCTACGTTATCGGCAGCGACTAAAAATCAAGATCCGCCAAAAGCAGAAAAAACCATCCCCGACGGAACCGAGTTCACTGTGGTCACAGTTGATGAGATCACAAGCAAGACAGCGGCTGAAGGTGATCCACTCACGTTCAAGGTCGCCGAAGATGTGAAAATCGACGGTCAAACAGTGATTGCGAAAGACACGATCGTGAAAGGCTCAGTGGCCCAGGCGAAAAAAGCCGGGATGATGGGCCGGGGTGGCTCACTCGGTATCCGCGTCGAGTCGACGATGACGGTCGACAGTCAGAAGCTCAAGCTTCGGTCTACTAAAGGCAAAGAGGGCGACGACAAGACCGGCACCACTGTGGCGCTCGTCGTTCTTTTTGGTCCATTAGGTTTTTTGAAGAAGGGCAAGAACGCGGTGATCAAACCGGGAACGCAGATTAAAGTCTATACGGATGAAGAGAAGAAGGTGGCGCTCAAGAGTTAAGGTAAGACAGTGACAGGATTTACAAGATTAGGACAGGATTTACATGCCAATCCTGAAACATCTTGTAAATCCTGTCTAACTATTGTTTGGAATCTTCACCATCACCGCCGGGCCGCTGCACCTCACGCAACTGCGCCACAATATCGCGCAAACGTAACGCCAGATCCTCGATCGTCTGCACACGTTTTCGCGAGCGCTCGCTCAAGTCTTCTCGTAATAAGAGTTGGGCCTGGCCCAGGACACCAGTCAGCGGATTGTTAATCTCATGGCGAATGCGGGCTACGAGCGCGGCAGTCTCTTCGAGTTTTAGACGGTATTGTGCTATCTGGTCTTCGTGTTCAGCCATCGATATTCGTGTTTCTCCGGGGAACTCAAGAAAAGCAATTGTCTTTTAGTTTGTATTAAGGTGTGTGCCGCAAAAGTACAACACGCACATTGTGCCTCTTGAGCGCAACAGATTCAAGCATTAGTTTTTGAGAGACTGCGCCGTATGGAATACCATACGGGCATTCCGCTACGATTGGTGACTGCTATGAACTTCAAAAGCTACGTGACAAAAACGTTTGTAGTCGAATCGAGTAAAGCCATCATTCGTGATGAGCAGTTGAAAGAGCTGAGATACCAGGCGGGTGAAGAGCTTCCGCCGGGCAAGCAAGTTGGGCAGGTGAAGACGATCCCGCAACGCACAGAGATCAAGGTGACGGGTGTCGCTACTGACTCCGGCAGGCACACGTTTGTGTTCGCCGTGGCGGCGAGCAGCGATCGAGTTTATGGCTGGACCTCATCGATGAATTTGGAGGGTGGGTTTAAAAACGAGACTGCGGGTCTCGCGCCGGCTAAATGGGACCTCGAACCGTCAGGCAGCAACATGACTTGTATCGACGCGAACGCGTTGATACGCGACGGCGCGCCGGACTTCGCTTCGCGCGGGACAACGATACCGGTGCGATCGTTTGTCGCTGTTACTGAAAAATCTGCGGACGGCAAGTTTGTCAAAGTCAGCAAAGTTCAGATCGTTGACGGTCAGATGCAGGTGGGCGCAGAGATTGGTTGGACCAAGGCGTCAAATCTGAAAGACGGCTGCTCCGATCTTTACTTCTCTGACGAGTGGACCAACGAGAAAGGACCGAACGCCTGCTGGCGTCGCGGTCAGTATCTTGGTCCAAAGCTGCTCGTGAATATCGTCGGCTTCGGTGGTGAGATGGAACAGATCACACTTGACAGTCTCGAACCTTATCTCAAGCTCAAAGACGCCGCCGAGGAGGAGAATCTTCAGCTCTCGATTAACAGTGCGTTTCGCACGTACCCGCGTCAGGCGGAGTTGCGACGGCTATTCGAAGCGCATCAGGGCAATCTGGCAGCGCCGCCGGGACATTCAAATCACCAGCACGGCCAGGCGTTTGATCTCAACACGCGTCATAACGTGTTTGACGGGTCTGACAAGATCTACGAGTGGTTGAAACGGAACGGACCAAAGCACGGTTTCGTGCGCACGGTGTCGAATGAATCCTGGCACTGGGAGTATCGCCCCGCAGACGCAGCCGCGCTCGCGCTAGCCGGCAAGTTCAAACTCGACGGTGTCCAGGACCGTGCATAATAGGGCGCCGTCCGATGCACAGAACCGAGCGCGGTAGCGCCGGGTCAACCTCTACGACCACGCCAGACGATAACGGTTGACCCGGCGCTACCGCGCTCGGTTCTGTGCACCCGACGACGACCACGCCTCATTTGACAAGCGCGGTCTCGATACGTAAATTCAGAAATCCTTGCTGGGAGGTCGTCCAATGGTAGGACTCCAGACTCTGGATCTGGCTATCGGGGTTCGAGTCCCTGCCTCCCAGCCAAATAGAATCAAACAGTTACGGGCGGCTCAAATTTCGAGGCGCCCGTTTTGTGTGCCTATCGTGTGCCAGCCGAAATTTTTGGTCCTATTGCTCGTGTGAAACGCTGCGCGGCGCTTAAACGTCTCGAACTTCGGGCTTGCGGAGTTGTGCCTCATCGTCGACGGTAAAAGTAGCCGCCGCCACCGAAGAGTAGCACTAGAACGACGATGAGAATTATTATTGTGGTATTACTCATAGTCTCAAGAGACTACCACCATTCCGCACAGCCGTCGATGCGTACACCGCGGCTTTAGTCGCATGGCTCGCAGAGCAGGATTGCACTAACGGAAAGTCTTAATAACTATTTGAGAAGTTTCTAAGAACTTTAACAACTCGCTGCGCTACTCTGCGCGTGTTTGCTGGGGTGAGGGCTGAAAGGCCGATCTGAGTGTCGGCCTTTTGGTTTTGCTAAGCGAAAACCTGTCCTGTAATGTGTCATGCTGGCCCCGATGCAGCAAGTGAGGGGCTGGCGGTGGCCACGGATGTGGGAGATCAGCGACAAAAACTAATGTGTCGCCCTTGTCATCAGATCGACTTCCCGGCATGGGTGATTCTCTCACTCTCTCAGCGCAGGAATTGCTTGTGCGAGCAAGTGTGGGGTTACTCCCATCTGCGCGATCCTTTCTTCGATTTCCCCTCGCACCTGTTCGATGTCGATGTTCAGTCTATCGCGATAGATCGGACGGTGGGCCTTGAGGTAGAAGATCATACAAATAGTGTCGCCGCTCACTGCCTTTTGATAGAGCGAGTTTTCAACAACGTCAACCGCATTCTCCAGCGCCTCATCCCAGCGAGAGTCGAACTCTGGATCTTCCTTTCGCCAGCGATACGCTGTCCAACGAGAAATTCCGGCAGCCTTAGCA
>DASTTS010000504.1:0-8434 GCA_035760085.1 Pyrinomonadaceae bacterium
GCCTGGACCACCGTTGTCGGCGGTTGCAACGTGAGCGATTGCGCTGGCACAAGAGGCGAGATTATTGGCTTTCCTGACTCGACGCCGGCGATGCGATTCAACGCCCACTCGACTTCGTGACGCAGTACGGGATCATTTGCCGCCGCTCGCAGCGCCTCCTGAGCTGACTGTGCCTTCGGTCCAATACTTCCAAGCGCTCCAGCCGCGCAGATGCGAACGTAGAGGAACTTATCCTTCAGCGCTTCGATCAACTGCGGCACTGCCGTGTGCGCGGCCGGGCCGATGCTTGCGAGCGCCTCACCTGCTCCCCAGCGAACCCCGGGAACCGGATCACTCAACGCTCTGGCAAGGTCTTTAGTCGCCGCACTCGCATCAGGACCAATCGACGCCAGCGCTTCCGCCGCGTAAATGCGAACGTGTGGTTCCTCATGCGAGAGAGCCTTTACTAAAGCGGGCACCGAAGGACTGGCCCTCTTGCGCAAAGCGCCCAGCGCACGTGCGGCATCAGCCGCGACCATCGAATCCTCATCCCTCAGCGCGCGTCTCAACGCCGGTTGAATCGATACGGTATCAGGCGCCATGTCAATGAAGGCGTCAGCGGCAAAGCGCCGGAATGAGACTTCTCTATGCCGAAGCAGTTCCAGCAGCAGCGGAATGGCGGGCGGACCGATCCGGCGAATGATTTCGGAAGTCCTCAGTTGGAGATCTTCGTTGTCACTGTTGAGGAGTTGTCTCAGCAGAGGCAGTGAACGCCCGCCCTGTTGGACCAGCGCTGCTTCTGCGGTTGCGCGGACCTTCGCGTCTTTGGACATCACGCGATTGGACCAGTCGCGGATAGAGCTGCTGGAAAGATTCGACTTTGCTTGACGTGGGCCTGAACGCGTAGTTTGGGCCAGTACTGTGATCGGCAGCGTACAAAGCAACGTGAAGATGAAGAAGTATCGCATAGTTGCCAACAAGACTGGCGGAAGAGATGGAAATGCGCAATAGCGAATTGTTTCAGCTCCAAGCGGTGTCTTAAATTGAACGGTTTTCTCTGCGTTCTCGGCGTATCCAGTGTTCTCTGCGTTAACGGCAACTCAAACGCAGAGGGTGCAGAGATACGCCGAGAACCGCAGAGAAGATTTTCAACTTAAGATACCACCCCAGCTCCAAAATTGTTGACGCCATCTAATCTCGGGAGTATAGTGCGGCGCGTCTCTGGTCCAACTGGTTCCCCCTTCCCCAACCGCCCTGGCTAAAGGAGTACCCTACCATGAAATTCACCTCCGAATTTTTTAACAGGCGAAATGTCGTTGGTCTGATTTTGGTTGCGCTTGCCTGCTCGCTGCTGTTTTCTGCGTTCGGCAAGGTAGAAAGTGCAGTTCAAGCGCAGCGCGCTCTCGAAAACAAAATTCCCGCTCACGTTCCCCTCCAAATCAAATTTAAAAAAGACAAAGAGGAAAAGATAAAAGGCAACAAAGCGTGGTACCGCGACTTTGAAATGGAGATTACCAACACCGGTGATAAGCCCATTTACTACTTTGCCCTCTTTGTCCAAATGCCGGGTGTTACCACTCAAGATGGGGCAACGATGGTCTTTAATGTTTTCTTCGGAAGAGCCGAACTGGTCGATGCTAATGTTAGACCGGGGCGTGATGACAAGCCGCTCATGCCGAAGGAAACTTATACTTTTGTAATTCCTGAGAACAAGCAGATTGCCTGGGAGGCGTGGCAGAAGCGAAATAACAAATACGATGTTCCGAAACTGGAGATTTTGTTCAATCACTTGAGTTTCGGCGACGGTACCGGATTTATGTCACTAGACGCGATTCCCTTTCCGGTAATACAAGAGCCGGAGGAACTGGCGCGTTGCCTGCAAAACTCTCCGCCCGCTGAGCGCTGGGCCATCAACCCGACAAATGCTTCCGGTCTATTCGCGACTGTATTTGAGACACCGGCGGCTTTTGCGCCGGTGAAATTCTCTTCAGAGGAGTCTATTACTTCAACACTTTCCATCCCACCGGATATTTGTTGTCCGAGCACCTCCTGCAACAAATTCAAGAATGTGACTTACACCTGCGTCTGTGACAGTGACTTGAGCAACGCTTCCAGTATTGCGACAACTGCTTGCAGCGATCCGACGGGCTCCTGCGGTAATTCGGTCCCCCTGGCTAGCGCGTGTAATTTTCAGGGAGTGGATTGTCCGCAAAGGGCTTTTACCACGTGCTTTCCACCGGCCACACCTACTCCGACACCAACTCCCTGCCCGGCGACCTTCCCGAATCAGTGTCCGAGTGGTATAGCCAAAGATGTTTGTAGTGATCCGGTGAATGACGGATGTCCACCATTCATGCATCCCGAAGGTGCGTGTTGTGTAATGGATAGTTGTAATTATCCGACTCTGAATTGCAACCTCGGACAAACCAAAATACAGTCTGGCCCACCCATATGCTTTCAGTTCTGCGCCGATATCCTTCCGTTACCTGAAGAGGTTTGCGCGGAATTCGGATTCTTTTTCAGCATTGCCGGTGGTTGTAGGGAGACGGTGCCGGATTTACCCGAAGATTGCGAAGAATTCTCCTGGTTCTGGAATTGGCAATTTGGCGGCTGTAATCCAGAAGAACAGACATGCAGTGGGCATTGCTCGCCTTATTGGCCACTAGAGTCTGGCGGGTGCGAGCTTGCCCTCGACTACTGCGCTTTTGAATGGGGCTGCCCGTTTGGCCTTACTGATGGCGGGGCTGGATGTTGTTGTGGTCCAACACCCGTATTGATTGACATCGCGGGAAACGGATTTCAATTAACCGATGCGTACAACGGCGTTCATTTCGATATGGGCGGCGACGGTCATAGTGAACCAATCGCGTGGACCACTAGCGGTACGGATGACGCCTGGCTGGTTCTCGACCGTAATGGTAACGGTAAGATCGACAGTGCCAAGGAGATGTTTGGCAACTTCACTGATCAGCCAATTACGACACCGCCGAACGGATTCCGAGCCCTGGCCGAGTTTGATAAGCCTGAAAAAGGCGGTAATCGAGATGGTCGGATTCGCAACAGCGATACCGTCTTTCCATCACTTCAGCTCTGGCAAGACGTGAATAGAAACGGTATCTCGGAGCCTTCCGAACTTCATTCACTTTCAGAGTTTGGTCTGAGTACGCTCGAACTCAATTTCAAGGAGTCAAAGAAGACTGACCAATACGGTAATAAGTTCAGGTATCGCGCCAAAGTCAAAGGTGAGAACACTCGGATTAGTCGCTGGGCCTGGGATGTAATTCTCCAGGTAAATCCTGCGCCAAAGCGAAAGAAGTAGGTCGCTTAATCTCTGCGGTTCTCTGCGTATCTCTGCGGTTCTCTGCGTTAAGGTTTATTTCAACGCAGAGGCCGCAGAGGCCGCAGAGTTACGCAGAGAGAGCGACGCCCGAACACTTTTCCGCAAACATGCGATCCACCAATCTCGCGATTTCTTCCACCGCTCTTTCGGGAGACTTACCGCGGCGATGAATTCCACAAACGGCCGTGGTCCACGAATGGTCGAAGCCTGCTGCTGATCGCGATCCCCAGCGCGATAGACCTTTGTGGTCCAGGCCGTAGGTTAAGTATGCTGAAAGCGTATTGATCCCGGTTCCCGGTCGCTCGCCTATCAGGTGAATGATCATTTCAGCTTCCAGCAGCGATCCAACGTGATAACCCGCCCGCACTCTCCCATTCTCAACAATTATGTCTATCTCACTAACATGATGACCTGCTGCCAGAAGCTCGCGCCGGACGCCAGGTAACACCGAACGCAGATTCTCATTAATCGCATTGGCGTTGAGTCCATCCGAAATGACAACCTGCACTTGCGGCCGGCGCGCGGGATAGAGTGCCTGAATCCGAGCCGTATCTTTGTCGTCGATCAACTCGCCAGTTGCGGGATGGGCCAGGTAATCATCCCGGTCTGAAGATCTGGTGTGCACTCGGATGTACGACGGCCACGAATCAGAGATCACCGCCTCATCAAGTGTTGAGTAGAGCGCGTATCTCGCATTTGAGTAGATTCTCGTGATTCGAGCATTCGCTTCCGGTGGATCACCGCAGTTTTCGTCGCAGCCGTAACCAAGATCGAATCCTCGTTCCGCAAGTGCACCGATCTTTTTTGCCCCTTCGTCACGAAGCGTATCGAGCGAACGAGTGTCACCGCCAGCTTTGTGATAGGCCGCGTACAGGGAATCCGCACTCATCGTCGATAGCTCGATTAATCTCTTCTGCATTGCGGACGTAATTTGACGTCCAGTTTGACGGCGCAACCGCGGATGCTCGCGAAATGAAGTTGTCATGTAGCCAAGCATCGGATCAGCGTTTCCCGCGACTGCCATCAGATAGGCCGGGGCTGCCTGGGCCACGATATGTTCCGTCAGAGTCTGCAATTCAGATGGTCCAATTCCCATATGAAAAGTGGCGCAAACATCGAGTCCCATCGTGATTCCGTGAAGCTTGGCCATCACGATGTCTTCCAGACACGCCCGTCGCAATTGCTCGCCGGTGCGAAAGACTTCCGGTCCGATGAATCCGGCCACATCGTTCACAATCATCCAACTGCCTGTTTTTTGATGAATGAGTCTCGCAACTCCGTACGCGCGCGCTTCGAGCGTAACCATATCAACACCTTCCGCAGCCCGATTGGTGACTGCGGAACCCTGACCTGTTTCGAAGTAGAGGCCGTCAAATCCAGGGGCAAGGTCGAGCAATCCATCAACGTCGAGCCCCACCATTCCCAAAATGGCCTTCGACGTTCCGGCAAGACTTTGAAAGCCAACATCAACTCTTGTTTGGGAACGGGCAGTGGTCTGCTTGACGATGTCCGACAGCACGCAGAACCGAGTAGGTAATTCCAGTCGCTCGACTACACTCTGTAGCAACTGCTCGAGCCTGATGATTGTGTCGACATCGTCGCTGGCAGGATTAAGACCGAGAATCACATCGCCGCAACCGTAGGCAAGCCCTTCGAGTATTGAAAGCAATATCTCGGTTTCATCATCGCCGGGGGAATTCGGCTGAATTCGCGAGCCGAAATGTCCCCGTGATCCGATAGTGACACCGCTTCCCGGCAGTGGATTGAAGAGCTTGCAGGAGAGTGTCCCAAGCTCTTCATTACTCATGATTTTCACCACTGCGGCAATAGCTTCGCTGGAGGTGCCATTTCGATGATGTTCGATCCAACTCGCGCCCTGGGGTGACAGAAGAATTCGCTTGAGCCCGGCGAGAGTAAGGTGGGCCACTTTGCCGGCAAGCTGCGGATCCAAAGACCGGTGAAGAGCCTCGGTGACCTGATCTTCAACGAAGTCCGTTGCGGCGATATCTCCAAGCGACAGAGCAGCCAGCACGTCTCGTGCTTCGCGGCGTATGAAGTCATCGCGTGTACCGCCAACGTTCAGATCACCCTCTTTGAACTCGTTGGCGAGCACGAACAACTGGCTAAGCTGGTTGCGAGCCATGGTGAGAATGATTCTAGCTTATGCCGGATAGGCACAAGTACTGAGCGCGGTAGCGCCGGATCAAAGCCACGCTGCGGGCGTGTATCTTGCATTTGATCCGGCGCTACCGCGCTCGTTACTGTGCCTATTATCGCCAGTCGTTTACGGTCGGCGTTGGATCTTTAGAGACCAACTATTGAGCTTACCGACGTCCGCCGCTTCTAGATCGGCAATCCTTAACCGCCATGTGCCTTGAATCGGCTGGCCACGAAGCGTCTGCAGTTGCGGTGTGTTAGCCGAGGTGTAGGTCTTGATGATGTTGTCGGCATCGCCGCCCGTGCGTTGATGAAGCGCAACGCTGGTTCCTTGCGGAGACACCAGAGTCACCTGGAGATCGCGAATGAACGTATGAGTGATATCGACTGCTACTTCAACGTCGTCTACGATTCCTGCATCGTTGGCATTGAGCGTGCGCTCAATTCCGGCCGGGTTGTTGTCAGGAATAGCAACACCCGGCGCTTCTGAACCCTCGACGACGGCGTTTCTTCGACCGCTGATCTCCAATTCCCAGCGATTCAACACACCGCTATCCGCAGCAGCGAGGTCCTGGACCAACAACGTCCAACTGCCCTGACTTGACTGTCCCCTCAAGGCGCCGAAGCCGGGAGTTGAACTGAGATCGAATGAGCGTTGAAGATTATGCGCGTTGCCGCCGTTCCGATCGTGGAACACGACGGCAGTGCCCGACGGCGAAGTTAAAGTCAAACGCAGATCGCCGATGAAAGTGTGAGTTATGTCAACGGAAATCTTAATCGCCGAAATGGTGAGGACAGTTTGGAAATTGATCGTGTCACGCACACCGGCCGCACTATTGTCGGGAATAGCTAGGGCCGGACTTGAATCTTCGCGCACGACCTCTTCGGCTGCTGTACCCCGGCGTCTGAGTGCCTCCCGAACTGCGGCTGCTGCATCGACACGACCATGGCCAAACCACGGACTCCACGTTCCGTCCGGACCACCTACGTTATTAAAGGCGCCCGTGTCGAACGGCGCGATCGGTGAAACATCCCAGGCGGTCGGGTTCGGATCGAAAGCTGCGGCGGGTGTCCGCGGATAAACATCCATGCTGAGATCTTTTGACGCCGTCTGCTTGAGGATTGATACCACCTCCTGGGCGGTGAGATCAGGATTGGCAGAGATCGTCAATGCTGCAACTCCCGCGGTCAATGGAGTCGCACTCGAAGTGCCTCCAAAACCAGGTGTGACACCTCCCGGCTCGCCGGTTGTCGTCGTGATCCGCAAACCGACCACCGATAAGCGGCGATACTCATGGCTGTTACTACTCGGCGCACAAATCGAGATCCCGGTGCCGTAGTTTGAATAGTGACTGCGCCGGGCATTGCTCGCGAGAGCGGCAACGTGCATCAGTCCCGGAATTCCCACGAGATTGTTGCGGAAGCGACGGGAGGTGCGAACGCCTTGCCACACGCCAAAATCGTTCCAGCCGTTGTCGAAAGGAACGTCGATTTGCGCCTGGTGACTGATCGGGCAATTCTCATTGCCGGCTGCCCAGAGAAAAACGATTCCACGTCCGCGACGGCCACCGGTTTGGGCCAACTCCGCGATACGGTTAACGACCTGCACGGGCCAGAGGCTGGTCGGTGTACTTCCCCAGGAGTTCGACAGAATGTCCACTTTGTTGGCGACGAAATTGAGCGCCGTCAACAGCTTCGAATCGCTGATGAACAACGATGGTCCATCCGATTCCCATTGAATGGGCAGCAAACGACAACCGGGCGCCGCGCCGACCGTAAGAGCAGCATCGACTTCGCCGGCAATCACACCGGCGCATGAAGTGCCGTGATTGGCGCCTTGTATGTACATCTGATCCGGCTGCGCATCAATGTCGTCCCTCGTGATTAAGCGTTCGCCTCGGAAGTAACCCCAGTCGGCAAATTTGCCGGGTGAATCAAAGTCCGGGTGAGTCAGCTTGCAACCATCATCTGTAACTCCCACCACCACCTCGGCGCTGCCGAGATGATCCAGCAGTTGCCAGGCATCTTCGCAACCTGAGGAAGAGCGCTGATCGAATTGCGAATCGGTCGATCGCCGGTGAAGGTGCCACTGTCTCAAGTAAGACGTGTCGGTCGGGATCGGTACTGCAGAAGTCTGCATTCGATGATTGAGATCGTGTTCGGCGGCTTCCACCAGCGGCTCATCTTCGTTGAGTTTGACGATCAGCTTCACTGGATTGACGCTGGTATGATCGGTGAGTTGAAACAGATAATCGCGATCGCTGTAAGCCGTTTTCAGCAATAGACCATAGCGAGCAGCAAAGGCATCGATCTGTTCCGCAGGCAACGCCTCCTTGAAGGTGACGAGCACGCGATCAGTAATCAGGAACTCGGCGCCGGTTGCGGCTTCAGAATACGCGTGATGTGTCGGAGCCACGTGCCGCATACGACTCATATCCGGCTCGAGGTCTGTAGCTCGAGTGGTTACTTTGGATGAGTGTGACGAAACCTGCTCCGCGTCCGTTATTCCGACTGCTTCTAAAGTTTCGGGTAAAGCTCGGACGACGAATTGATCCGGGGCTTTCTCGAGCGGAACCTTCTCACCGTTGCGATAAGTATAAGTCTCTTGATCGTCTGGCATGACTTGCCTCCTCTACCTTCTGGCGGGTCTTTTTAAATTGCAACTAGATCCCTCCGCGACACGCCGTCCGGATACAGAGCCGGCGCGAGTAATTGGAGGGCTACACAATGAATGGCAGAAAAGGCTAAAACGTTTTTTGTCGTTAAGGATCGGTTGGAGATTTTGAGGAACGGCAACCGCGGAGACTGCGGATTTTGCGATTTGCTGAATAGAAATGGTAGGCGCGTGCGGATTTGAACCGCAGACCCCTACCGTGTCAACGCCGTCCCTGCCCAAATCTCATAGCGCGCGTAATCATTCTTGTCGCCATAAAAATTAGTCACGGGACAAGAAAAGTC
>DASTTS010000505.1:0-4254 GCA_035760085.1 Pyrinomonadaceae bacterium
ACGAGCGTCACGCAGATCAAAAACCATCGCCGGTGCGGACGGAACGCGCGCGCCGCTAAGAACCCGAGGATGGCGTACTCGGTGAAGTGCGCGATCTTTCGTGTGATGAAATGAACGACGGCTAGCGTTTCCGGAGAGGTGTTTGGAAACAACCAGAGGATCAGGGGTCCAATGATGCGCGACGTGTTTCCGGCGTTGAAATTGTCAGATGAGGCAAACGAGATGAATGTGAGCCAGGCAATTAGCGGAAGGTAATGGCTAATAAACCTGGGAAACTTGGCCACAGCAATCTTGTTCAACGTTAGACAGGACTTACAATCCTGTCCAATGGTCTAAAGCGCCGCCGCGCCCGAAACGACTTCGATGATCTCGTTCGTGATCGCTGCCTGACGGATGCGATTCATGTTGAGCGTCAAACTCTCGATGAGCTCGCTCGCGTTCTTGGACGCCGAATCCATCGCCGTCATCCGTGCGCCCTGTTCAGATGCAATTGACTCGAGCAACGCACGAAAGATCTGCGTCTCGATGAGTCGCGGCAGAAGCTCACCAAACATTTCTGCAGGCGGCTGCTCGTAGATGTAATCGATCAACGTCACTGGCTGTTGTGACTTCGCTTCCGGCTCTTCCTGCTCCGCACGCGCGACGGGCAGTAACTGTTCCAACACCACGCGTTGCGACAGCACTGACTTGAACTCGTTATAGACAACGAAGACTTTATCGATACCGGTATCTTCTGTGTACTGATTGATGATCGCGCGGGCGACTTCAAGCGCTTCGGAAAACTCGACGCGTCCCTTACCTGTCAAGCCGATGTATTCACTCGAGATCGGTGTGCGGCGATTGCGGAAGAAGTCACGACCCTTCCGGCCGATGGCCATGATCTCGACCGTCTTGTCAGCGTTCTCGCGCATGAAGGCCTGCGCTGCTTTCGTGAGGTTTGTGTTGAAAGCGCCGCACAGACCTTTATCCGCAGTGATGAGCACCAACAGGTAACGTTGATCGCCGCGATAGTCGAGTAGCGGATGATGAAAATCTTCGTCAGTGCGTTTCGCGAGCTCGCCCAAAACTTCCGCCATCTTGTTCGCAAACGGACGCGCCGTGACGACGCGATCCTGCGCGCGTCTGAGCTTCGCGGCCGAGACCATCTTCATGGCCTTCGTGATCTGCTGCGTGTTCTTGACCGACTTGATGCGCCGGCGAATGTCGAGAAGATTAGGCATCGCTTTACGTCGTTACGCTGGCTGTGCTGCCGCGGTTGCTGCTTGCACTGGAGCCGCAGCCAGGTCTGTACCTGTTGCTGACTCCTTGGACCAGTTGTGTTTAAAGTCTTCCAGCACCTGCTTCAATCCGGCTTTGATCTCATCAGTCAACGATTTCTTTTGTGCGATCTCAGCCAGCAAGCCGGGATGTGAATTCTCGACAAACTTGTGCAGGCCGGTCTCGAAGCGTCGAATATCTTCGATCGCGATGTCGTCTGTGTAACCGTTCGTCGCGGCCCAGATCACGAGCACCTGCTTCTCGACGTCCATCGGCTCATACTGCGGCTGCTTCAATATTTCAGTGAGCCGCTGACCACGTGCGAGCTGCGCCTGCGTCGCTTTGTCGAGGTCGGAACCGAACTGTGCAAACGCCTGTAACTCGCGGAACTGGGCCAGGTCGAGTCGCAGTGTTCCCGCGACCTGCTTCATCGCTTTGATCTGCGCCGCTCCGCCTACGCGCGACACGCTGTTGCCGACGTTGATCGCGGGACGAAAACCGCTGTTGAAAAGATCGGCTTCGAGGAAGATCTGACCGTCAGTGATCGAGATCACGTTGGTTGGAATGTACGCCGAGATGTCGCCCGCTTGCGTCTCGATGATCGGGAGACTCGTCAGCGAGCCACCGCCTTTGACGTCCGAGAGTTTTGCAGCGCGTTCGAGCAAACGCGAGTGCAGGTAGAACACGTCGCCCGGATACGCTTCACGACCCGGTGGCCGTCGCAGCAGCAAAGAGATTTCGCGATAGGCTGCCGCCTGCTTCGAAAGATCGTCGTAGATCGTTAGAGCGTGGCGACCGTTGTCGCGGAAGTACTCGCCCATTGCCGCACCGGAATATGGCGCGAGAAACTGCATCGCAGCGGGATCTGACGCCGTCGCTTTGATCACGATCGTGTAGTCCATCGCGCCGAAGTCCTGAAGCGTCTTCACCACCTGGGCCACGGTCGAAGCTTTCTGACCAATCGCGACGTAGATGCAGATTACGTCTTTGCCTTTCTGGTTGATGATCGTGTCGACAGCGACTGCTGTTTTCCCTGTTTGGCGATCGCCGATGATCAACTCGCGCTGACCACGACCGATCGGCACCATCGCGTCGATGGCTTTGAGACCGGTTTGCAGTGGCTCCTTCACCGGCTGTCGTTCGACCACGCCCGGAGCAATGCGCTCAACCGGATAGAAGTGTTCAGTGACGATTGGACCAGCATCGTCGATCGGATTGCCGAGCACGTCGACCACGCGGCCGATCATCGCATCGCCTACCGGCACTTCCATGATGCGTCCGGTGCGCTTTACGATATCGCCTTCGCGAATCGCTTGAAACTCACCGAACAACACGGCACCGACTTTGTCTTCTTCGAGATTGAGCGCGAGGCCACGAACGTCGTGCGGAAACTCGAGCAGCTCACCGGCCATGACCTTCTCGAGGCCGTGCAGCTCGGCGATACCGTCGCCGATCTTGATGACAGTTCCGACTTCAGTGACCGTAACTCCTGAATCGAAGTTCTCGATCTGTTTGCGGATAATCTCGTTGATTTCGCTTGCTCTTATTGGTTCCATGATTGAATCCTGTAAATCTTGAAATCCTGTCTAAGGATTTATTTTCGACCAGCTAAGCCTTCCGCCAACCGTTCAAGATGGCTTTCCACTGAACCATCAAAGACCGTCGATCCAATGCGTGCAACCATCCCTCCGATAATTTTCTCATCAGTACTAAAACTCAACTGCACGGTGCGACCAGTCGCAGCCGAGAGCGTCTCGTGCAATGACTTTTTTAACTCTTCCGGAATCGGTCGCGCAGTAGTGACGTTTCCCGCCAGCACACCGGCACGCTCGTCGAGTACGAAGCGAAATCTCGCCGCGATATCTCTCAACTGAGGGAGGCGCTCGTTTTTCACCAAGACGCGCAGGAAGCTCGCCGTCGTATCGCGCACGCGCGTTCGCGCGATCAAGTCTTCCAAAACTTTTCGTTTGTGATCGTGAATGATTGTGGGATTTGCGAAGACTTCCTTCAACTGTGGGTTCGACTCGAGCATCTCGGCCCACTGGTCCAACTCGCTTTGGACTTGTCTCTCTTCGCGTCTTTCAATAGCCACATCGGCGAGGGCCGTAGCGTAGCGGCGGGCAACCGTTTGCAAACTCAAACCGTGGTCCTCCTCAACTCACCAATGCCCTCGCGAATTAACGCTGTGTCGTCCTCAGGCCGCATCTGAGTGCGAATCGACTCGCGTGCCATTTGCACGCTTTTCTCAGCGAGAAACTGGCGCAACTGTTTTCGTGCCAGCTTGTCAGCGCTTTGCATCTCTCGCTGTGCTTGCTGTTTTAACTTTTCAATCTCGCGTTCGGTGGACTCAGCGATGCGCTGCTTTTCTGCCGCCGCTTCTTCGTTGGCCTGTTGTTGGACCGTGCGGACATCGTCGTCGAGGCGGCTCAACAGGCTGTCTGCTTCGGCAACACGCGCCACCGCCTTTTCACGTTCCTCCTGTGCGGTGACGAGCTCCCGCTCGATCGTGCCGCGTCGCGCTAACAGCGCCCGATTAATCGGCTTCCGCAGCACGTAAATCCCCGCCGCCAGAAAGATGGCAAGGTTCGCAAACTTCCACAGCTCAAGGCCAGGGTAGTTGTACCACTCGATCCCTTCAGCCAGTAATAGCATTTGTCTCTTCGCGCTTGGTCGAACCTGCTACCGTGCGGGCCGACGTAATATTTGAGAGCTTATTAAGTTACCAATCGTTGCCGCCTGCGATTCAAGTTCGCCCTTGACCGCCTGTTCCTGCTTTCGAATCTGAGCGACTTGCGCAGCGACTTCTTTCGATAGCTCATCACGAGATTGCCGCAGTTTCTGCTCTTTCTCTTTGAGACCCTCAGCGCGCTCTTTTTCAAGGAGCCTGTAGCCCGTCGCGCGTGCTTCACGCAGAGCGTCGTTGTACTTCTTGAGCTTCTCCTGGCTCTCGGCGGCCATGGCTTCAGCTTCTCTCAGCCGGCCAGTGACCTCTCTTTC
>DASTTS010000506.1:0-5447 GCA_035760085.1 Pyrinomonadaceae bacterium
CTGCGCTGCCGGAAGCAGTGCCAGGTTGCCGCTGAGAGCGCTCTTCATCAGGCGTCCGGGAATCAACATGCGATTGATTTCGTTCGTGCCTTCGAAGATGCGATTGATGCGCGAGTCGCGATACGCACGCTCAGCCGGATAGTCAGCGGAGTAACCATAACCGCCATAAATCTGGACCATCTCGTCGACGACGAAATCGCAGTACTCAGAAAGCGCGACCTTGACGATCGAACACTCCGCGGCGTACTCCTCGATCGCACGCAATCGCGCGTCCATGTCTTTCGAATCAACCGCGCCGACGCCTGCTTCGATCATACCGAGCGTGCGATAAATCATCGACTCGCCGATCCACGTTCGGATTGCCTGTTCTGCAAGCTTCGCTTTAATCGCGCCAAACGACGAAATCGATTTGCCGAACTGGTGACGCTCGTTCGCGTAACGCACCGACTCATGGACCATCAACTTCATTCCGCCAACGCACATCGCGCCGAGCTTGAAGCGACCAATGTTCAGCACATTGAAAGCGATCTTGTGACCTTTACCGACTTCGCCCAGCAGGTTCTCGACCGGCGTGCGCACGTCGGAAAGCACGAGGGCCGTCGTGCTCGATCCCTTGATGCCCATCTTGTGCTCTTCGGCGCCGGACGTTAGGCCGGGCTGGCGCTCGACGATGAATGCGCTGAACTTGTCGCCGTCAACTTTCGCGAAGACGATGAAGATGTCGGCGAAGCCGCCGTTGGTGATCCACATCTTCTCGCCGTTGAGAATGTATTCCTTGCCGTCGTCGCTCAAACGCGCCGTTGCCTTTGCGGCCATCGCGTCGGAACCGGAGCCCGCTTCAGTCAGCGCATAAGCCGTGATCAACTCACCGGTCGCGATCTTCGGCAGGTACTTTTGCTTTGCGGCATCGGTGGCGAAGTAAACGATCGGTAATAGACCGATGCCACTCTCGGCGCCGAGCGTGGTGGCAAACGATGCGGAGCGTCCGATGTTCTCGCCGATCAGTGCGCCGCTCGTTTGATCGAGACCGAGGCCGCCGTACTCTTCGGGAATGTTGGCGCCGATGAGACCGAGTTCAGCCGCTTTTGCAACGAGCTCGCGCGACAGTTTCCAGTCGTGTTTCTCGAGCTCATCGATCCGCGGCACCACTTCGTTATCGACAAACTGCCGCGTGGTTTCGGCGATCATGCGATGCTCTTCAGTGAAGTCTTCCGGCGTGAAGATCTCCTCCGGCGTCCGCTCCTCGATCAGGAACGAGCCACCTTTGATAAGCTTTTTCTGTTCGGCTACGGCTGACATTAGTTACTCTCCTTTGCGGCGTCTTTGCGCCTTTGCGTGAGAAATCTTTATAGCCTCTCCAAAATCCCTGCGGCGCCCATTCCACCGCCGACACACATCGTCACCATTCCATATCGTCCCTTGCGTCGCTCGAGCTCGCGCAGGATACTCGCAGTCAACTTCGCGCCCGTGCAACCGAGTGGGTGGCCCAACGCGATGGCGCCGCCATTGACGTTTACTTTATCCGGATCCAATCCCAACGTCTTGATCACCGCCAGCGACTGCGCGGCAAACGCTTCGTTCAACTCGATCACATCGATGTCTGCGAGCGTTAGTCCGGCAAGTTTCAGTGCCTTCGGAATCGCGAACACCGGGCCAATGCCCATCTCCTCAGGCGGGCAGCCCGCAGTCGCGTAAGCAACAAAACGCGCCATCGGCTTCGCGCCCAGCGCCCGCGCGCGTGAGTCAGACATCACGATCGCCGCCGCGGCGCCGTCAGACATCTGCGACGCGTTACCAGCCGTGATCGTCCCCTTCACATGAAACGCCGGCTTTAGCTTCGCCAATCCTTCCACAGACGAATCGCGACGGACCCCTTCGTCTCTGTCAAACACAACTTCACGTCGCTGCTTCTTGCCGTTTTCGTCCATGTCTTCGAGCACGACATGCAACGGCACGACTTCGTCCTTGAACTTGTCCGCATCCAGCGCGGCCGCAGCACGCGTGTGCGAGCGTAGCGCAAACTCATCCTGCTCCTCGCGCGTCACTTCGTACTTGCGCGCGACATTCTCCGTCGCGAGTCCCATGTTGAGATAAAAGTCAGGATAATGTTCGACGAGATAAGGGTTCGGACGGATGATGTGACCGCCCATCGGGATCATCGACATCGTCTCCAAACCACCGGCCACGATCACTTCAGCGCCACCGCTCTTGATCCGATCGGCCGCCATCGCGATCGACTGCAAGCCCGACGAACAAAAGCGATTGATCGTCATCGCGCTCGTCTCAACCGGAAGCCCCGCGCGAATTGCGGCCGCGCGCGCAACATTCATTCCCTGCTCTGCTTCGGGCATCGCGCAACCCATGATCACGTCTTCGACCTCTGACATTTCGAGTCCGGGAACACGCGCGAGTGCTTCCTTGATGACAGTCGCGCCCATTTCATCCGGACGCGTTGTGCGCAACGTCCCTTTCGGCGCTTTTCCCACCGCCGTTCTCACCGCCGAAACAATCACCGCATCTCTCATAATAATCCGTTCCTAATCCGTAAAATCTGTGGTTAATTTCTTAGTGGCTTGCCGGTCTTCAACATGTGCGCGAGGCGCTCCTGAGTTTTTCTCATTCCCACGAGCTTAAGAAATGCCTCACGCTCGAGGTCCAACAGATACTGTTCCGAAACACGTGTCGGATGATTCAACTCGCCGCCCGTCAGAATTCGCGCGAGCTGCGTTCCGATCTCGGCGTCGTGATCCGAAATATACCCTGCGCGCTTCATCTGGTGAATGCCGAGTTTCAAAGTCGCAAGCGCGGGCGCGCCCAACGCGAGAATGTCTTTGCGTTGCTGCGGCTGCACGTATCCACTCGCCGCGAGTGCCAGCACTTCCTTCTTCGCGTCTGCAATCAGTCGATCGGCATTCATCGAGATCGAATCGTCAGCCGCCAGGAAACCAAGCGCGCGTGCTTCTTCGGCTGATGTCGCGACCTTCGCGAGCGCGATCGTCTCGAACGCACGTTTCACGAACGGAAATGGATCCGCATCATCGACGCCCTTCGGAATCGAATCCATCACACGCAGCAGCATCTCTTTCGTGCCGCCACCCGCCGGAATGATTCCAACGCCA
Organism: Pyrinomonadaceae bacterium; assembly: GCA_035760085.1. Classification (GTDB taxonomy): domain Bacteria; phylum Acidobacteriota; class Blastocatellia; order Pyrinomonadales; family Pyrinomonadaceae; genus PSRF01. Next base: position 3,120 of record DASTTS010000506.1, read on the forward strand.
ACCTCGACGAGTCCGATATAAGTCTCGGCCGCCGCTCGCACGCGATCGCCGTGAATCACCATTTCACAACCGCCGCCGAAAACCATCTGGAACGGGGCCACAACGACCGGCTTCGGCGAGTAGCGCAAACTCATCGTCGCGTTTTGGAAAACTCTGCCCATCATGTCGAGATCTTCCCAGTTTTCCTCCTGGGCTTCCATCAACATGAGCATGATGTTTGCGCCGACGCAGAAGTTCACACCCTGATTGCCGACGACGAGCCCGACAAAGTTTTTCTCGACTTCGCCGAGTGCGAATTTCAACATCTGGAGCGTGTCGCCGCCAATCGCGTTCATCTTCGAGTGAAACTCGAGACACGCGACACCATCGCCGATATCGATCAGCGAAGCGCCGGAGTTCTTCTTGATGACACCGGTCCGTTCCTTGATCGACTTCAGAATCAGAACACCGGGCTGATCGGTAAGCGGGACGTACTTGCCACTCGCGAAGTCGAAGTAAGACTGCTGTCCGTTTTCTTTCTTATAGAAGGACGTCGCACCGGACGCGAGCATCTGCTCGACATTCGCCGGAACAGACAATCCCTCTTCTTTCATGCGCGCCACAGACTTCTCAACGCCGATCGCATCCCAAACTTCGAACGGTCCAAGCTCCCAACCGAAGCCCCAGCGCATCGCGCGATCCACTTCAACAACGTTATCAGCGATTTCGGGAATTCGTTTAGCGGCGTAGGTGAGCGTCTTTGAAAGCGTCTTCCACAGAAACGCGCCCACGCGATCTTTGCCCCACGTGAGTGCTTTGACTCGTTCGGGCAGGTCCTCGATGTTCTTCGCCATGTCGAGCGAAGGGAGTTTGACCTTTTCCGACGGGCGATAATCGAGTGTGGCGGTGTCGAGCGCCCAGATCTCGCGCTTGTCGCCTTCGCCTTTCTGCTTCTTGTAGAAGCCGGCCTTGGTCTTATTGCCGAGCAGGCCGCGTTGGACCATCGTCGCGAGCACTTCCGGCACGACAAACATGTCGCGCTCTTCGTCTTCGGGCAACGCTTCGTAAAGGTTTTTAATGACGTGCGTAAAAACGTCTAAGCCCACGAGGTCGAATGTGCGGAAGGTCGCGGACTTCGGACGGCCGACTGCCGGACCAGTCATCTTATCGACTTCTTCAATCGAGTAGCCTTCGTCAAGCATCGTCTTGATCGTGAAGAGCGCACCGAACGTGCCGATGCGGTTCGCGATAAAGTTTGGACGATCCTTCGCCGGCACTACACCCTTGCCGAGACGCTGATCGAGAAATCCGTAAACGAAACAGGAAACTTCCGGCTTGGTCCACTCGGTGCGAATGATTTCGACGAGGTGCAGGTAACGCGGCGGATTGAAAAAGTGTACGCCGAGGAAGTGTTGCTTGAAGTCGTCAGAGCGACCTTCGGCGAGTAAGTGAATGGGAATGCCGCTCGTGTTTGAGGCGACGATCGAACCCGGGCGGCGATACTGCTCGACCCGCTCGAACAACGATCGCTTGATCTGCAAATTCTCGACGACCGCTTCGATAATCAGATCGCAGTCTTTGATCTTTGACAGGTCGTCGTCGAAGTTTCCCGGCGTGACTAACGATGCAAACTCCGGTGTAAAGAAGGCCGCCGGCTTTGCCTTTACCGCGGCCTCGAATCCACCACGCGCGATCCGGTTTTTAACCTGCGGACTCTCTAATGTTAATCCCTTCGCTTGCTCTTCAGGCGTTAGCTCACGTGGCGGTATATCGAGCAGGAGCGTGGGCACACCCGCATTCGCGAGATGCGCGGCAATCTGCGCCCCCATAGTCCCCGCCCCCAAAACCGCCGCCTTCTCAACGCGCATTCCACCCTCCTCCGACACTCCCGCCAGATTAACAGTCCTGCATAATACTGAATGAACGCTCATTCAGCAAGCTAATTGGAAATTATTGGAAGACACGTCCATACCTGTGGGTTCCGGCATTAAATGAAATTTGTCCGGCATATAGTGAAACTCGTCCGGCATTAAATGAACGATGGTCTTATATCGTTCCAGTTTCCAGCAATGATAGGTTTTCGCATCGTTTCCGAGTTAATTCGAATGTGGGTGGATATTAGCAACCCCTCGTGCTTTCTCGAACCTCGTCGCAGGGAAATGGTGAGAGATGATGTGCGGGATCAGCCGGCCAAGTTCATTCTTTTGAGCAAGTCAGTGTAGCGCGGGTCTGAGCGCAGCGAATCCAAGCGCGGCTCGCATTTGAGGTAGTAAAGATACGCTTGGCGCGCGGCGTAAGCTTTTTCCAGCCACGCGAAAGCTTGGTCTTTGTCGTTGAGTAAAGCATAAG
>DASTTS010000507.1:0-11775 GCA_035760085.1 Pyrinomonadaceae bacterium
TGGAGCATCTGGGGACCGGAGCCGCGAATGGCGTACGGGCTTGTGAATGCGGTAGCGGTTCTGATCATTGCGTGCCCGTGTGCGCTCGGACTCGCGACACCGATGTCGATCATGGTGGCGACAGGAAAGGCTGCGCAAAACGGGGTGCTATTCAGGAACGCTGAAGCAATCGAAGTCATGCGCAAGGTTGATACGCTCGTGATCGACAAGACCGGCACGTTGACGGAAGGCAAGCCGCGATTGGAGACCGTTATCACTGCAAACGGGTTTGATGAACCGGCGCTGCTCCGTTTGGCGGGAAGTTTGGAGAAAAGCAGCGAACATCCGCTCGCAGCGGCGATCGTCGCGGGCGCGCAGGAGCGAAGTGTCGATATCAAAGACGCTGTTCGTTTTCAGTCGGTAACGGGCAAGGGGGTTATTGGTGAAGTCGACGGGCATCACGTTGCGGTCGGCAATCGTGCACTGATCGACGATCTAAAACTCGACACCGGCGACATCGCGGCCCGGGCAGAAGATCTGCGTGCTAACGGACAGACGATCATGTTTGTAGTCATTGATGGAAAACCCGCCGGACTGATCGGTGTTGCCGATCCAATCAAGGAAACGACACCCGCTGCCATCAAGCAACTTCACGCGGAAGGCATTCGCCTCGTAATGCTGACAGGCGACAGCCGGACGACTGCCGAATCAGTGGCCCGCAAACTCGGAATTGACGAAGTCGTGGCGGAGGTCTTGCCGGAGCAAAAGGTCGAGGCGGTGAAGCGGTTTCAAAACGCGGGCCGGATCGTCGCGATGGCTGGTGATGGCATCAACGACGCGCCCGCACTCGCACAGGCTCATGTCGGCATCGCGATGGGCACCGGAACTGATGTGGCAATGCAGAGCGCGGACGTAACGCTCGTCAAAGGCGACCTGAGCGGCATCGTGCGCGCGCGATCTTTGAGCCGGGCGACGATGAGCAATATCAAACAGAATCTCTTCTTCGCGTTCATTTACAACACGCTCGGCGTGCCGATCGCTGCGGGTGTGTTGTATCCGTTCTTCGGAATCCTGCTGAGCCCGATGATTGCTGCGGCGGCGATGAGCTTCAGCTCCGTCTCCGTTATTGCCAACGCCCTCAGACTGAGATCATCGTAATCCGTGGCTAAATAAACGATTACCTGAGGCGGAGAACATTGCACCAAGCGCCTCGTCAGTCACAAAGCGTTCATCCAGATCTGACAATCGCACTTCACGATCGGTTCGGCCATTGTTGACGTTCACGCCAGCCAATCCATTCCCACCGCGATCGAGGCCGGTGTAGAAATACATCCACTGCCCGCGCAACGTCGCGAGCCGTTCACGATGCCAGAGGAATCGCGAAAGCCGATCGAGTTGTCGTGACGGATCGATCCGATCGCGCACACGCGATGCGATCCCAAACCGCTTGAACCCCGACGATCGCTGACGCCGGTTCGACGCCGTCGCCAGCGCCTGCAAATTTGAAAACGACGAGCGCGACGCCAATCCCGACCAGCTCAGCCCGGTCGCGATCTGAACGCCCCGCAGCGCTGTCATGGTTGGTCCACCAAAACGGAAATACAACGAAGCAGCACGCGCCGCGATCGCGGCTACGGTGCGCAGGATGCCGCGCCCGGGCGCCGTGTGCCGCGCGCGCCAGAGCTCGCGCCCGTTCACCGGATCGAAGGCCGCGATTTCTGACTGGCCGCCGATCACGACGTTGCCATTCTCATTCAACGTTCCAAATGAAGCGCGCTCAATCTTGTGCGACACGCGCGACGTTCGTTTGCCGTTACTCGTATCGATGAAGATCAGATCGTCACGATCGGCGATGGCAATCGTATTTCGATCGGGCATAACCAGGTTTGTAATGCCTTTGTCTGCACCTTTGTAACGCCACAGCACTTTACCTTTGCGAATATCAATCGCGCTGACGCCATACGAGCCGCGCTCGATTGTCTCGCCGTCTTTCAAGCGCGTGAATTGTCCGCCGGTGCGCACGTAAAGAACATCACCAACGAGCACCATCTCCGGCGTGAGTCCGAGATCTTTCGCTTCCCACTCGGTATCGCCAGTCTGGCGCGAGATGGCCCGGACACGTCCGTGACCGGAAACGTAAATCGTGTTCGCAGTGAAAATCGGCTCGGCTTCCGTAAGCGCGAGACCGTCTTCGTTGACGCGATACTTCTCGCGCAGTCGCTCTTTGCCGCTGCGTGCGTCGAACGAAGTCACGCCTTCGTAGAACACAAACAAGCGGCCGTCGATGAATGCGGGTGGGTAGTAGTTGTCGAGGGTGTAGTCGACCTCTTTGCCGGAATCTTCCGGCCAGCGCGCCGGCATCATCTCGACTTCGCCAATGTCGTACTTCCAAAGTTCGTCGCCAGTCGCGAGATCAAGGACGTGCAACAGTGGACGGCGCTTGAAACCATCACGCGCGCGGTTCTTCACGTCTTTCGCAAGCACGACCGCGATCAGGTTCGCCTCTGTGTCGACTGACGTCTGCATCACGGCGCCTTTGATCTTTTCGCTGCGCCAGATCGACTCGCCTGTCAATATATCGACTGCTTCGATGCGTGCTTTGTCGCCTTTTTCGAAACTCAGCAACAGCAGATCCGTGCCGGGAACGGGCGCGACGTCGGTTTCGTCGAGCGAAGTGTCTTTGCGGCGCCAGAGCGTCTCGCCGCTCGAGGCGTCGATGGCGTAGAGCGACTTCTCGGTGCCGACGATGAGCACGCCCATTTCGGTTGGTTGATAAAAGCTGATGTCTTTGTCGAGTTTTGCTGTCCACGATTGGGCAAGAGCGGGAAGGGAAGAGAGCAAAACAAACACCGAAAGCCCAAAGGCTCGACTTAACTTCATGCGACTAGGATAACCCAGATCTGATATGCTTTGCGGCGAATTATGGTGCGATTTTGTTCAGCATTTTTCCCGCAAAGGCGCAAAGGCGCAAAGTTAATCGTCATTGCGGTATTACTTCTGGTAGTGGGATCAGCGTCGGCACAGTCGATCGATCCGAACGCGCCGTCGCCGGTCCGTAGCAACAGCATCACGGGCAGCATCGCGGCGCGCGATCTCGGCGACGCCCGACTCACCGATCACTACTACGCTTTCACCGGCACGCCAGGCGACCTCCTGATTACTATCAACAGCAGAAATCTCAATGGCGACGTCGATGTGTTTACGGCGGGCACGTTGCGACCGCTGCTCAAGCTCACGCTCTACGCGGAGAGCACGTCGCCAGTTACGAAGGGTATCTACTTACGCAAGCGTGAGGATCTGATCCTGCGTATCGAAGCGCGCAGTCCAAACGATGATGAGGGAACGTATCGACTTTTCTTCGGTGGATCGTTTGAGCCGATCGTCGGTGGGCCTGAGATCGCGGAAGCAGAAACGTCTGCGACGCCGGTTACCGAAACACGAACTCCCGGGACGAAGCGCGTGACGTCGGTTGGCGCCAGGATCAATGAACCTGAGCCGCCAGTCACTGAAGTAGCAACAGCCACGCCTGAGCCAACACCAGAACCGACGCCGGAAGCGAAACCGGTTGAGAAACCCACACCTGAGAAATCCCCGGAAGTTGAAACTGCAAGACCCGCGACCGCACGCAATACACGCGGCCGCCGGCCTGCCGCACGCCGTCCAGCACCGCGCGTGAGAGAAACGCCGCCGGCGCCTGTCGAAGAGCCAAAGCCGAAACCTGCGCCGCCTGAGCCCGAAGCTGAAGTTGGACCACGACTCGTGATCGAGACCAATGATGGAACGCTTATTAATCGATCGATGAGTACGGTGAAACGGGTTACGGTTGAGAATGGTCAGGTCGTCGTGACGGGTAAGGACGGAAAGATCGATCGCATACTTCTGGTAAACGTAGTGAGGATGTCAATCGCTCCGTAACACAGATTTACGCGGATTATTTGCCTGCCTTCAAGCTCGCCAATTTGTCCCGGAATTGAGGCAGATCCTCGCTATTCGGATCGACTTTCTCTAACTGCGCAATCGCATCCTCCGCGGCTTTCGCGTCACCCTTCTGCAAAGTCGTCGCCGCAAGCCCTGACAGCACCATCACATCATCCGACTTCATCTTCATCGCGGCCCGGTACCACTTCTCAGCCTGATCGTAATGTGCCGCATCGAGGTTCACCATGCCGAGCAACACCACGGTGCGATAGTCAGCCGGTTTGAGTTGATTCGCTTTCAACAGGTATTCGATGGCCTGATCGAATCGCTGAATCTGGTAGTAAAGATCCGCAGCCTGCACCTGCGCTTCGAAGTTCTGGGGCTCGGTGCGTGCTTTCTCGAGCGCAGCCTGGACCTGGGCAAACATCGCCTGTGGGTTCTGCGCGTTCTGCCCGCCGCCGCCAACGGGCGGATGATCTGACGGAAGCGCGCCCGCCGTCGCCGGTTGTAGCGCGGCCTTCTGGCTCATCGAACTAGCAAACATGAAGCCCACGATGAACCCCAGGAGCAGTCCAATAATTGCGAATAGAATGTTCTCTCTCGACATTGGTCTCTTTTTGTTAATTACTTACTCGCCGCGAGTGTCTTTGCTTCGTTGATGCGCGCGGTGATGGTTTCAGCGACTTCCGAACCGGCCGGAACTTTCTTCAGCACACGCTGCCAGTAGTCTACCGCTTTGTTGTAATCCTTTGCCTGGAACGCGGCACTACCGGCGAGTTGCAACGCTTTCAGGTTTTCGGGATCGACCTTCAAGGCGCGATTGATCAGCTCCATCGGTTTGCCTTCGAGGCTCCTGCCCTCGGCCATGCCGGTAACGAACGCATACTCCGCCCACAGATCGGCCTCCTTCGGATTGAGCTCAGTGGCTTTGGCGTAAGCCTTTGTCGCTTCGCTGTACTTCTCCATCGAGCTGTAGGAACGCGCGAGCATGGTCCAACCCTGTGGATCGTTGGGATTCGACTCCAGACGCTGCGCCAGTTTGGTGACGTTTGCTTCGATCTGTTCCTGCGTGCGTTCAGGTGGTGCGGCTGAAGTCGCGGCTGGCGGGGCGCCGACGGGAGCGGGATTCGTGATGCGATCGGGCTCACCGATTTTCATATAAAACACGATCGCAACGAGCGGCAATCCGATGCCAAGCAGGTAAGCTGTGTTTCGTGCACTGATTGGTGCCGCAGCACTCTGTTTCGAACGTGCGGTCGCGGTGTCTTCAAGCAGTCGACGCTCGATCTCTTCACGATCCTGTGCGTACTGTTCTTCAGCGATGATGCCGTTACTCAGATCCGCTTCCAGCTCCGAAAGCTGATCACGATAGACCGCGATGTTCGCCTGTTTGCGGTCTTCGTCGGATGCGACTTCAGCTTCGTCTGAACGCTGTAAAGCGGGCGGCAACACAAACGCCAACGCGATCACGATCAGGAGCGCGCAGATCACCCAGAAAAGAATCACGTCGTCTCCTTTCCGGGAAGGGAAGCGAGCAACTCTTCGGCACGCCTGTGTTCGTCAGCCGTCAGCGGCTTTTCGGGAATCAGATCGCGACGCTGTTTGATGTAACGAAAGAGCACGTACAGGCCGCCAAGCAGTAAAACGAATGGTCCGAACCACAGCAGGTAAGTTGTGAACGTGACGCGCGGTTTGTACAGGATGAAGTCGCCGTAGCGTTGCGTGAGAAAGGCAATGATCTCTTGATCGCTCTTGCCGGCTTTCATCTGTATGCGTATCTCGCGGCGGAGGTCTGCGGCGAGCCCGGCAGGTGAGTCAGCGAGAGTTTGGTTCTGGCACTGGAGGCAACGGAGTTCTTTGGAGAGGTTTGCGAGTCGCTGCTCGATCACCGGATCGTCGCTCGGAACCTCTTCCTCCTGCACCTGCGCGTTCACAAAGGGCACAAACAGGCAACTGAGCAAGACCAGAATTCCAAATAGCTTGTTCATTTACCGGCCCCTTGGCGATTTAATTCCTGGACCACAGGCAGGATCTTTTCTTTCCAGACGTCGGGCATCATTGGGCCAACATGCTTGTAGCGGATCATGCCACTTTGATCGATGATGTAAGTCTCGGGTGCGCCATAAACGCCGTAATCGATGCCGACACGTCCGTCGAGATCGACGGCGCTCGCGGTATAAGGATCACCCAGCTCTCCCAGCCATGCGAGCGCATCTTCACGTCTGTCTTTGTAGTTAAGACCGTAAATCGGAACGACTGCCGATTTCGCATACTCGAGCAGCCACGGATGTTCATCCCGGCACGCCACGCACCACGAGGCCCAGACATTCAGCAGCCACACCTTTCCACGCATGTCTTCGTTGGAGATCATCTTGTCGGGCGCTTTAAGTTGCGAGAGACGAAACGCCGGTGCGGGCTTGTTGATTAAGACGGATTTGAGCTCGTGCGGATCACGCGTGAGCCCGATCGCGAGAAAGACTGCGAGAACGATGAATAATGCTAAAGGTATTAAGTAACGAAGCATACTTTAACCGCGGATTTACGCGGATTATTCTGTTACGGATGCGGCGACGGTGCTCGGGACTTCAGACGCCTTTACCGTCGCGCGAGCTTCGCGTTCTTTGCGGGCTGCCAGCGCATAGCGTCGATCACTGACCGCGAGCGCACCACCGAGCGCCATCAACACTGCCCCAAACCAGATCCAGCCGACGAATGGTTTGTAGTAAACACGCACACTCCAGGCGCCGCCGCCGACGGGTTCGCCCAGCGAGATGTAGAGATGACGGAAGATGCCGCTATCAATGGCGGTTTCGGTCATGACGCTGCCAGTGGCGGTATAATTCCGTTTCTCCGGAAACATCTTCTCGATCTCAACTCCGTCCTGACTGACGATGATCTCGGCGCGGCCCGCGACGTAGTTTGGCCCGGTTACATTCGTGACGCCATTGAACCGGAACGAATAACGCCCGGCGGTTACCGTGTCGCCTACTGCCATGCGCACGTCCTGCTCTGTTTGATAACCAGTGACGAGCGTCACACCAACGACGAACACCGCGACGCCGAGATGCGCGAGTTGCATCCCGTAATAGCTGCGACTCTGCGCACGCAGTTTTTGAAATGTATTGAGCTGACCGGAAGTAACGCGAACTCTTTCCCAGAGGTTCACGAGGATCGTCGTCAAAATCCAGATCGCGAGTAACAGCCCTAAACTCACGAGCCACTTGAACCCGCCGAGTACGAATGGCAACACCACCGCGCTAAGCACGCTGATCACAAACGCCCAGCGCAATCGCGTAACGAGATCCGGAAGACTCGCTTTCTTCCAACGCGCGATCGGCCCAACGCCCATCAGGAACATCGCGGGAGCCATGAGCGGCACGAACACGAGATTGAAATACGGTGGACCAACCGAGAGTTTTGCACCACCGAGCGCATCGACCAGCAACGGGTAAAGAGTTCCAAGCAGTACTGACGCAGCCGCGACCGTCAACAACACGTTGTTCGACAATAGAAACGATTCGCGCGACACGACGTCAAACTTACCGCCGACGCCGACCTGCTTTGCGCGTATCGCGTAGAGCAGTAAAGAGCCGCCAATGACGACTAAAAGAAACGCGAGGATGAATACGCCGCGCTTCGGATCGGTCGCAAACGCGTGAACCGATGTCAACACGCCTGAGCGTACGAGAAATGTACCCAGCAAGCTCAACGAAAATGCCGCGATCGCGAGTAGCACGGTCCAGCTCTTAAAGCCGCCGCGTTTTTCAGTGACGGCGAGTGAATGTATCAGCGCGGTGCCGACGAGCCACGGCATGAACGACGCGTTCTCGACCGGATCCCAGAACCACCAGCCGCCCCAGCCGAGCTCGTAGTAAGCCCAGAAACTTCCGAGTGCGATACCGCAAGTGAGAAACATCCACGCGACGGTGGTCCATGGCCGCGACCAGCGCGCCCAGGTTGCATCGAGCCTGCCGCCGATCAGTGCTGCGATCGCAAAGGCGAAAGCGACTGAGAAGCCGACGTAGCCCATGTAGAGCATCGGCGGGTGCGCCACCATCGCCGGATCCTGGAGCAGTGGATTCAGATCGCGTCCGTCAACAGGCACCGGAGCGAGGCGCGTGAACGGATTCGAAGTGAGCAGCATGAACAGCAGGAAACCCACGCTCACGATGCCCATCACGCTCAGCACGCGCGCCACCATCTCTTCGGGAAGGTGCCGGCTGAAGAGCGAGACGGCGACAGTCCAGAGCGAAAGCATCAACGTCCAGAGCAGGAGTGAGCCTTCGTGTGAGCCCCACGTGGCGGCGAGACGATAGTGTAACGGCAGTTGTGAATTCGAATTGGTGGCGACGTTCAGAACGGAGAAGTCGTTAGTGATGAACGAGTAGCCGAGACAGCAGAACGCGATCACGACGAAGATGAATTGCGCCTGTCCGGCGGGCGCCGCGAGCGACATCCATGTGCCGTTGCCACGCGACGCTCCGATCAGTGGGAACGTGGCCTGGGTAAGCGCGAGCAGGAGGGCGACGATTAATGCGAACTGGCCTATTTCAGGAATCATTTATTAGCCACGGATTAACACGGATTTTGTACGGATTAGTTATTAACTACAGACTTCGCCGCTTCCTGTGCATGCTTGGCTTTATCGATTGCCTGACCGGCTTCGGGAGGCATGTAGTTCTCGTCGTGTTTTGCTAAAACCTGATCTGCGTAGAACGTGCCGTCAGCGTTGAGCTTGCCCTGGGCCACGCAGCCGCGCCCTTCTTTAAACAAGTCAGGAAGTATGCCTTTATAAACGACTGGAATACTTTGCGCAGTGTCAGTCACGGTGAATCGCACAGTCAGACCGTCTGATTCGCGTTTCACTGTACCTTCCTGAACGAGCCCGCCGATGCGAAACGTGCGATTGATTGGCGCCTCTTTGGCTGCGACTTGTGTCGGGCTAAAAAAGAAGACGAGATTATTCCGGAATGCGCTCGCCACGAGATAAGCCGCGATCGACAGACCCGCGAGCCCGACCACAATAAAAGCTATCCGCTTATGACGTCGTTTCATCGATACTTCCTCAAGTTATTCAACTGCGCTCGACAAGTGAGCCTTACCCGGCGCGACCGCGCTCGATTCCATCTTTTGTTGCGCGAGCGCTTTCTTTCTTTGCTTCAGGCTGACGACTTCCCAAACAATGGCAATCAGTGAAAAGAGATACGAGCCCCAAACGTAGAAGCCGTAGCCGCCCATCGATAAATCTGGCCAGTTCATGATTAGACTCCTACCTCCGCGAACCGCGAAGCGTTTTGTTCGCGTTCAAGGATAATGCATCGCAAGCGGATCAGCACAACGGCCACGGAGTAGAGCCAGCACGCCGCGAGCATGATGAGCAGCGCCGCGAGCATCGATCCGCGGATTGTTGGTTTTTGCAGCAGGCGAATCGTTGCGCCCTGGTGAAGCGTGTTCCACCACTGCACGGAGAAGTAAATGATGGGAACGTTAATCACACCGACGAGCGCGAGGACGGCGCCGGCGCGATCAGCACGGCGCGGATCGTCAATCGCGGCTTGCAGTGAAATAAAACCGATGTAGAGAAAGAGAAGGATCAATGTTGACGTCATGCGCGCGTCCCAGACCCACCACGTGCCCCACGTCGGCTTGCCCCAGAGCGCGCCGGTGAAAAGTGAAATCGCGGTGAACATCGCGCCGGTAATGGCGAGAGATGAAGCCATCATCGACGAGAGCCGCGCGTTGAAAGCCCAGCCGATGCCCGCGTAGAGCGCCATCAGGACGTAAAGAAGCATACCCATCCACGCTGCCGGGACGTGAATAAAGATGATGCGGTAGGCGTCGCCCTGCTGGAAGTCCGTCGGCGCAATGAAGAAGCCGACAAACATGCCTGTGGCGAAGAGGATCGCGGCCGGGATCGCGAACCACGGGATCAGCTTCCCCGCAAGCGGGTAAAAATTTGCTGGTGATGCGTACTTGTAGATGTTCATATCTTGTGAATCCTGTAAATCCTGTAATCCTGTCTAAAACTGACGATAGTCTTTAACAGGATTGCAGGATTTACATGATTAACAAGATTCACTCCAAAGATATCCTGAGCGCCGCAGCGGTGGCCCAGGGCGAAAACAGCAGCGACACAATCGCAAACGCTCCAAGCAACGAAAGGTGCGCCGTCGGACTGGTCCCCATCACGCTCGCTTCAACCGCGCCCGCACCGAAAATCAATGCGGGAATGTAAAGCGGCAGCACGAGTAACGAGATTAAAACGCCACCACCTCTCAATCCTAACGTCAAGGCTGCCCCGACTGACCCGATCAGACTCAACACCGGTGTGCCCACCAGCAAACTCGCAAACAGGATCCACAACGTCTCGCTACTGAGATCAAATTGCACACCAACAAGCGGCGCAATCAACACGAGCGGCACTTCCGCCACAATCCAGTGCGCGAGCGTCTTTCCCAGCACGACCAGAAACAGCGGCTGCGGCGTCAGTAACAACTGCTCGAGCGTGCCGTCCTGATAATCATTCGCAAACAGCCGCCCGAGCGACAGCATCGACGCCAACAACGCCGCCACCCAAACCACGCCCGGCGCGATCGTCCTGAGCAACTGCGTCTCCGGTCCGATGCCGAGCGGAAACAGGCTGACCACGATCACGAAGAAGAAAACCGTCGACAGCATGTCCGCGCGGCGGCGCCACGCCAGCATCAGATCGCGCCAAACGATCCAGCGCAACATCGATAAGCTCGAAGGTGCGTTCACGTCGTGAGTTCGAGTCGTTCGGTGCGGCCGGTCGACAATTCCAGCTCCTGGTGCGTTGCGACGATTGCGATGCCGCCACCTGCTACGTGGTTTTCAATCAAAGATCTAACAAGGGAAACGGCCCCTTTGTCCAACGAGGTCAGGATCTCGTCAAGCAGCCAGAGTTTCGTGCTACATACGAGAAGACGCGCTAACCCCACTCTTCTTCTCTGCCCCTCTGACAAGAGCCGTGCCGGAAGCGACTCACGACCAGCGAGGCCGACCTGTCGCAGCACTTCGCCAGCGTGTGCTGCGCTAACCGGCACGCCATTCAGCGCATTTGAGATTCTCAAATTTTCGACCGCGCTAAACTCGTCTTTTATGCCGTGGCGGTGACCGAGGTAAGTCACCTGGGCGACATATTCCTCACCAAGTGAGCGAATATCCGCACCATTCCACGTAATGCGGCCTTCAGCCGGAGCGAGGAGCCCGCACAGGATCCGGAGCAAACTGGTTTTGCCGCTACCGTTTGGTCCGGTGAGCTGGACGAACGTTCCCGGAGACACTGACAGATCGAGTCCGCTGAATAGCCTGCGATCTCCGCGCACGCAACCGAGCTTACTGACCGCTAAGATGTTTGTCGTCCTCCGCTTGCGATTGTAGCAGAGGGAATCTTGTACATCCTGTAAATCCTGTCATCCTGTCTAAAAACTGACGTGAGTTAGAGACAGGATTACAGGATTGTCAGGATGTACAAGATAATCAATCAGTTTTCGTGCGCGGCTCAACGGGACCGTTCGCGCGCAGCCACTCCTGCCAGCCACCTTGCAGAACTTTCACGCGCTTGAATCCGGCCGCTTGCAGGATCTGCGCAGCGGAAATACTCGATTGATCCTTTGGACAAGCGCAATAAGTGACGATCTCGCGATCTTTGGGGAGATCCTTTAGCGGAGGATAATAGAGGCGCGCCTTCAGCTTTCGTAGTTTGAAATGAAGCGAGCCTTTGACAGTCGTCGAGCTCGACGCGAAACCCTCGGAGCTGCGAACGTCGATGATCGTGACCGGATGATTCGCTGTAACTTTCGCTTTGAGTTCGTCCGCACTAATCATCTCGACGGCCGGCGCCGGGTCCTGCGCCTG
>DASTTS010000508.1:0-11455 GCA_035760085.1 Pyrinomonadaceae bacterium
TTACTAATGTATGTCAGTTACCCCGAGGGTGAAGCTCTGAAATACTAACCTCAATCCATTTTCGAACACGTTGACGAGTCTTGAGGAAGCTTGGAACGTCTCGAAGTGAGGAGGGCAAAGGTGTAAAAGAAAAGGCTAGCCGTAGCTAGCCTCTCAGACTGCAAATTAACTTCACCTCCCGATTGTTCAGGTAAACTCAGCTTGACGGCTAAGTAGGACGTTATCAATTAAAACTTTTGTTATGCCAGGCATCGGCTTCAAACCCATTGCTGGTGTTAACCTGAGTCGGTTGCCTCCAAGGGCTAACTAGAGTTCTATCTGGCGGTCGCTCGCGATGCAGAATCAGTTGCCCGATAGTCCGCTTCCTCCCTACGCCGTTTCGGTATCAGGCCGAGGAGGCCCGTAAGACCCAGAAGTCCAAGCCAACCCCAATCAGTGCCATCATCGCGCGCATCGGTTCTGGTAGCCGTATACCCTGCCGAACTATCTGCTGGTGCGCTGCTCGACGGTGTCTGAGCAGTCGTCGGTATTACAGCGACGAGCGCTAAAGTTGAAGCGAGTAGGACGCTTCTTACGTTCAATCGAAAAAATCTCTTCATAAAGTTCCTTTGTTTCATCACATTGATCTCAAGGGGGATGCGATTTGGTAGATGCAGAAACGGGGCCACTTCGAAAAGCGACCGTATTAGCTCAGGTTTCGATATAAGCACTCGAATACATACATTTTAATTTTGGGCGTCGCGTGGTTTCATTACAGACAGGCAGATAGGTATAGTTAGTTAAGTGCGCTAGCGCACATACACGCATGATAGACTTCCTCACCTAAAATCTTCTGAATAGTCACTGGCCATGCCTTCTCCTAAAGGCCGTATTCTCTGCACGGAGGACGATCCCGATTCGCGGGAGTTGCTTATCTTCGTGCTCGAAGCCGCAGACTACGACGTAACAGTTACAGAAGACTCTGCAGACGCGCTCACCCTCGCCCAACGTCAGCAGTTTGATCTCATTCTTGTCGATAGCTGGATGCCGGGATTATCAGGACCGGAACTAACCAAGGAAATACGACAGTTTAATCAGAGCACTCCGATTCTTTTCTACTCAGGGGCGGCCTACGATGCAGACAAACGAGAAGCCCGCGACGCTGGCGCTCAAGGCTATCTCACAAAGCCAGAGGGAATCTCGGTACTAGTTAACGAAGTAGGTAAGTTGATCGCTGAGGCAAAAATCGCCTTTCCTGTCGCTGTTGACCTACCTGAGTAACGCGGACGTGTCGGTGGACAGCAAGCATTGAGAACACTTCTTCTTTGGTCTCACCTCGATTTGTCAGTACGCTCTAGTACTCATAAATGAAACTTCGCAAGAAGCATTTACCCTCGTGTTCAATTCTCAGATGAACAAACTGAACTGCAAGCATTTGTGACCTTTTGGTGAACTCATGGATGCAATCACTGACTAAACTAGTGTGGTTAGAGATAGGGCGTCGTACAAGGGGGGAGAACATCCGCGAGCGCCTGCCAGTACATCTCGAAAGGCCTTTGGGCCATCTCGAACCGAAGCCCCGGTTAGAGCGAACGGTTTGAACGAGCAAGGGTTAGGTCTGAAAAGGTAAGTCCCTCAAGTTTAGACGGGACTTACCTTTTCTTTTTTACTCGGAACACACCGAGTTTTAAGCGGTAGGAACTTGTATGCGAAACGAAACAATCACGAATATTCAACGAAAGACCGGCATCAATTGGTTGACGTCAATTACACTCGTCATTTTTCATATCGGTTCGTTTGCTGCGTTCTTTATGTTTACGTGGCCGGCGCTCATTGCGTGCCTATTGCTCTGGTGGATTGCTGGAAGCCTGGGCGTCGGTATGGGTTATCACCGCTTGTTAACACATCGTGGCTTCAAGACACCGAAAGCAGTTGAGTATTTCCTCACCTTCTGTGGACTGCTTGCGCTTGAAGCCGGCCCAATCGCATGGGTAACGACCCACCGCATTCACCACGCGCACGCGGACGCGCCTGGGGATCCGCACACGCCGCGCCACGGAAGTTGGTGGGCGCATATGGGCTGGATACTAAGAGGTACGGCGCAACGATACGATGAGTCAGTGTGCATGCAATTTGCCCCTGACCTAATGAAAGACCCTGTGCATCGATGGTTCGAGAGACTGTATTACGTGCCGCTGATCGTAATCGGTGTGATGCTCTTGGGCCTGGGTGGCTGGCCGATGCTGTTCTGGGGCGTCTTCTTACGGGTGACCTTCAACCTCCATGCGACGTGGCTCGTCAACTCGGCGACTCACCTATGGGGCACGCGTCGTTTCGAGACGAACGATGATTCGCGCAACAGTTGGTGGGTGGCGTTACTTACATGGGGAGAAGGCTGGCACAATAATCATCACGCGCACCCGTCTGCCGCAAGACATGGACTCGCATGGTATGAAGTGGACATTAACTGGTGGGGCATCCGCACGCTCCAATTGCTGGGGTTGGCGAAGAACATTAAGTTAGTTGCCCGCTCAGGAAAAGGCAAAGAAACGGCGTCAAAAGCCAAACTCAAGATGGCGGCTTAGCACAGTGCAGTGCTTACTTTGAGGAAATTGATCAGCATGAATCGGATCGTTGTGTTGCCTCATTCAATACGAATGATGTGGGCTGATTAGCTGAATACGCGGTGGAGGTAGGAGACGATCCAGAAGGAGACGGCGGCGACGAAGGCCGCCGCGGGGATCGTCAATATCCAGGCCCATACTATCCGACCGGCGACACCCCATTTGACTGCTGATAAACGACGGGTCGCGCCGACGCCGACGATTGAGCCAGTGATCGTGTGGGTGGTGGAGACCGGCGTGCCGGTCAGTGTTACGTAGGCGAGAGTCAGCGCGGCGGCGCTCTCGGCGCAGAAGCCGCCGACCGGTTTCAGCTTCGTGATCCGCGTTCCCATCGTGCGCACGATGCGCCAGCCTCCCGACAGCGTGCCCAACGCGATCGCGGCGTGGGCTGCGAGAACCACTTCGATGGGGATCGTTGGCAAGGTACCGTCCGGGCCATAATGCATGCCCCAAACTCCGCCAGCCGTCAACACTGCCGTGATAATGCCCATCGTCTTTTGCGCGTCATTGCCGCCGTGGCCCAACGAGAATGCCGCTGCCGAGAACAGTTGTCCACGACGAAAGATCTTATCGACGCGCGTCGCTGAGAAGCGTCGGAAGACCCAGTAGACGATGACCATCAACGTGAATCCCATCAACATGCCAATCAGCGGCGAGAGCACGATAAACTTCAACGTACGGAACCAGACCTCGGCTTTAAGTAGTCCACTCACGCCGCCATATGCAGCGACGCCCGCGCCTGCATAACCGCCGAGCAGCGCGTGCGAGCTCGACGTCGGCAGTCCGAGATACCACGTAATCAAGTTCCAGACGATCGCGCCCAGCAACGCAGCGAGCAACACGTAAAGACGCAAGTCAGCACTTATGAGGTCCATGCGAACGCCATCGCCAATCGACTTGGCGACGCGCGTACCAAAGATTGCGAAGGCAATGAAGTTAAAGAAAGCAGCCCAGACTACGGCGAGACCTGGCGAAAGCACGCGCGTCGAAACGACGGTTGCAATCGAATTCGCGGCATCGTGAAAGCCGTTGATGTAGTCGAAGACAAGCGCCAGGAAGACGAGGATGATGATGAAAGCCAGGGTTGCGGTCATTGGGAGACGATGCTAAGTATGCTTGATAATCACACTCTCAATGATGTTAGCCACGTTCTCGCAACGATCGACCGCAGCTTCGAGCTTTTCGTAAACCTCTTTCCACTTCAAAACAGTGAGTGCGTCGGGCGGATCGTGAAATAACTCCGCAATCGCCGCGTGATAGATGTCGTCGCCTTCGTTCTCGAGACGATGAATCTCAACCAGCCGCTGCGTGATGTTCTTTGGACGTTGCAGAGTAGAGACGATCTCTTTGAGCTGGTCCGCCATCCGCTCAAGCACGTCCGCAAAATCACGCGCGTAGTCGGTAGTTTCCTGTATGTCGAAGATGATGATCGCGCGTGCAGCATCGTCAATCAGGTCAACGATGTCGTCAAGCGCGGTCGACATCATGTAGATGTCTTCGCGATCAAACGGCGTGATGAATGACTTGTTCAGACGCGTGGAAATGCTGTGCGTGAGCTCATCACAGGCATGTTCGAGCCCTTTAATACGTTTTGCATACTCGCCGTAGGCGTGGTTTTTGTCGGCGAGCATCTCTTTCAGCTCACGCGCGGCCGCAGAGATGTAGAGCGTCATCTGCGTGAACAGATCGAAATACTGCTCTTCTTTGGGAAGCAGATTTAGCAGACCCATCACAAACCCACCTTGTCTGAACGTTATCTGAACGAATGCCGGACTATAACTTACCTTCCGCCGACTTGCCAAATGTTACTCGGCTCGTATATCAAAGGCGCCAATGACCCAAGACCATCTCGCAGATATCCAGCAGCTATTGAGAATCGAGTCGGATGCGATTGCCCAGACGGCCACGCGGCTTGACCGCGAGCAGGTCGGGCGCATCGTGGACCTCGTGGCGAACTGCAAGGGGAAGGTCGTGATTCTCGGGGTAGGGAAGTCAGGGATAATCGGGCAAAAGATAGCGGCGACGATGACAAGCGCAGGAACTGCCGCACTTTACCTGCACCCTTCGGATGCACTGCACGGCGGTCTCGGGATCGTCCAACAGGACGACGTGGTCATCGTTTTGAGCAATAGCGGCGAAACGGACGAGATTGTCGCGATGTTGCCGTACCTGAAAAATCGCGCTGTGCCGATTGTCGCGATTGTTGGAAACGTTAACTCGACGCTTGCCCGGCGTGCCGATGCGGTGCTTGATGCTTCAGTCGATAAAGAGGCGTGTCCTTTAAATCTTGCGCCGACGACGAGTACGACAGTGGCGCTTGCGATTGGTGATGCACTCGCGATGACGGTGATGAAGGTCAAAGGACTGACGCCGGACGATTTTGCTGTGAATCATCCTGCGGGACAGTTAGGAAAGAGATTGACGTTGCGCGTCGCGGACTTGATGCATCGTGATGGGGAGAATCCGACGATTGCGATGGGATCATCCTGGGTGGAGGTTGTGCGGGCCATAAGCCGGGGCGGATTGGGTGCGGTGTGTGTGATTGATGATGGTGGACGACTGGCGGGGATCATTACGGATGGCGATTTGCGCAGGGCGATTGAAAAGACGAGTCACGAGTCGTTAGGGCAGTTAACGTGTGACGATTTTATGACGTGCAAGCCTGTGGTGGTTACGCCCGAGATGCTGGCGTTTGACGCGCTACGACTGATGGAAGACAGGCCTCGACAGATTTCGGTGTTGCCTGTGACGGATCAGGATGGAATGTGCGTTGGATTAATCAGGGTGCATGACATTGTGAGGAGTGGTCTTTAGACAGGATTTACAAGATTTTTCAAGATTTACATCCTGAAAAATCTTGTAAATCCTGTCTACATATCCACGATGTCCCACGCGGATCGCACGCGGAGTAACTTCGACATTAATCCCGCGTGCATGATGTGACCGCTGCGCTCGGCGACGACCTTTCCAAGTATCGGCATACCCAACAACGCAAGATCGCCGATGATGTCGAGGATCTTGTGGCGTACGAACTCGTCTCGAAAGCGCAAAGCTGTTTCATTCAACATTCCTTCGGGCGTTAGCACGATCGCGTTGTCGAGTGATCCACCACGAATCAAATTCGCTTTACGCAAAGCCTCAATCTCATTCGTAAACCCAAACGTGCGCGCGGCTGCTATCTCACGACTGAACGCGCCGTTATTCAACTCCACAAACAAACTCTGCACGCCGATCATCGGATGTGAGAAGTCGATGAGACACTCGATCTGGTAAGTATCAGCAGGCTCGATACTGATGCGACGATTTCCTTGTTCGTAAGAGACTTTCTCACGCACCAAAAGTGCGCGTCGCGCGAGTGGCTGTTCGGCAATCCCGGCCCGTTCGATGATCTGAGCAAAGTCTTCCGCAGAGCCGTCCATGATCGGAATCTCGAGGTTGTCGACCTCGATGAACGCATTGTCGACGCCGAGTCCGCGCAGCGCCGCGAGCAAGTGTTCGACAGTCGAAAGCATGACCCCCGTGCGCATCAGCGTGGTTGCGTAACCACAATGCGCGACGGATTCGACTGTTGCCGGAATCTCGAAGCCGCCGAGGTCGGTACGGCGGAATACATAGCCAGTGTCAGGCGGAGCAGGGACGAGGCGAACATGGACCGGAACAGCGGTGTGTAGTCCGATCCCGTGGGTTTCAACCGCACTACCGAGCGTGGTCTGTTTGATCAAATGCCGGGGCCCTTAACAAAGAGTCTGCTCATGCTTTGCAATTAGAGGAGCAACGCTTGTGCCGTGCAAAACCCGCGATTTCTGTGTGGTCCGTGTTGCGTGTGCGCCACAGAGAACAGGACCGTGGAGATCTTCCGCAACACTTTTTGTCAAAAGTCTGCACAAAAAAATTGAATAGACTGAATTGCTGGAGTACACTCACGACAACGTAACCGTCGGGACGGGTTTTCGGCGTGCGTTTATAAAACAGCGCTTTCGGGCCACATCCTGTGGTTGAAAGAAACGCAACGCCAGCGCTCCGAAGAGCAGAGAGTGAACGTCCTCGTTTTCACTCTCGTGGAGAAACCGCGATGCCAGACCTTGAAATTACATGCTCGGAGTGTAGTACTCCGTTCATGTTCACGGAACGGGAACAGGAGTATTACCGGGAACGGAATCTAACTCACCCGAAGCGATGTAAGCCATGCCGCGACGCACGGCGGGCTAACTTCGGCGGCTCAAAAGTACAGGGAGGTGAGCGTCAGAGATTTGATATCACCTGCGATCAGTGTGGTAAGAACGACTCCGTGCCGTTTAAGCCATCAACGGGTAGGCCGGTTTTATGCAGCGATTGTTTTAGCGCGAGTCGCGCGCAGCAACGAACCTGAGGCATTCAGGGCGGCTGTTGCGGAGAGCTAGCTTCGGGCATAAACCCCAGCAACAATCCGGGAATTTTTCCGACGCGCGAGCAGTTTACGCGATTGACGGTAAAGAACGCTCTAAAGAGGGCGGAAACGGGCTGAATGAGTTTCGAAACGATTCTACTGGAGATGCGTGGCGCGGTTGGCGTGCTGACCTTGAACAGGCCGGACCGGTTAAACGCGCTCAACGTGCAGGTCGCACACGATTTCAAGGCCGCACTTAGCGAAGCACTCGAGCGCGGTGCGCGGGCGATCGTGATCACCGGCGCGGGACGAGCGTTTTCCGCTGGTGGCGATTTGCGGGCAATGCAGGAAATCGCACAGACAGCCGGGCGCGTCGAGGCTTTCTTCGACGAGCCGCTGCGATTGTTGAATGAAGCGATCCTGTTGATTCGACAAACTCCGGTGCCGTTTATCGCAGCCGTGAATGGTGTCGCGTCTGGCGGAGGCTGTAATCTGGCCCTCGCGTGCGACCTCGTGATCGCAGCAGAAAGTGCTCGTTTCAACCAGGCGTTTATAAAAATTGGTCTCACGCCTGATTGTGGTGGAACATTTATGCTGCCGCGACTCGTAGGATGGAAACGAGCAACCGAGTTGTTATTCACCGGCGACTTGATTAGTGCTCAAGCAGCAGCCGAAATAGGAATGATCAATTCAGTTTCACCTGACGAGGAGTTAATGACAAGAGTGATGTCAATGGCGGAACAACTGGCCCAGGCGCCGACGGCTGCAATCGGCGAGATCAAGAGGTTGCTCGAGGCCAGCGCCACGAATGACATGCAAAAGCATTTGGATTTAGAGCGCGAGACGCAGATTCAGTCAGGGAAGAGCAAGGATTTTGTAGAAGGCGTCTCAGCATTTCTTGAAAAGAGGCCGCCGCGATTTGTTGGAGGATGACGTTCGATGAGAACGCAGCAGATCGCGAGCCGCCACAACCTGGCGGCTTTTTTATTTGGCACAAACTTGGATAGGGCCACGAAGAATAGAACAAGTCAGGAAGGGTGGCTTGCCCCCGCTCTTCCCCACGCGGGGGCAAGCCGCCCTTCCTGACTTGTTCATTTCCGACTGACCTTATCCAACAACAAAATTGGGTTTAAGATCATGGACTCGCTCACTTACATGCAACTCCTGCGGCGCAATCGCTCTTTCAGACGATTGTGGGTCGGGCAGGTCATTTCTGAGCTGGGCAACTGGTTTAACTTTATTGCCGCGCTCGGGTTGGTCCGTGTTGTGTCTCACGCAGCGCCCGAAGTCACCACGATCGTCCTCCTTGCGCGACTCGTGCCGTTTACACTTTTTGCTCCGCTTGCCGGTGCGTTTGTCGATCGCTGGTCGCGTCGCACGGTCATGATCGCGACCGATCTCGTGCGCGTCGTGATCGCGCTCGGCTTCCTGCTCATCCGCGGTCCCGAGGATGTGTGGATCGCGTACGTGTGCACTGCGGCGCTCTCGATCTTCGCGACATTCTTCGAAGCAGCCAAGAACGCCGCCGTGCCAAACATCACCGGCGAACGCGATCTACTCGCCGGCAACGCGCTGATGTTCTCATCGCGCTTTCTGCTGATGTCGATCGGCGCCGCGCTCGGTGGTTGGACCGCCGCACACGTCGGTTACAAAGCAGCGTTCATTATCAACGCGCTCTCGTTCGTTGCGTCGGCGTATTCCGTGTGGCTCGTGCCCGACGAGGAGACGCGCAGCAAGAAGGCCGTTTCAGAAGAGCCGAAGAGTCTTTATCGCGGCTACTGGTCTGACATGCGCGAGGGCTGGGCCTACATCGTCACGCACGCGCCTGTGGCCACGATCCTCGGGATCAATATCCTTTGGGCCACCGGTGGCGGCGCGATGAATCTGATTGCCGATCGCTTAGGCGCACTCGTGTTCGCGGGTGAGAATGGCATCAGTCCCGACGCAGCAGTCGCAGCTTTCTATTTCGCAGGAGGCTTCGGACTGTTCATCGGTATGATGATCGCGCGTCGTGTCGGCGCGTTTTTCGAGTTGAGAAAACGGACCGTTGCGTTCATCGGCTGGAGCTTGTTTATCCAGGGCATCCTTTACGCGCTGGCGGGCGTGATGCCGACGCTCGTCGGAGCGTGTGTGCTCGTGGCGATCTCGCGTGTGTTGCTGGGCGCCGAGTTTGCCGTGCAGGAAACGCTGCTGATGCGACTCGTGCCCGATTACCTGCGAGGCAGAGTCTCGACGAGCGATCGCGCGGGAGAAATGATGATCTGGGCGTTCTCGACGGCGGTCGCCGGCTGGTCGCTGCACTGGATCACGCCACGCTCGTTGACGGTGATCTCCGGTCTGCTTTCGGGTACGGCAGGAATTCTCTGGCTGATGCTCTTCGTAACCAGAAAAGTCCGGTTACCGAAGAAAGTGTCCGGCCACCAATACACACAGGTCGCTACGGATTGATAGAATTAGTGGCCCATGCGTGTTAGAGGTCGTCGCCGCAAGTCAGTCGTATTTTTCATCACGCTCGGCGTGTGTCTCGTCGCACTGGCGATCGCGCTGAACGTTGGATGGATTATTTTGAACTGGCGTGAAGTCGCGCTGCTCGTCCTCGGCATCGTCTTTTTCAACGTGCTGATCTTTGGACTCGTGCTCAACACGACGTTCCTGATCCGCGAGATACGACGCAACGAGCAGCACGACGCGTTCATCAACGCCGTCACGCACGAGCTAAAGACGCCGATTGCTTCGATTCGTCTTTATCTCCAAACGCTGAAGACGCGCGAGGTCGGCGAAGAAGAGCGGCGCGAGTTTTACAACATCATGCTGGCTGACAGCGATCGACTGCTCAAGACTGTCGAGCAGGTGTTGCGCGCGGGACGCACCGGACACAAACGTCGTCGTATTGCTAATTCAGTGATTGATCTCGGCGAGATCGTGCGAGAGTGTCTGGAGCTGACGCGCGTTCGTTACGGGCTTAGCGAAACTGCTTTGATCTACAGCGAATCGCCCGAGGCGCGATCCGCGAAAGTTTCGGGCGATATCGACGAGCTGCGTGCGGCGTTCTCAAATCTCCTGGATAATGCGGTGAAGTATTCAGCCGATGAGGTGTGCGTTTGGGTGTCGGTGTCGGCGTTGGATAAGAAACGCGTTGCCGTGCGCGTGTCTGACAAAGGTATTGGAATTCCGAGTGCGCAACTGAAGCGCATCTTCAAGCGGTTTTATCGTGTTCCGGGCCGGTTCATGGCGCGAGTCAAGGGCACCGGATTGGGATTGTTTATCGTTCATTCAGTGGTTACGAAGCATGGTGGTCGTGTGTTTGCCGAGAGTCCTGGTCTTGGTCACGGCAGCACATTTACGGTTCACCTGCCGCGAGTCTAAATATGACGCATTCAGTGTTGATAGTTGAGGACGAAAAACATTTAGCGGCCGGGTTGTGCTACAACCTGAAAGCGGAAGGTTTTGCTGTAAAGGCTGTCGGCACGGCCGAAGAAGCGCTCACGTTGCTTGATGGAGATCGCGATGCGTTCGATGTGTTGGTGCTTGATGTGATGTTGCCGGGAATGGATGGTTTTTCACTCGCGTCGCGATTGCGCGCACAAGGGCAATTCATTCCGATCTTGATGCTGACGGCGCGCGGGCAGGCACAGGATGTGTTGCGCGGGTTCGAGGCCGGTGCGGATGATTATCTGCCGAAGCCTTTTGATCTGGCGGTGTTGCTGGCGCGGATCAATGCGTTGTTGCGACGCCGTGCGTGGTTCGACAAAGATCGGGATCGTGTTTCACTGAATGGTGAAGCGAAGGTTTTCGAGTTTGAGGGGAAGACGATCGACTTCGAAGCGCTGGAGCTGAGATCGGGTGAGCAGATCGTGCATCTGACGCTGATGGAAGCGGAGCTGCTGCGTTACTTGATCAATCACGAAGGAAAGATTGTTTCGCGTAGCGTGATACTCGAAGACGTTTGGGGTTTACGTGAAGATACGGACACGCGAGCGATCGATAACTTCATCGTGCGCCTGCGGAAGTATATCGAGGACGAACCCTCGCACCCGCGGCATCTACTGACTGTGAGAGGGGTGGGTTATAAGTTTGTAGCGCAGACGTAGAACAAGATTTACAAGATTTTTCAGGATTGACATGTAAATCCTGAAAAATCTTGTAAATCCTGTTCTCAACTGGTCGCGACAATCAACGACGCCCGGACACCCAACAGATCTGAAAAGTCCTTTGAATAGATCGAGCTGACCTTTCGCACGCGCGCGACCTTCTCAACCATCTCTTCACTCGAGATGAAACCATTCTCGGTATGCGCTATCGCCCACGTCGGAATGTGCGCTGCTGTCCGTAACAAGTCTTCCACAAACCCGAGATACTGCTGTTTGCTCTGCACGCGTGAACCAAGCCGAGCTCCGCGCGTTCTTTCAAAATCCGACCAGAAATCATCTCCCCCACGCAGCCACTCCTCACGCCACGTGACGATCGGATCCTTCGCTGTCGTCGT
>DASTTS010000509.1:0-8032 GCA_035760085.1 Pyrinomonadaceae bacterium
AGGATTTGCAGGATTATCATGATTATTCCACTGATCAATCACCCGCTGAGAGTATTCACGAAACCGCATCGCCCCATTTCCCAACGTATGCGCGCTCACGCTCTCACGCGCTCTGCAACCCATCTCATCAAGCGGCATCAGCGCCGCTTCACGCATCGCGCCCAGCAACGCCTCCTCATCACCGGCACGAATCAACCAGCCATTCCGTCCGCTCTTCACAAACTCCAGCGCCGCGCCCATCCGATCAGTTCCAATCACCGGCAAGCCCGCCGCCAACCCCTCCGGCACGACCAACCCCCAACCGTCATACCGCGACGGCACACACAATACATCCGCACACGCATACTCGGCCGGCAACTCCTCCCAATCTCTAAAACCAACAAACTCAACGCGCTCACTCACCGGCCGTAACGTCTCCACCATCGCCTCCCGCAACTCTCCCTCACCAACAATCCGCAGCCGCACACTCTGAACCTCCCGCGCCAGCCGAACGAACGCACTCGCCAGTAAGTCGACACCCTTCCGCTCGATCAACGATCCCGAAAACAAAAACGTACGCTCATGTTTCTCTTCACTCACCGGAACATTGAACCGCTCCAGATCCGAGAAGTACGGCAAGTTGAAATACTCACGCCCCTCACCAAACTCTCTCCTGTACTCATCAACCGCAAACTGCCCGATTCCCCAGATCGGCACAGACGACGCGTGCAGCTTCGCGAGTTTCCAGCGGCGCAACAGACGTCCGGCCCACGCCGGCTGCCGAAACCCGGGCCGCTCGCCCCAAAAACACCATGGACCACCAGCCTCCGCACGCTCGTCGATCAACGTTTCCGCATTCGCGTGACGGTAGTAGTTAAACACCACAAGATCGGCCGCACGCGCAGTCTCACGCGCGCCTCTCAACTCGACGCACGCATGTCTAATCTCAGCCGACTTCCACTGCCGCTCCGGATCGCGACTACGAAGATAAGCAACTTCGAGTGAGCACTCACCCTGCGCTTCGATCTCATTGAACAGCTCGACCTGATACGGCGACGGACAATCTGTCAGCACAAAGACTTTCACCGCGCCTTCACGTGTCTCAACTTCATGAACAAGTGCGACAGACCCACCCACGCGAGCACGACGTAGCTCACCAGAATTAACTCGAGGATCGAGCGCATTCCGGAAAACAGTGCCATCACCACAATGCTGTAAATCACGAGCGCGCCCTGCGTGTTGCAGCGCGCGAGAAGACCATTCGCCGTCGACGCAACGCGCCCGTAAAACCATCCGCCCAGAGCAACCCCGATGAAACCGAGCGACATGAAAAGCTCGCCAATCACCGAGTAAGAAAGCGAAAGTCCCTGGACACCGAGCGCGGAGGGCAAGTCAAACCCCGGATCGACCGGTTTCCCCGGCCAGAAAACGCGCGGCACCGGACGCACGATCACATAAAGCAAATACTGGTGATAGACGAACGGATACGAATCCGGAATGAGCTGAATGATCTGGCAGAGGCGATAGAAGTTGTCGTCAACGCGCAGGTGCTGCTCTTCGAGAATCCCTCTTTTTTCGGAGCGGCCGCTCTGTATTTCACCTTTACCGACGAGGACGCTCAACCCGACGTTTCTGTATTCGAGCATCACCTGGAGCGCCAGCAACAACGCGAGTATCGCGACTACGGTCAGCACGAGATGTTTGACTCGCAACCGGTGCTGGTCCAACACCCAGAGGACCAACGCCATTCCCACGACCACACCGATCACGCGACGACTGCCGCTCTGCGCAAGAAATAATGCGACGATCACCGACATGACAATACATATGATCGTGCGTTTGTTTCGCACGCCTGCACGACGGCCGATCACAACTGTGAGTACGGGAAGCAGGTAGCCGAAGTACTGAAGGTGATCGAGAAAGGCGTCCCAGCCGCCGAGTTGCCCACGTCCCCACGGTGCGGCCCAACGCTCCTGGCCCAGGTAATGGACCATCTCGAAGACGTTGAAGCTGGTGGGAATGGCAAAGTTCAACATGCCGAGCACAAAGCAGGCCACGGCGAGCGCGAAATAAGTGTTGATTGGAAACTCCTGCGAAATGGAGCTAATCAAGACCTTCGGAATTCTCCACGAGCGACGCAGCGCCCCCAGCCGGACCATCACGACGAACAGACCGATCGCGAGAAAGGCCTGTCGCACTTGATCGGCGGTGATGTCCTGCATCGCATAGACGCCCTGTAAAAGATCGAGCAGCAGCCAGTAGATAGGGGCAAGTGAGAGCAGATTTTCACCGCGGAGCAGTGCTTTCGGGTAACGCAGTGCGGTGAGTAACGGTGCAGTCGCGAGTCCGGCGGACATTACGAGCGCCGGGTAGAACAACGCGCCTTCGGCGGATGGATCGTCAGGCGTCAGCAGGATGGCGAGCGTGGTGGCGATGCTCGTGCTGAGCAGCGCGAGCAGCGTCGAGCGCATCGCCTCGCTCGGCGTCGCCGCGATCCCAAACGCGGGTAGATGAATTAGGTTTCCCTGTTGCAACAAATCCTGTGAATCCTGTAAATCCTGAAGTCCTGTCTAAATATCCCTTAACCTTTCAGCGAGCATCCCAAGACTGAACCTCTCCTCAACCCCCGATTTCAGCGACATCTCACTTAATCTCTCCGGCTCTCGCAACAACCCGCTAATCACCTCCGCTATCACGACACCGCTAACCTCCTCAAGCACGACGCCATTAACACCATCACGCACCACGTCACCACAGTAACGCGACGCAATCACCGGAAGCTTCCACGCCTGCGCCTCCAGCTGCGTCAACCCGAAACCATCGGACAACGTCGGCAGAATGAACACATCCGCATCCCGGTAATAACTCTCGACCGTCACCCGCGGCGCCACACCAAACCAACGCACCTGCGGATGTAATTTCAGCTCCTTCGCCACGCGCACCTGCATTGGACCAACAAACCAGAATTCGACGTGTTCACCAGACAACAGCTTCACCGCTTCAAGCAACTGCGCGACACCTTTTCGCAGGTTTATCTGTCCGAGAAACAGAACCCGCAGCGGCCGCTCAGCGCTAAACGTGTGCGGGTAGTGACGTTGAAACTCGCGCGCATCATTCGCCGCTTTATACGCCACCGGAATCACTCGTATCTTCGGCGCCGTGACTCCTTCTGCAATCAGCGCATCTTTGGACCACTCGGAATTCACTATGATCTGATCGGCGAGCGAGCACTCGTCGCGCCAGTTGTCCCAGTAAGCTTTCGGTGCTGGTTCCCAGTGTGTGTGTTGAATCGGAGATGTTTGCTGCAAGCCGGAGACGATTCGTTCTTCCGCAGGGCCGGGATCGATCTGACCGAGTACGGTGCGCCAGCCGCGCGCGCGGGCAAACTCGAAGATCTCCCTGGCAGCATAGCTGTAGGCGAAGACCGTGTGGTTGCCGTTGTGATTGTGTTCGAGCTGGTCCACCACGCGTCTTTGAAACCACTGGTTGCGACGGCTGATCAAAAACCACCCGTTTTCGCGTGCAAGAGAAGCCTTTAACTCAAATATAAGTGCGGGAATATTTGGAGCTACGACTCTTGCGTCCGCGAGTTGCGGATGAAATCGGCCAGCCCGACGAATCCATAAGTCGGTGATGAAAGTTTCGAGCAGGCCGCCCAGCTTCAGAGCACGCGGCACGGCGTAATGCTCACGCGCTCCGAGTTGGCAACAGATCCATGACTGCATCGCTGATCTGCGTTTATCCGCGTTCATCCGCGGTGTCAAAGCTCCGCCTGCACGGGCGCCCTTCGCAAAGCTAAATACGATCGGACTACTTTCTTACTCACAGGCGCGCGATAGCGGTGGTTCTCCCAAACGTGCGCGGGGATCATCGTCACGCCCTTCACAATCCCGCGGCGCCGTCCATGTCGCAGTAACCACCACAATCGATTCGCGCATTGGCCCACGCCGATGCCCCACAACGAAACCGGATATCGCAGGTACGCGAGCAGCGCGAGGTTCGCGATGCTGCCCGCAGTCACGCGCGGATCTCCGTGACGC
This sequence comes from Pyrinomonadaceae bacterium, assembly GCA_035760085.1. Taxonomy (GTDB): domain Bacteria; phylum Acidobacteriota; class Blastocatellia; order Pyrinomonadales; family Pyrinomonadaceae; genus PSRF01. The sequence continues at coordinate 4,020 of DASTTS010000509.1, forward strand.
TTCAGATCCGTGTTGTGAAACACGCGCAGCCATGGTGTCGTTAAGATTTTTCCACCCTGCGAGTGCAGACGGATCGCGAGATCAACTTCTTCCATACCGTACGCCACCGGCAACGGTACGTAGCCACCCGCAGCGACGAACGCTTCTCGACGGAAGATACACGCGCCTCCTGAGAAATCGGCGGTCCACTGGGCACTCCGGGCGTCGAGTCCGATCGACTCGCCGGTGTGATACAACGCTGCGCAGATCAACGATGCCTCAGGAAACTTTTCGAAGATCCGCAGCGCCCGCGCGAAGTAATCGGAGTCGATCGGGTACGAGTCGTCATCGAAACTCGCCACAAATTCAAACTGCGCCGCTTCAACTAATTTATTTCGTCCACCACCCGGTCCAACCTGCTCAGCACTGCGAAGAACTCGAACGTCAGGAAAGGCCTGGCGGATCGCGTTCTCACAAGCGACCTGATTCGCATCAACATGGACCAGAATCTCGTCAGGTGCGGGCACACAACTCTCGATCACACGCAAGGTCGCGAGCGTTTGCTCGATACGTTCGTAAGCCGTGATGATTGCTGAGATCATTCTGTGAATCCTGCAAATCCTGTAATCCTGTGAAAAGTCTTAGACAGGATTTCAAGATTTACAGATTTTCAAAATTCGTTCGCGAAGAATTTTGGCGAGGGCATCAGCACCTGCTGCATTCGGATGAAATCCATCACGATAGAAAAGCTCATCTCCACTCAACGACGACGCCCAATCGAAGAACTCCACACCTTCAATCTCCGCGATCTGTTTCAACCGCGCATTTACTGCCTTGAAATACCCGGATGACCCGGGAAAGCGCGCCTGGTCCACCGGCAACAATCCGAGCACAAGCACGCGCGTCTCCAGCGCTCGCAGCTTCTTTATTAATTCTGTTTGATACGACGCGAATCGCTCCAGCTCGATCAGCGGCTTTCCAGGCCGGCGTCTTAACAGCTTCAATCGCGCCCTTTGTTTCAGATCGTCAACTGAAGTCTGCTTCGCCTTGCGCCACCACGTCGTACTGAAATAACACCGCGGATCCATCGCCGCGTAACCACGCCACGACTGCGGGACCCACCACGGCCAATCACCATCCAGCACCATCGCGGGCCGCACAATGCTTTCCAGGCTCCCACGAAATATCACCACCAGCTCGGGACGCAGTGCAGCTATTAACGACAACCAGCCAAAATCAGCGTCGATCGTCTGCCCTTCACAAGCCAGATTCCAGAGCCACAGATCTGACGAATTCTGATCCGCGTCCACATCCATCAAACCCGCGACGTTGAAATCGATTTGACGATTGAAATCAGCACCAATCTGCCGTAGACGAAACTCATGCACACTCATTCCATCTGACGAACGCAGTTGCTTCACGAGCTCAGTGACATGACTGATCCGCTTCGACCCGACGCCTTCAGTAAGACTGTCACCAAGGAAAACCCAATTTCGAACCATTCACATTAGAGAGAGGTTTGTTCAGTCAGAAACGAGATTCGACCCAAAGCGCGCAAATGTCCTCTTAGTCTGGGAAAGAAGTTCCGAAAGTTTAGTCGACGCACACATCCTAAAAAGTGGGACGTCGTTTCGATCGAAAAATAGAGCATCACCAGCCAAAAGGCGCGCAAGCTACTCATACCTAGGGTCTGGCGCAGAATAAAAAATCGATTGAAGAGATCATCTTCAGCGGCCAGCATCGCAGTAACCCTGCCTGCCGGCGACGGGTGATGCGACATCCTGGCCGCCGGGCAAAACAGAATTCTGCCGACACGGGAAAGCTTGAGGCTAAGATCTACGTCTTCGTTGATCGTCGACCGGTGCAAAAAGAAATTCGAGAATCCACCGGCTTTGTGATACGCCGACAGTCGTACGAGGCTGTTGCCGGTACCCAGCCACTCCACCGGTGTTGGCCCATCCGGTACGGGATTGTATCCAAAGCGTAGCAGTGGACCGACGACTCGCCCTTGCCATTCACGTTTGCGAAGTCGAAGAACGTAATGCAAATACCACTGCCACAGCTTTGTGGGATGTGGCCACGTCTGGTTGTTGAAATCGGCTGTGACTCCGACAACATCCGCGTTCGTTTTTAAGAGGTCCATCATATTGGCGACGCAGTCAGGCTCTAAAACCACGTCGTCATCGAGAAATAACAGAAACTCGCCGGTGGCGATCTTTATTGCAGCCTCGCGTTGGCGGACTGCGTTTGGTGGCTGGATGTGTACTCTCTTCACTTCCAGCCCCATCTCCCGCCACTTCGGATGCGTCGTAACTGTGATGGTCTCGACATCATTGCTTCCGTCAGCGACGATGACTTCGTCCACCTTGCGCGTCTGCATCGCAAGCGATTCGAGTAGCGCCCATAAAGAGCTTGCACGACCGATCGTCGGCACAATTGCGCTGATGGTTAGTGCTGACATCGTTGCAACCAGAAACTCGAGCAACCGCTTTTTTGAGCAGTCCAAAGTTGGCTTGCACTTGCTTCGTGATCGAGACAAAGCCAGTAGTTCGCAAGCGTGACGCGAAAGTTATTGTTGAAAGACAAGAACGCTTCAAGCAGGTATTGCTCGTTGAGTGCGAGACGGCGTTCGATCAGCCACTCGGCCGGGTAATCGTGCGGAAAAAAAATGTCGTGCACGTGCACCCGGACGCCCGGCGCGAGCCGTGGCAGTAGTTCGAGAAATTCGTAACAGACGTCGCTACGGAACTTCACTGTGTGACTGGAGTCGATGAAGAGAATATCGTTGGCTCCGAGACACGAAAAGAAGTCAACATCGATCTCTTCGACTCGTTTTTGAATCAGCTCGACATTTGGACCAGCGCCGTTGAGTCGCTCCGGAAACGGCTCGATACACGTGAGCTTACCTGTCCCGTTGCTGGTTAGTGCTTTGGCCGCGAGCTGTGTTGAATAACCGCCGCCGATCTCGATGATGTGTTGCGGCTTGAGATGGCGAATCAGTGAGTAATAGACAGCGGCGTCGAAGCCGTTAAAGAAATCGTTAGCGAAGTTGAATTCGAGCGTGCTCAGCTCGTTGTGATAAGCGGTCAATTCATTTAGAAGCGCGAGCTGATTGTCCCAATTAAAGTCGATGCCCGGAAACTCACGACGGCGCGTGATCTGTTCCGCGGTGATTGAGCGGAAGTCAGGAAGCGGCTCGTAATAATGAATGGGGCGGATGTGATAACCCCAGCGATCGGTGAGATTCGGGTGGCTTTGTGCCCGGAACAAGAGGTGGTGCGCGACGCGATCGAGAAATTTGGGAGCCACGGATTACGCGGATAAAAATTGATAGAAGATCTGTTGGACTCGTGCGTGAGTGAAGTATTGGCGACCAATGTCGAGAGCGCGTTTGCCGAGTGCGAGGCGGTGGTCGGGGTTGTTTGCGAGCTGCGCGACTGCGGTGGCCAGCTCAGACTCGGCTTCGACGACTTCAGCGACGCCCGCGTTCTCGCGCGCCCACGCGACAGCTGAACAGTAGCTCGGACCGTAGATTAAAAGGGGCACACCAGTAGCAGTGTAGTCTGCCAGTTTGCTTGGGAATGCCATTTCCATGTTCGCGCGATCGGATGCGGCGAATGACATCGGGACGAATAGCCCGTCTGCCTCTTCTCTTAATCTCTTCAATAACTCCGTCGAACTCAATAAACCGCCGATCCTCGTGTTTCGATGGGTCAGTCCAACTTGCTGCGCCTCGATCTCGGTTAATGGTCCAAAGATCAGCAGGCGCCCGTCGACCGGCTCAAGCGCCTTTTGAAGCGCTATCAATGCACGAACATATCCGCGCGAATTGATCGTGCCCGCAAACACGATCGTAAACGGGTGGTCACGATCCGCCAGACGTGCGGGCGGCTCTGAAAAATCCGGACAATCCGCGGCACGGCTCGGATAGATCACTGTCGCCGGCGCACCGTAACGCTGTTCATAGAAACGACTCATCGCAGGCGAGACGCACAAACGCGCCTGCGCCTGGCAATACACTCGCGCGAACTGAT
>DASTTS010000510.1:0-8845 GCA_035760085.1 Pyrinomonadaceae bacterium
GTCGACATCGGAGTTTCCGGTGGTGAACCCGCCGAGCGATGGGTTTAATGGCAGGCTGGTAAGCTGGACGAGCCGTTCCGGCTTAGATGGCTCGATTTTGGGCGTCTGGATTTTGACAGCGTTTGGGAAGTCGAAGTTATCGACCTGATACTGTGCCGCCGTGGAAGCGGCAGTCAGAGCGAAAATGGCGAGAATGTAGAGCACTCGTCGCACTCAGGCATCCTACCACGCTGGTTAAACTCTTGCCAAGATTGTTGAACACAAGATGGCTTGACACTCGATGTATCATAGCGGCGATTTTTCGGACCGGTAGCCCTCACGGTTAAACCATAAACCGCGCGCTTCTGCGCGCCTCACAAAAGGAAGAACAACATGAAGAATATCCTTACACTTACTCTACTGCTGCTCTGTGTCTTCACAGTAGGAGCGCAGGCCCAGAACTCAACCTCAACCACAACCAGGTCAGCGACAAAGCAGGGCGCCAAACGCGGCCCAATCTTTCGCGCCACGAAGGAGCAGATCAACCAGGCTCAGGCGATTTTGAAGGAGCGGGGCTTTTACGGTGGTGAACAACTCGGCAAGCTTGATGATGCGACGCGGGATGGATTGCGGAAGTATCAGCAGGCGGAAGGGCTCAAGGTGACCGGAACACTCAACAAGATCACGCTTGAGAAGATGAACATCACGCTGACGGACAAACAGAAGACGATGTAACCACGGATGAACGCGGATTGGTGACGGATTAATCCGGATCCAATCCGCGTCATCCGCGGTTAACTAACTAAACGTTCCACGACCTCAAAACTTTTTTCGAGCGCTAAGTGCAGGTTCTCCGGTTGGTTCCCACCACCTTCGGCCATGTCGGCTTTGCCACCACCACGGCCACCGATGATCGGCGCGAGCTCTTTGATCACCTGTCCTGCCGGAACCTTCCCGGTCAGGTCGGCTGACGTGCGCACGATGAGCGACACTTTCCCATCACTGCTGCGCCCAAGCACCACGACACCCGACTTGATCCGCGCCAGCAGCGTGTCTGAAAGCTGTCGCATCGCCGCCGCATCGAGCCCGCTCGCTTCGCGCGCCAGAACTTTTATTCCTGCGACTTCACGCGACTCGTCGCCATTCGACGAAGCTCCAGCCGCGCCACTCGCGATCTTCAACTTCAACTCTTCCGTTTCGCGCCGCGCTTTTCTCAGCTCGTCCTGCAAGCGCGTCACTGTTACCGGCAAATCGACACGCGACGTTCTCAATCCGCTGCTCAGTCCATCGACCAGCACTTCAGCTTCACGGAATCGCTCGTACGCATCCATGCCCGTAATCGCGCGAATGCGCCGCACACCGGACGCGATCGACTCGTCACTCGTGATCTTGAACAACCCGATATCGCCGGTCGCGCGCACATGCGTGCCACCGCACAGCTCTTTCGAAAAGATGTCTTCCGCACCCTTAATCGAAAGCACGCGCACCCGCTCACCATACTTCTCGCCAAACAGCGCCATCGCGCCCGAGCGCATCGCTTCGTCGATTGTCATCTCGTCAGTTTGCACCGGCTCGTTGCGCAGGATGTGATAGTTCACGAGACGCTCAATCTCTTCTTTCTCGGCGGCCGTCAACGGCTGGTAATGCGTGAAATCAAAACGCAAATACGCCGGCGCCACGACTGAACCAGCCTGCTTCACGTGCGTTCCCAAAACCTCACGCAGCGCCGCGTGCATCAGGTGTGTCGCCGTGTGGTTGCGTCTCGTCGCGTCGCGTTTCTCGACGTCGACTTCCGCCGACACCGTATCGCCAACCTGGAAACTTCCTTTCTCGACTTTGATCTTGTGAACGATCAAGCCCTGCGCCGGCGAGTAAGTATCGACAACCGTAGCCAGCTCGCTCGTTGGACCAACGATCACGCCAACGTCTCCAACCTGTCCACCGCTCTCAGCGTAAAACGGCGTGTGATCGAGCACGACCTCGCCCTCGTCACCTTCGCCCAACGACTCGACTTCATCGCCTTTGATTACCGCCAAGATCTTCGCGTCACTAACGCGCGTAGTTTCGTAGCCCTTAAAGAGCGATCTCGACAGACGTCCAGCGAGGCTCGCATAAACAGGATTCGCCTTGGCTTTCGTCTCGCCTTTGTCAGTCGTCGCCGTCTGCTGAAGCTCCTGAAGCGCCGCATCGAACGAGCTGTTGAACTCTTCCTCTTCGATAACAAACCCACGTTCTTCCAAGCCGACGCGAATCAGATCGCGCGGCGTGCCGAACGTGTCGTAGAGTCGGGCGAGCGTTTTGTATTCCGGCATCGCGCCTTTGCTCGCAGCAAAGACTTCGTCGAGCTTGTTCAACCCGACCGTCAACGTGGATCGGAAACGATCTTCCTCCAGTCGCACCATCTTCTGCACAAACTCACGGTGCTGTTCCAACTCGGGATATACGTCCTTCATGAAGTCGACGACGAAATTCGTGACCTCATTGAAGAACGAGCCTTCGAATCCGAGGGTGTGATGGCCCTGGTAGATCGCGCGTCGCATGATCTTGCGGAGCACATAATTGCGACCTTCGTTACCCGGCAAAATTCCGTCGGCAATCGCAAAGGCGGTCGCACGCGCGTGGTCAGCAATGACGCGCATCGCAAACCCTTCCTGCGTTTCCGGCTCGTAGTTGCGATCGGCAAGCTTCGCCGTGTAGTTGATGATCGGACGAATCAGATCCGTGTCGTAGTTAGACTTCACTCCCTGCAATACGACAGCGAGACGCTCAAGCCCTGCGCCCGTATCAACCGAAGGCGCCGGCAATGGATCGAGTTTGTACTTCCCCGGCTCAATTTCACTACGCTCGAACTGCATGAAGACCAGATTCCAGATCTCCATGATCGTGTCGCCTGGACCATTAACGTTCTCTGCCGAGTTCTCCGGATCGTCGGGGCTCGGCCCCATGTAGTAATGAATCTCACTGCATGGACCACACGGGCCAGTTTCGCCCATTTGCCAGAAATTATCTTTGCGACCGAAGCGTAGTATTCGCTCGCGCGGCGCGCCGACCTGTTCCCAGAACCGCTCGGCGTCTTCATCAGGCGGCACTTCGGCGTCGCCTTCATAAACCGTGAACCAAAGCCGCTTCGGATCGAGCCCCAACTCATCAACCAGCAGCTCCCAGGCAAACTTGACCGCATCTTCCTTGAAATAGTCGCCAAACGAAAAATTGCCGAGCATCTCGAAAAACGTGTGATGCCGCGCGGTCTTACCAACTTCGTCGAGATCGTTATGCTTGCCGCCTGCGCGCACACACTTCTGCGACGACGTAGCGCGCACATACTCGCGCTTCTCCGAGCCCAAAAAAGTATCCTTAAACTGATTCATGCCCGCGTTTGTGAACAGCAGCGTCGGATCGTTAGCGGGCAGGAGCGGCGACGAACGCACGCGCATGTGTCCGTACTTCTCAAAATACCTCAAAAAAGCTTCGCGAATTTCGTTACCAGTCATCATTAGTTCGAGTGTAACAAATCAGTCTTCATCCGTGTAATCCGTGCTTAATGACCGCACTCTCTCCCTCACAAGCTCGAATTCAAACCCCTGCCGCACGAGGTGTTCGAACAGACTCTTCGCTTCCAATCGGTTCTTCGGTTTGCCGCGGATGCGCAGGCGTTTTGCAATCGCCTCGTCGATTAGTTGTTCTTCGGGGGTCTCACAAAAGACCATATCAAGGGCTTCATTGGCAACACGGCTGTCAACTTTTTTGAACCTGAGATCTTGTTCGAGGCGCCTGCGTCCGACCGGCTTCTGCTTCACCCTGTAGTTTGCATAACTGAAAGCGAAACGCTCGTCGTTCAGGTATCCATACTCACGCAGGCGGGCGATAACGGCGTCTACCACTTCTTCGTTCGTGTCCTTGCGCTTAAGCAAACGTTCGCGCAGGTCGGCGACAGATCGGGGCCGTGCTGTCAGCAATTTTATGGCGCGCTCAAATGTTTTACGTCGCAAATCAGTCACGATAATTGAACACAGATTAACGCGGATTGGCCGCTGATCTAAAATGTCTGACCATGGACGGCATTCTGGTAATCGATAAACCTTCCGGTATGACTTCGCACGATGTGGTTGCGCGCGCGCGTCATATTCTTCACGAGCGTCGCATCGGTCATAGTGGGACGCTCGATCCGTTCGCCACCGGCGTGCTCGTCATCCTGCTCGGCAAAGCGACGCGTCTGTCGCAGTTTCTGACCGGAGTTGATAAAGAATACGAAGCAATCATTCGTCTCGGATACTCAACTGACACAGGCGATCGCACCGGAACTCCGATTCCTGGCCCAGCCACAGAAGTACGCAACTGGACTGAACTCGAAATCGAAGCCGCGTTACAAAGTCTACGTGGTGACATAGACCAGGTACCGCCGATGTATTCAGCGAAGAAGGTTGACGGGAAAAAACTCTACGAGCTCGCGCGGCGCGGTGAGAGCGTCGAACGAAAGCCTGTGCGCGTTTGCATTTACGACTTCGCCGCAATCAGACCTGAAGGTCAACTGATCAGGGACAACCGCGACGGTACCTTCGACTTTCACGCGCGGGTGTCGTGTTCATCCGGCACTTACGTCCGAACGCTCGCCGAAGATTTGGGTAAACGATTGTACGTTGGCGCTCACTTAGCCGAGCTGAGACGGACGCGCGTGGGCGACCTGACGATCGATCAGGCGATCACGCTCGACCACTTAAAAATCCATTTTGGCGAAGAATCGATCGGAGCGGTCCTGCTTCCGGTGGGGGCAGGGATCTCATGGCTGCCTTCCCTGCATCTAAGCGGCGAAGACGTACGGCGGGCCAGTCACGGAAGAGAGGTGAAGGTGGCTGAGACGGAGTGGGCCGACGGAGACAACGTGAGGATGTACAACGCCGGTGAGGAATTGATTGCCATCGGTCGTTACGATGCGAGTGCGCAAAGCTTGCATCCACACGTCGTCTTAGGCAACGACGGGCGGGGGTAAAACTGTTTGCGAAATAGGCATTGACCCCTGTGCTATACTTCCCCGCAAGGAAGCGCGCGTGTAGTTCGTTTCCAGTTCCCACCGGACTTCTTGTTGAAATCGATCATTGAGAAGGGATGCCTCGAGGACGTAGCTCACGCTGACGCGCGCGTGAGGCGTATCACGAAGCACAGATCAAAACCAGCCGCAAGTTTCCCCGACGATGTTGCGGTGTAAACTAACTGGCGTGGCCTCTCCCCACACGCTGTCCGATGCGCGAAGGCCGAAGAGGTTTCAAGGCTATGCAAGAGCAGGATGGCAAAACCAAATTTAATATCAGCGAACGTTTGGAAGATCTGCGCCGTGAGCACGAAGCGCTGCGCTGGGAAGGAACTTTTCGAGAATACTTCGAGTTAGTCGCTCAAAACCCGCGCATTGCTCAGCTTTCACACGCTCGCATCAACGACATGGTTCATGCCGCAGGCATTGAGCGGCTGAACGAAGGCTCTCAGCACGAGATTCTCTCCTACAGATTCTTTGCCAGCGAGCTCTTCGGCATCGAAGAACCCATCGCCAGGATTGTCGAGTATTTCAAATCTGCCGCGCAGCGTCTCGAAGTGCGCAAGCGCATCCTGTTGCTCATGGGTCCGGTAGGCGGAGGCAAGTCGACGATTGTCAACATGCTCAAGCACGGTCTTGAAGATTGGACCAAGATTGAGGCGGGCGCAGTTTACGCCATCAAAGATTGTCCGATGCATGAAGAGCCGTTGCATCTCATCCCGCATCAACTGCGTGCTGAAGTCGAGAAACACTACGGCATTTATATCGAAGGTGATCTGTGTCCGCAGTGTCGTTATGCGTTGGAACACACGTATGGCGGACGTCATGAAGACGTGAAAGTGCATCGCGTGGCATTTTCTGAAAAGGAACGCGTTGGCATCGGCACTTTTTCGCCGAGCGATCCGAAGTCGCAGGACATCACAGAGCTCACCGGGTCAATCGATCTTTCAACCATCGGCGATGTGGGTGTTGAGTCAGACCCACGTGCTTATCGTTTTGACGGCGAGTTGAACATCGCGAATCGCGGCTTGATGGAATTCGTCGAGATGCTGAAGGTTGACGAGAAGTTTCTCTACAGCCTGCTGACGCTCTCGCAGGAACAGAGCATCAAGACCGGGCGCTTCGCGATGATTTATGCCGACGAAGTGATCCTTTCGCACACGAACGAGAACGAGTACATCGCGTTTGCCGGCAATCGCAAATCGGAAGCGTTGCAGGACCGCATCATTCTCGTGAAAGTGCCGTACAACCTGCGCGTCTCGCAGGAAGAGCGGATCTACGACAAGCTGCTGCACCAGTCGGAAGCGCTGCGCAACGTTCACCTCGCGCCGCACACACTGAAAGTGGCAGCGATGTTTGCAGTGATGACGCGGCTCGAAGAACCGAAACGCCAGAACGTCGACATCGTGAAGAAGATGAAGCTTTACGACGGTGAGGACGTCGAGGGCTACAAGTCGAAAGACGTGCGCGAGCTCAAGGAAGAGACCGTGCGCGAAGGTATGGACGGTATCTCGCCACGTTACATCATCAATCGACTGTCGAGCGCGCTCGTGCGTGATGGTGTCACGTGTATCAATCCGATCGATTCGCTGCGAGCGATTAAAGACGGGTTCGAACAGCATACGGGCATCAGCAGTGAGCAGCGTGAAAGGTATTTGAATCTGATCTCGCTGGCGCGCAAGGAATACGACGAGCTGGCGAAGATCGAAGTGCAGCGCGCGTTTGTTTATTCGTTTGAAGAGATGGCGCGCACGATGTGCAACAACTATCTCGACAACGTTGAAGCGTTCTGTAACAAGGAGCGAATCAAGGATCCGATCACAGAAGAGGAGATGGATCCTGACGAGCAGTTGATGCGCTCGATCGAAGAGCAGATCGGGATCTCGGAGAATGCGAAGAATACATTCCGGCAGGAGATCCTGATCCGTATTTCCTCGTATGCGCGCAAAGGCAAGCCGTTTGAGTACAACTCGCACGAGCGTCTGAAGGAAGCGATCGAGAAGAAGATCTTCGCTGATTTGAAGGACGTGGTGAAGATCACGACGTCAACGAAGACGCCCGATCCGGATCAGTTGCGAAGGATCAATGAAGTGGTTGACCGGCTGGTAAAGGAACACGGGTATTGTCCTGTGTGTGCGAATGAGCTACTGACCTATGTAGGTACCTTGTTATCAAGGTAAAAGTAACCACAGCTTACACGGATTAACGCCCGCGCCCCTTCGGTGCGCGGGCGTTATAATAAGCGCGGATGAAGAAACGTTACTGGATCGCGGGAGCTGCAACAGTTGCTATTGCGGGCAAGCTGCTCCTTCGCCCGCGTGATGCTGATTGGCACAAGTGCCGCGAGGTCGTATTTCATTCCGAGCATTCGTGCTTCATCGATGTCGATGGCATTCGTGTTCATTACCAGGAAGCTGGCGACCGGCGCGCGCCCGCGATCGTGTTGATTCACGGGTTTGCCTCGTCGACACTCGTGTGGAGCAAGGTGTTTCTGCAATTCGCCGCGGCGGGCTATCGCGTGATCGCGCCCGACATGCTTGGTTACGGATATTCAGCCAAGCCGCGGAACGGCGAGTACACAATTGCGGGTCAGGCAAAGCTTTTAACTGGTTTGCTTGATGCTCTCAGGATTCCGCGCGCGATTTTTATTGGGAGCTCGTACGGCGGTGCGGTTGCAGCGACGTGTGCTTTGGATTATCCCGATCGGGTTGAGAAGTTGATACTCGTTGGCACAGTAAACAATAACCGCCCGCGCGAGTTTATGTTGATGCGTGTGTTCGGTTCGCCGCTAGTTGGCGATGTGGTGTCGCCGCTTTTGATTGGCTCACGTCGCTTGCTCCGTCGTCGTATGAAGCGTGTTTACGATCGACACGCGTGGGCGATGGATGAACGGCGCGTAGATGCGCGTCATCTGCCTTTACGCGCCGCGGGCACGCAACGCGCGATCATCAACACCGTCCGCCGCTGGGATGCTGAACGCATCTCGCGAGACGCGCATCTAATCACGCAACCCACTCTCCTGCTCTGGGGTGAAAACGATCGCGAGATTCCACTTGCTGATGGCGAGCGTCTCCACGCGGAGATCCAAGGCTCGCGCTTGATCGTGTTTTTGAATTGCGGGCACTTGCCGCACGAGGAATATCCGGAAGCCTTTACCAACGCGGTAATCGAGTTTGTTAAAGCGAACTCTATGTAATTAGGGGATGGAGGTTTTATGTCTATCCAACGCAACGACTGGTCGCTACAACGCAAGGGCATCATCGATCAGGAGCGCCACAAGGATCGTGTAAAGGAAGCCATCCGCAAAAACCTCGGCTCGATCGTTTCGAACGAAGCCATCATCCTTTCCGACGGTAAGCGCACCGTCAAAGTTCCGATCAAAGCGCTCGACGAATACAAGTTTCGTTTCAACTATCAAAAAGCCAAACACGTGGGCCAGGGCGACGGGAAGACTCGCGTCGGCGATGTGATCGGACGCGAGAGTCGGCCCGGCAGCGGCCACGGCTCTGGACAAGCGGGGCAGGACTCCGGCGCCGATTACTACGAGGCGGAAGTAAATATCGACGAGCTTGCCGCGCTGATTTTTGAGGACCTTCACCTGCCGTATCTTGAAGAGAAAGCGAAGCGCGCGGTCCAGTCGCGCAAGACGCAGTTCAATGAGATTCGCCGCACGGGCGTGATCGCGAACCTCGACAAGCGCCGCATGATTCTCGAAAACATTCGGCGCAACGCGCGTGAAGGAAAAGCGCGCTTCGGCGACATCAAGAAAGAGGATCTGCGATTCAAGACGTGGGAAGAAGTGATGCGTTACGAATCGAACGCGGTCGTCATCGCGATGAT
>DASTTS010000511.1:0-3212 GCA_035760085.1 Pyrinomonadaceae bacterium
TCAATATGTCGCTGACAGGCATGCGCGACATGTCGTTGATCGAAACGCCGCCGCGGGATCGACTCGCGATCCAAACGCAGGTCGTCCAGTTTTCCGACAGCGTGATCAAGTCGGCCATCGATCTCGAACTCTCGCGCGGCGGCCAGGTGTTCTTCATACACAATCGCGTGGAGACGATCGACACGGTTGCGGCGCTCGTTCACCGCCTGGTGCCGCAGGCGCGGCTGGCCGTGGGCCACGGTCAGATGAACGAAAAAGAGATGGAAAAAGTGATGCTCGATTTCATCGATCATAAATACGATGTTTTGGTTGCAACCACCATCATTGAGAACGGGATAGACATCCCCCGCGCCAACACCATCATCATAAATCGCGCCGATCACTACGGTCTTTCTCAGCTTTATCAATTGCGCGGGCGTGTGGGGCGCTCCAGCCGCAGGGCTTACGCCTACCTGCTGATTCCGAGTGAACAGGAGCTTTCGCCCATTGCCCGCAGACGTTTAGCAGCCATTCGCGAGTTTTCTGATCTGGGGGCCGGGTTTCGTATTGCGGCCCTCGACCTTGAGCTACGTGGCGCGGGCAACCTCCTCGGCGGCGAGCAATCGGGCCACATGGAGGCGCTCGGCTTCGATTTATACACGCAAATGCTCGAGCGGACGGTCGCCGAGCTTCAGGGCGATGAAGTCGAAGACGAGACGAGCGTGACGCTTAATCTCGGCGTGGATGTCGCTATTCCCGATGAGTACATCTCGGACATGGGACAGCGGCTGCGGACGTACAAACGTGTTTCTTCGGCACGTGACGAGGCAACATTGACTGCTATTCGCACCGAGACGGAAGACCGCTACGGGCGCATTCCGGAGTCAGTCGACAGGCTGTTTGCGTATGCTCGTTTGCGGCGTATATCGGAGGAGCTAGGCCTCCTTTCGATTGATAAAACGCCGGACGGAGTGGCGATCAAGTTTAGTGAAAAGGCGAGGATTTCACCCGAAAAACTGGGAGAATTTGTGGCGGCGAACGAGGGCGCAGTCTTTACGCCTAACGGTGTTTTACGGCTCGTTTTGACGGAGGACGATCAGGAGCAGGTCCTCGATGTTGCCCGTTCCGTGTTGCTACGGATTCGCGCAAGCGATTAGAATCCGCGTTTGTCCGCGAAGATCCGCGGTTAAAGAGATCGATGTAGAGGAGTACCTTTAGTGAAATTCAAATACTTTGCAGCCTTCGTCATCATTCTGGCCTTCAGTGTGATGCCCATCTTCGCCCAGGAAGGCGAAATGCAGGTGGTCGATGAAGTGATCGCCCAGGTCAACGACGACGTCATCACGCTCTCGATGCTGAAGAAGGAAACCAAAGAACGCATCGACGCCTTGAAACAGAGCGGCATGACCGAACAGCAGGCGATCGATGAAGCCACCAAGCGCCAGGCCGAGCTGATCGCGACGCTGATTAACGAGAAGCTGTTGCTGCAAAGAGGCAAAGAGCTCGACCTCGCCAACGAGATCGAAGCGGAAGTCAACCGCCGCCTGTTGCAGATCGCGCAGGGCCAGGGCATCAACTCGATCGAAAAGCTCTACGAAGCGATGCGCCAGAGCGGGCTGAATCCGGAAGACGTACGTCGCACCATGCGCACGGAAATGATGAAGCAGGCCGTGCTGCAACAGGAAGTCGACCGCAAGGTCTACCTCGGATTCTCCAGTGATGAAGTGAAGAAATTTTATGACGCGCATCCGGACAAGTTTCGGAAGCCCGAGACCGTCAAGCTTTCCGAGATCTATCTTCTGTTAGCTGGTAAAGACGAAGCGGCAGTTAAGGCGCGAGCAGTTGAGCTGGTCACACAGGCGCGCGCGGGTGCTGACTTCGGCGCACTGGCGGCAGCCAACTCGGAGCGCGAGAAAAATGGCGTACGCACGGCGCAACAGGACAAGGGCTCCGTCGGCGAGTTTGATGTTCCCAACCTGCGCGAGGATTTGTTGGCGGTGTTGAAGGACCTGAAGCCCGGTGGCATCACGGATCCGATTCGCACCGAGGAGGGTTTTCAGATTCTGCGTGTCGACGCGCGCACGCCGGCTGGAACGACGCCCACGTTCAACGACAATCGCGTACGCGAGGCGATGTTGATGGAGCGCCAGCCGAAGGAGCGCGAGAGCTATCTCCAGAGCTTGCGCAATGAGGCGTTTATCAAAGTTACCGAAGCGTATCGTGCGAGTGTTGACCCGCTGCTGAAAATCCAGGCTCCAGTGGCAGCGAAGGGCGACGACAAAGACAAGAAAGACGAGAAGAAGTCGAAGAAGCCCTAGTGGTTTTCCTGGCTTTAATCTGTGCTATCTGTGTTCCGCTGTTTTCCTTCCAGCCGGTGCAGAAGCCTCATATAATCGTCTACAAACGCGAACGCAAACTCGAGCTCTACTCCAACAAAACTCTGATGCGAACGTACCGCGTCGGCCTCGGGTTTAGCCCCGTTGCCGACAAGGTGCGCGAAGGCGACGGCGCGACTCCCGAAGGTGAGTTCTACATCTTCGTAAAGAACAGCAAGAGCGCTTACTACCTCTCGCTCGGCGTCAGTTATCCGAACGTTGAAGATGCAGAGCGGGGACTGCGCGATGGGCTGATCAACAGAGCGCAGTACAACGCCATTGTCGATGCGCATCGCAAGAAGACCCAGCCGCCGCAGTACACAAAACTCGGCGGCCTGATCTACATTCACGGGCACGGCGCGAAGAGCGATTGGACATGGGGCTGCGTCGCGTTGGAGAATGAGCAGATGAAGGAGTTGTACGACGCTGTTTCAGTCGGAACACCGGTGACGATTAAACCGTGATGACGGAAATCAAGCCCTTCAAAATTCGAAACGTCGAGATTAACCCGCCGCTTGTGCTGTCGCCGATGGCGGGTGTGACGGACGTGTCTTTTCGTCGTTTGTTGAAGCGGCGTGGCGGTGTCGGTTTGTCTGTTTCCGAGTTCATCTCGGTTGAGGGTTTGACGCGCAACAATCCGAAGTCGAAACGGCAGATGCGTTTTTACGAAGACGAGCGGCCGTTTGCGGTGCAAATCTTTGGCGGACAGGTTGAGCGCATGTGCATGGCTGCCGAGATGGCGCAGGAAGTCGGGGCGGACATTCTCGACGTGAACTGCGGCTGCCCGGCGCCGAAAGTCGTGAAGCACGGCGGGGGCTCGGGACTGCTCAAGGATCATTGCCGGCTTGCGGAGATTCT
>DASTTS010000512.1:0-9320 GCA_035760085.1 Pyrinomonadaceae bacterium
CGACTAAACTCCGATGGCTACAGCTACTGACAGACAGAAAACAGCTAAAGAAAACTTCGCAGTTCCCGACTCCGGCGAACGTAAAGTATCGCTGCTGGTGGTGGAAGACGACGAGAATATCTCGACTGCGATCAGCGAGTACTTCTCACGCGCAGGCTACAACGTCAAGACCGTCGAAGATGGTCTCAATGGCGTGAAAGCGGCGCTGGATGATCCGCCTGACGCAGTGGTCCTTGACCTGATGCTGCCCAAGATGGATGGTCTGGCAGTTTGCAAGGAGCTGCGCGAAAAGGTCGGCTACCTGCCGATTCTCATGCTTACAGCCAAGGACGACGTGGTCGACAAAGTGCTGGGGCTGGAGATGGGCGCGGACGACTATATAACCAAGCCTTTCAGCCTCCGCGAGCTGGAAGCGCGCATCAAGTCGGTACTCCGGCGTACACGGAATGGTCCAACCACGGAAGGGATGCGCGATGAAGCTCCCATCGTGCGTGGCCGGCTCCGGATTGATTCAGCGAAGCGCGAAGTGACGATCGGCGACCGCCAGGTTGAGTTAACGCCGAAGGAATTTGATTTGCTACGGCTGTTTGCTTCCAATCCGGGTCGCGTGTTCCCGCGCAAGTACCTGCTCGAGAAAATCTGGGATTATTCGTACGAAGGCTACGATAGAACGATCGATTCTCATATCAATCGCCTGCGCGCGAAGATCGAAGAGAACCCCGAAAATCCGCAAATGGTGCTGACCGTTTGGGGCATCGGCTACAAGTTCAGCGACGAGCAATAGGTCCTATAACGACATAGGACCTATACCCTCACAAAATACTTTAACAATTTCGTAGCAATTCCCGCCCACTTATTGTATTCTTCCGCACAGTTTGTACAACATATGGGCTCGGCCCCCCTGAGTCCCTTCCCCCGACGCTGTTTGAAATTGGAGGAGTCGAGATGAATTCTATTGTGCGGCGGCTTCTGCCGGCTCTTATGTTGTGTACTGCTGTCTCCGCGTTCGCTGTTCCCTTGCAGGCACAGGATACGAACGTCCGGGCGGCAATCACTGTCCTTGACAGCACGAAAGAGCAGGACGGACTGCTTGGTTCTGTACGTCGCGTTAAAACAGAAACCGCAAAGATCGAGCTCAAGGACGGTCGACCTGTCGAAGGATCACCGCAACTCGTCGAAGTTACCACCTACGGAATCAAAGGCGATCGCATTGAAAATACCTCCTATCCCATCAAGGGCGGACTTGTAGGCAAAGAAGAATATAAATACGACAAGCGCGGCAACATCACCGAGATGACCGTGCGCGACGATCGCGGCGCGATCGTGAGTCGCGAAGCCTACGACTATGTGTTCGACAAGTTTGGGAACTGGACGAAGATGACGACGAGTCTCGTCCTTTTCGAAAACGGCGAGCTGAAGCGAGAGCCGATCGAAGTTACGTACCGGACGGTCACTTATTACTTCGACGACACCGTCGCAAAGCTTGTCGAGGAGCCAAAGTACCAGCCTGTACAGCCTGTACCGACCGCGCCTGCCGTCCCTGAACCAACTAAACAGATTACAGATCAGCAGGTCCTGGATCCTGGTGCGTCATCGACTCCTGTTTTATCCGCGCAGATCGCCGGCGAGCCTCCACCGGCTTTTATCCCCATAAAATCCGTCGAATCCGCGGTTAAAGTAACCACGAATAACACTGATGCAAGCGGATTGTTCCTCGCCGGACGCGATTTCCTGGCTCAACACAAAGACCGCGAAGCCATAAAAGCTTTCAAAGAGTCGGTAAAACTCAATCCCAACGACGCAGAAGCACAGTACGGCCTGGGTTTCGCAAACTTTCGGATCGGCCGGTTCAGAGATGCCGCTGATGCCTTCAAGAAGGCCGCTGTGTTGGAGCCGCGCATGGCCAAAGCGCATTACGGTTTGGGTCTTTCTTACCAGGAGCTCGGAATGGATAAGCAGTTGATCGAGGAATACCGGATTCTGGAAAACCTCGACCGCTCGCTCGCGAAGAAGTTGGCCCAGACGTTCCCGCAATACAACTTCTCGTGTCGCGCGGTTCAGGGCTGCCCGTAGTTGCAGTTTGTCCCAAGGAGTTTTAATGCAGAACGAGCGTTTTGTGGTGTTGACCGGACACCTCAACAATTACCCCCTTTCCGATCTCGTCGGAATTCTTCGTCACCAGCGCAAGTCAGGCCGTCTCCTGATCGAGTATGCGAAAGGTCCGGCGACGTTCTTCTTTCAGAACGGCGAGCTGATCGATGCGCGGATGAACGAGCTGACGGGCTTGCAGGCGATCTGCGTCGCGCTGGCCCAACCCGAAGCGTCTTTCAACTTCAATCCGTTGATACAGAGCTCGCGTCGATCGATCGAGCCGTCGTTGCAACGTGCGGTGGCGGAGTTGTTTGGTTGTTGGGATGAGAATTTTGCGCAGATCGAAATCGCCGCCGCGCCACAGCCTGAAGCTCTCGCGCTGCCGCCCGCGCCGGCGGTGACGGTGCGTAAGCGTTCGCTGTTTCTGATTGCCGCGGCAATTTTGCTTGCGATCGGCCTCTCGATCGTGGTTGCCGTGATCGGCGGGCTCAACAATAACGCAGCCGCCGAGACTGCCGTGCAGCCGGGTCAAACGCAAGTCGCGCCAGTTGTAACCGAACGCGAAGAAGCAAAGGCGTCACTCGCAACAGTCATCAAGCCGAAGAGCACGGAACGCAAAGAAGAGAAGCGAACGAAGCCGGAAGTAAAGAGCGAGACCGGGGCGGCGGTTGCGGAGGCACAGCCAGTAAAGGAGCCCGTTAAGGAGCCCGAACCGGCGTCGTCGCAGGCAATCAAGGTCGTGATGCAGATCGAGAACGGGCGCGTGTTGAAAGCATCAATCGCAAATCCCAGGCCCGGCATGGACAGTTACGAAGCGCTCGCGCTGCGCATCGCGCGACAGCGACGTTATGCAGCGACAGTAAATGGTGGACAGACGGTAACGATTACGGTTGGTAAATAATATTTCTCACGCGGCGGCACAACGTCGCTGCGCCGCCGCGCCGCCGCGTGAGAAATCCTTTTAACCTCGAGGTAACCCCGATGCTATTTCTCGAAAGCAAAACCCTGAACGGTGCAGTTGACACTGCCGGCCGGATCGCGTTGCTCCAGCAACTACAAGAACGAAACTTCGTCCCGCTGATCCGCTCACACCGTCTCCGCTGTTTCGAAGACGTCGTGCCCGGCATGGACCACGTCAACGAACTGGAAACCGCGCTCGCGAACTCCACCGAGTCAACCACCGGCGAGCCGTACGTACGCGGCGATCTCTTCTGCTTTCAGGATTACATTCTCTTCCTCGTCTTCGAAGACGATGATTCCACTCGCGCCGGAATCGTTTACGATGCCCACACTCCCGAGCCGTTCCGAAAGCTCGACTCGTTCTGTCACGACGTGCACAGTTTACTAATGGCGCAGCAACAGCAGATCACGATCTCGTTTTCGGACTGGGAGACGAGCGGTGCCGCGATGGCACGCGGATTCAGAACCTTCGTCGAGCGACAGGACGCAGATTCGCTCTACACGAGCCTGCGCAAAGAAACGATGAGCAAGCGCATCATCGCCGCCTCGAAACTCGAAGACGAAAGCGCGCGCATGTTTCTGCGGACGGCGCGCAACGCGCACCAGGAAGGCTACGCTGCCAAGCTGCTCACGGGCCAGACGGAATCAACAGACGTGCCGATTCAACGTCTCGAAGACGCAGGACTTGTCGAACGAGAAGTTCAGATCAGTTGCCGCAAGACAGGACACGCACTCTTTCGCCTGCCGAATCCACACGCGCTCGCTGTTGTGACTGTCAGCGATGCAACTTGCAGCGAGTGCGGGGCGCCCGTGGCTGACGAGAATGTCGAGGAAGTGATCGCGCCGACGCAGCTTGCGTCGTCATTGCTCGAAGACGGGTCGTGGCTCGTGAGCCGGGTTCATTTTCTGTTGCGCGAAATGGGTGTGCCGGAGCGTGAGATCGCGCTTGGACCAGCGGATGGCAACGGTTACGGGCAGTTGATGGCAAACATCTGTGGCGAGTCGTTTTTGATCGTGACGCGTGATGGCGATCTGACTCCGGCGTTCGCGCGTTGGGCGGTCGATCTCGAGATCGATACTGAAGCTGCGCACCTCGTGATTGTCGCGACAGGGCGAATTCATAAAGAAGCAGGTGTGTTGTTGCAGAATCACTCGCGACGTCGAGTCAGTGGTGGTCAGGATTTCGAAATGATCATTGCTGATGATGTGGCGACTGCCGGACGCGAGTTGGAGCAGGCGCTCGAGCGCGTCTCGCAGCGTGTGGTGGCTGAGCAGTTGTGTGTGTTGGACAGCAGTACCGGTTTCTCGGTTAGTCGACTGGTGTTGACGAAGTTCCGGTTGATTAGTCATGAGGAGGAGCCGAAGGAGGTTGAGGTCGTGACTGAGCCGGAGTTTGTGGAGAGTGCGCCGCTCAGTCTGGCTGCGTACGAAGGGTAGAGTCAGTTGTTGTACAGGATTACAGGATTTTCAGGATTGACATGAAGAAAGTCCCGACGAGGCGCACTGAAGACGAGCGATGGGCTCGAGATGTAGCCACGCTTCGTCAAGCTGCGCACGAACTCGCCGAGCGTCGTCACAAGCCACAGAACACTCCCTTCAATCAACTCGCTGTACTGCTCGACGATCCATCGCCATCGGTGCGCGAGAAAGCCGTCCGCGATCTTTACGAGATAGATCCCGATCAGGCGGCAACACTCGTGAACGACGCACTGCGCGATGGCTCGCCGGAAGAACGACGTCGCATCGGTAGCGCGCTTGCCGATTCGGGTTTGTTGTACGAAGCGATTGACGACTTGATGGCGGAGAATCACGAAAACTGTTACAGCGCGTTTTCGTTGTTGTTTCTCGTCGCGAAGGCCGGGGTCGTCGAGCCGCTTGGGAGTGTGATCGAGAAACATCCGAGTCTCGATTTGAGTCTTGCCGTGATCAGACTGCTCGCCACGAGTGGTGAACCTGAAGTCGCCTCTACATTGCAACGCCTCGCCGCAAATACAGCCCTCGCCCCGGAACTCAGATCTGCCGCCTCCGAATCCATTCATCAGCTCGGGTTATAAGACCGTTTTTGACAGGATTTACAAGATTTACCAAGATGTACAGGTAAATCCGATTTTTTAATCAGTGTAAATCCGTGTTCAAGATACATTCGGAATATCAACCCAAGGGTGATCAGCCTGCTGCCATCGAGGCGCTCGTCCGCGGTCTGAATGACGGCGCCAAAGATCAGGTGCTGCTCGGCATCACGGGCAGCGGCAAAACATTCACGATCGCGAGCGTGATCCAGCGCGTGCAGCGCTCCACGCTCGTGCTGGCACACAACAAGACGCTCGCCGCGCAGCTCTTTCAGGAGTTTCGCACGCTCTTTCCGCAGAATGCGGTCGAGTATTTCGTTTCTTATTACGACTACTACCAACCCGAGGCGTACGTTCCCGCCGCCGACGTCTACATCGAGAAAGAAGCGATCGTCAACGAAGAGATCGATCGGCTGCGCATGTCTGCGACGCGCGCGCTGTTTGAACGTCGCGACGTGATCGTGGTGGCGAGTGTGTCGTGCATCTACGGTCTCGGCGATCCGGACGCGTATTACGGTCTGCTCTTCTTCGTCGAGCCTGGCGGACGCATGTCACGCGACGTGTTGTTACAGCGGCTCGTTGAGCTGCAATACGAACGTTCAGATATCAACTTCCAGCGCGGCACGTTTCGTGTGCGTGGAGACGTGGTCGAGATTTTCCCGAGTTATCAGGATCAGGCGTATCGCATCGAGTTGTGGGGCGATGAGATCGATTCGGTTTCGACTATCGATCCGTTGCTCGGCGAAGTGATCACGAAGCACACGTCGCGCGTGCCGATCTATCCGAAGACTCACTATGTGATGTCGCGCCCGACGATCAAACGCGCGATCAAGACGATTCGCGAGGAGCTCGAGTGGTGGGAGCCGAAGTTGATTCAGGAAGGGAAGCTGGTGGAAGCGCAGCGACTACACCAGCGCACGATGTTTGATCTCGAGATGATCAAAGAGATGGGTTTTTGTCGTGGTATCGAAAACTACTCGCGACATCTCACCGGCAAGAAGCCCGGCGAGCCGCCACCGACGCTTATCGACTACCTGCCACGCGACACGCTGATCATCATCGACGAGTCGCACCAGTCGGTGCCGCAGGTGCGTGGGATGTTTGAAGGCGATCAGTCGCGCAAGCGGACGCTCGTCGAGTATGGATTTCGTTTGCCGTCGGCTTTGGATAATCGTCCGTTGAACTTTCACGAGTTTGAATCGCGTATCGGACAAACTATTTATGTCTCTGCGACTCCGGGGCCGTATGAGTTAACGAAGGCGAGTGGTGAAGTAGTCGAGCAGATCATCCGGCCGACTGGATTGATGGATCCGGAGGTGGAAGTGCGTCCGGTCAAGGGACAGATCGACCACTTGCTCGAAGAGTGCAGGCAGCGCGCAGAGCAGCACGAGCGTGTCCTCGTGACGACGTTGACCAAGCGGATGGCGGAGGATTTGACGGAGTATTTTACGGAGGTTGGAGTTCGCGTTCGCTACTTGCACTCGGACATCGAGACGCTCGAGCGCATCAAGATCCTGCGCGACTTGCGGCGTGGCGAGTTTGATGTGCTGGTGGGAATTAACTTGTTGCGTGAAGGATTGGATCTGCCGGAAGTTTCGCTCGTCGCGATTCTCGATGCGGACAAGGAAGGTTTTCTGCGGTCGGAGCAGTCGTTGATACAGACGATCGGGCGCGCGGCGCGTAACGCGCGCGGGAAGGCGATACTCTATGCGGATCGTGTGACGGAGTCGATGAAGCGCGCGATTGAAGAGACGCAGCGGCGGCGAGCGATACAGGAGGCGTTCAATCGGGAGAACGGCATCACACCGCAGACGATCGTGAAGCCGATCGAGGCGACGTTGATTACGGCGTCGGAAGCGGATTACTTCAAACTGCCATCCGAAGTTGAGGAGATTGAGGATTACTCACCAGCGAATATCGAAGCGACGATAACGCGCTTGGAAGTCGAGATGCGTGCGGCAGCGAAGCGTTTCGAGTTTGAAAAGGCCGCGGAACTACGAGACCGCATAAAGGTACTTCGCGAGCGTGAATTGCAGGTGATGTGAGGACAGGATTTACAAGATGGTTCAGGATTGACATGTAAATCTTGAAAAATCTTGTAAATCCTGTATGCAAACAAAGTCGCAGCCGGACGAGATCGAGTTATTTCTAACAGACGCCAGCTTCATCCGCGACGGCCACGCAGATCGCGTCGTCTTAACGGAGACCATCGCCGACGTCTCTGAGACACTCGCGCGCGCGAACCACGATCGCGTCGCGGTTACAGTATCGGGCGCGGGTACAGGGACGGTCGGCGGGCGCGTGGCCTTCGGCGGCATCGTCCTCGCCACAGACAAACTGAACCACATCAAAACCATCGTTCACGACGATCACGGCGGGTATGCCGTAGTCGAAGCCGGTGTGATCCTCAGCGATCTACAACGCGCCGTGGATCAGCAAGGGTTACTCTATCCGCCTGATCCAACAGAGCGCGGCTGTTTCGTCGGCGGCAATGTCGCCACTAACGCTTCCGGCGCGCGGACATTCAAGTATGGCCCGACCCGTAACTACATTAGTCGTCTCAAAATAGTGCTTGCGTCCGGTGAAGTGATCGATCTACGCCGCGGCGAGCTGCGCGCTGACGCAAACAGAAAGCTTCGTCTCGGCAAATCGATCGAGCTGACGCTACCTGACTTTCGCATGCCTGCGACGCGCAAGAACGCGAGCGGCTATTTCATCGCGCCCGAAATGGACGCGATCGATCTCTTTATTGGCAGTGAGGGTACGCTTGGCGTCATCTGCGAGATCGAAGTCCGGCTGCTGCCCAAACCAGAAGGACTGCTGAGTGGCGTTGTGTTTTTCGCAGACGAAGCCGACGTGCTCGCGCTCGTCGCCGGTGCAAGAAAGCGTGCTGATGCGCGTGCGCTCGAGTTTTTCGACAACGAGTCGCTGAACTTCCTGCGCGAGAAGTATCCAAACATTCCGCGCGAAGCTGTCGGTGCGATCTTTTTTGAGCAGGAAACAAATGAAGCGACTGAAGAGACAGTGCTAAACGAATGGATGACACTCCTCGACGAGCACCATGCTTTATCCGATTCGTGGTTTGCGACGAACGAACAAGACCAGGCGAAGCTGCGCGAGTTTCGTCATCAACTCCCCGTCCTGATGAACGAATGGTTCGCGCACTATAAGCAACGCAAAGTTTCGACCGACATGGCCGTGCCAGACGACGCCTTCGCCGGTC
This sequence comes from Pyrinomonadaceae bacterium, assembly GCA_035760085.1. Lineage (GTDB taxonomy): Bacteria > Acidobacteriota > Blastocatellia > Pyrinomonadales > Pyrinomonadaceae > PSRF01. Next base: position 8,344 of record DASTTS010000512.1, read on the forward strand.
TCTTCCGTTTATATAAGGACACACTACGAACCAGCGGTCTGCGCTACACGATCTTCGGCCACATCGGCGACAATCACGTCCACGTTAATATCTTGCCGCGCGACGACGCGGAAGGCGCCCGCGCGCGTGACTTATATGTTGAATTTCTAAAGTATGCAGCCTCGGTGGGCGGCACGCTTTCGGCTGAACACGGCGTCGGCAAATTGAAACGCGACTACCTGCGTTATTTCTATACCGACGATCAATTGCGTGCGATGGCGGCCATAAAGAAAGCCCTCGATCCGAACGGAATCCTGGGCCGCGGAAATATTTTCTCTGAAGAACTGTTGTAAATTAATTTTGCGAAAGGAACCCCGTAACATGTTCACCCATGTTAACGTCCTCACCAGGGAGATCATTGGAGCGGCCATCGAGGTCCATCGTCACCTCGGCCCGGGATTATTGGAGTCAGCTTACCAGCAGTGTTTGACTCGCGAGTTATTTCTGAAGGAAATACCATTCAAGCGCGAATGGCCTTTGCCTTTAGAGTACAAGGGAATTCACCTCGGCTGCAGTTATCGTTTGGACCTGCTTGTCAATGACGCTGTGGTTGTTGAAATAAAATCTGTTGAAGCTTTGACATCTATTCACGATGCGCAGTTACTTACCTATCTCAAACTCGGAGGCTGGAAAGTAGGACTGCTGATTAACTTCAATGTCGAAGTATTGAAGACAGGAATTCACCGCAAGGTGTTAGGATTAGCGGAATAACTCTGCGTAACCTCTGCGTCCTCTGCGCCTCTGCGGTAAATCTCACCGCAGAGACGCAGAGAACGCAGAGGTTACGCAGAGATCGAATACATGCTTCGTTTCACCACAGCAGGAGAATCACACGGACGATCGCTCGTCGCGATAGTCGAAGGCTTGCCCGCCGGACTGCCTGTCGACCATGAATTGATCGATAACGAGTTGCGGCGCCGGCAGCTCGGCTACGGTCG
>DASTTS010000513.1:0-18910 GCA_035760085.1 Pyrinomonadaceae bacterium
AATTCGACCGCGGGCAGTTGTTCGGGAACAGCTCCGGTTACGTGCAACATCGGAACGCTGACCGGCGGCGCATCAGCAACAGTCACGATCATCATCACGCCTCCCGCAGTCAGAACAATTACAAATACGGCAACCGCGACCATCACCGAAACCGACGCGCTTCCCTCCAACAACACCGCAACGACCCAAACGCTCGTGGATTTCGTTGACGTCTCGATCGCGAAGAAAGCTGCGCAAAACCTGGCCGCGCCCGGAAGTTTGTTGACCTACTCTCTGACTGTGAAGAACAAGGGCGCGCTGCCTGCGAATGTAACTGTCACAGACAATCTGCCCGCTGGCCTGACGTTGACTAAATGTTCTGCCACCGGGAACGGCGTTTGTGGCGGCAGCGGCAATAACGTGAGTGTGACTTTCTCACAACTGGCGGCGAACGCTACGGAAGTGATCCTTTTGAGTGTGAGCGTGAGTGGGTCGTTAACTGAAGGAACGGTTATCAACAACACCGCTTCGGTAAGCTCACCAATTGTCGATCCTGATACGTCAAACAACTCGTCGACTGCGAGCATTACCGTCGCTGCCGCACCTGTTCTGCAAAAACTGAACGGCCTGATTGGCTTTGAAGGCGCGCGCAATTCCCCGGTGCCGAGTGGCATTTATACGATCAAGGCCGATGGCACTGACCAGAAGCTACTGCCTAACACCAACCCGAGTGGAGAAAGACCAAAGTGGTCTCCTGATGGTTCAAAGCTCGCATTTATAGTGCGGAATTTTGTGCCCATAACTCCAGTCGTCGAGCTCCATATCATCAACGCGAATGGCACCGGGCTCATGAAGGTGGCAAGTGACGTTTCAAGTATTACCCGTCGGCCCACCTGGTCGCCCAATGGCTCACAACTGGCGTATATCGGCGGTGGGTTCGACCCTAACAGCACCCGATCTGTTTTCATTGCGAACGCTGACGGCAGTGGCTCCTATAAACTGCCGGGCAGTCCCACACTTTTGAATGAGGTCGATTGGTCGCCCGATGGTACTAAGTTCGTCTACGCGACTGACCGTGAAATCTTCGTCATGAACGCAGATGCCACCGGTCAAACACAGCTCACCAGCATCCAGCAAACTTTTGATGGGCCAACCACCGATTTCGATCCGAGTTGGTCTCCTGACGGAAAGAGAATCCTATTCAGGCGTTCTACAAATAACGGCATCGGTGTCAGCGGTGTCTACGTGATGAACGCCGACGGAACGAATCCGCGAAAGTTATTCAACTTCTTCGCCGGCTCACCGTCATGGTCAGCGGACGGATTGTCGATAGTGTTTACGCAGGACAACAAAATCTGCACGGTGAACACGGATAACACTAACTTCAAGTGTTTGACTACCGCTCTCGACTTCAGACCAGACTGGCAATCACTGCCCAATCCGAGTCCGACACCGACGCCGACACCAGCGCCGACGTTCTCGCTTTCAGGGAAGGTTACTTACGATAGTCCATCGTTCCCCGGGCAAGTCAGACTAACTGGCCCGGTGAACGCGCTGATCCGGCATGACGATGACGGCAGCTATGAATTCGTCAACCTGCCCGCGGGCCAATACACGGTCGAACCCGTGAGCATTTTCCATAGCTTCAATCCGCCGAGCCGTATCGTCACGATCACCAACGCAAACATAACCGGTCTCGATTTCACGGGTACTTTCCAGCCGGCCAACATCACCGGACACGTGAGAGACAACCAGGGCAAGCCGATCGTTGGGCTCAGGATCATTTCGGCAGGAGGTTTCCCGCAGGGCGTAACGTTCACGGACGCAGATGGTTTTTATTCTTTCCCGAACGTACAAAGAAATATGTCGTATGCCATCATCCCCGATCAGTTCACGGCCTACGACATCTTCCCGGAAAGCCAGATCATTCAAAACCTGACGACCAGCGTGACGGTGGATTTTATTGGCGCTAAACGGCCATCCAACGTGATTTCCGGCCGTGTGATCGAGGCCAGCACCGGACAACCGCTTCCTGGAGTTCGAGTCGATCTCAATCAGGGGCTCGCGTTTATCGATTTCAAATTCACTGACGCAAACGGAAACTTCAGCTTTGGTGAAAGAAAGTCGTTCAATTCGTTCTCGGTTTCTATCCTCGACGGTGGCGGGTTCGTTTATGGACCAAAGACGCAGGGTGCTATCCAGCAGCAGTTTGCTGAAATTCAGATTCCAAACTTAACGAGCGATCAAAATCTTACCTTCACGGCTGCCAGAGTTAATACCGTGCAGTTTACTTCTGCGACGGCTGCCGTAAACGAGGGCAGTGGGTCGTTGGAGATCGCCGTGACGCGGACGGGAGATGTTGCGAGTCCGGCAACAGTCGGTTTTGGAACATTCGATCAGGCAGCCCTGGCTGCGTGTAGCGTTGTCAATGGCAAAGCCTCGGAGAGATGCGATTTTGGTTCAACCGCGGGCACGTTGCGCTTCGCTGCGGGCGAAACAAATAAGTCGTTTGTGATTCCGATCGTGAACGACGTGAACGTCGAAGGTAATGAGACGTTTTTTGTCTTGCTCGGCAGCGCAGTCGGCGCGCAATTCGGTGTGACTGCGACCGCCACCGTGACGATCGTAGACAACGACACAACTCCGGCCACACAAAACCCGATCGATGGAGTTGAGCCATTCGTGACGCAGCAGTACATCGATTTTCTCGGTCGACTGCCGGACTCGGTTGGCTTTGCTAACTGGGTCGCGACGCTGGGTGGCTGTCCGAATGGTGGCTTTGGCGAAAATCTTAATCCGTCGTGTGATCGAGTACACGTGTCGTCCGGATTCTTCCTATCGGATGAGTTTCGTGGTCGTGGTTACTGGGCTTACCGGTTCTACGAAGTCGGATTTGATCGGCGGCCGCTGTATGTAGAGTTTGTGCCTGACATGGCCCAGGTCGGAGGTGCGCAGTCGCCGCAGTCGGAGCTACTCAGTAAGGCAGCTTACACGGATGCCTTTGTGCAGCGTAATGAATTCACGAGCCGTTATAACGGTCTCTCGAATTCCGCGTATGTAAACGCGCTCGAGCAGAATGCGGAGATCACTCTAACTAACAAGGCCGATTTGATAGCCGCGCTCGATGCGAATCAGAAATCGCGCGGGCAGGTGTTGCGCGAGATCGTTGAAAGCAAAGCGGTGGAGGACAAGTTTTTCATCCGGGCGTTTGTAGCGATGCAATACTTCGGATACCTGCGCCGCGATCCCGATACGATTGGTTACGACAACTGGGTCACCACACTCACGAACGATCCGGGCAACATCAGGCACATGATCTTCGGTTTCCTCTTCTCCAACGAATACCGTGGGAGATTTGGACCATGATTCTTGAATATCCTGAAATCCTGTAATCCTGTCCAAGACTAACTTAGTCGTTAGACAGGATGACAGGATTTACAGAATGACAGGATTCATAATATTGAATTCTCCAAATAGATGGTCCAATAAGACTTGCAGACAACCTTGCAAGGCCTCACTGAATCCCAACCTCCTTCTAACGACCATGAAGCCTTCACTTCAAATCGTAGGTCGCGACAAACCAGAAACCCTCCCGGTGCTCGCCACGGCAGTCGACGTTCGTGAAGCGATTCGGTTTCTCAAGCACCATCCGGACGGAATCACAACCGCACAGGCAATGGACGCGTTTCGAAAACGCATCTTCGACGCACGCAAAGTGTCGGCATACGAGTTTTGGAAAATTCTTGCGAGAAATGGAGAGCGGCTAAAACTAACCCCACTCGGTTGGGAACTGGCGCAATGTCTGAATCCCGAGGCTGAGATCTATCGCACGGTGCTCAACAACACGACGGCGTATCACACCGGCCTGGAGTGGATTCGTGAACAGGAGCTGGAGCTCGTCACGCATCTCGATATCGGCGAGTTCTGGCGCGGACATCATCCGCAGGTGCTTCAAGGCGATAACGAGGAACAACTCGAAGCACACGCGGCGAGTTTCTTTCATATCTGCCACGCGGCGGAGGTCGGAGCGCTCACCATTGGTCGCAAAGGACAGCCGACACGGCTTCATATTTACCCACACGAACTCGAAGCTTATTTGAATCGGACCGAGCGACAGCAACTTAACGCTGTAGCAGCGAGCGAGAAAATGGTTGTAAGAAAAACACCGCGCGTTTTCATCTCACATTCGACGACGCCGGAGCTCGTAAAGCACATCACGAACGGACTCGAGCTCGCGGATCTTGAGTTTGAGACTGTCGATCGCGGCGATCACTGGCCGGTCGACAAGACGCTCGCGGTGTTGAGGCGGTGTGAAGCGGGCGTGATCGCGATTACCAACGACGTCATCGACGATCTGCTCTTGATTCAGATCGGGGCGGGGCTCGTGCAGTTTGAGAGACGGTTGTTGCTTGTAGTGAAGAAGGGCTTGAATTTGCCGTTTGAGATTGGCGGCGCGCAACTCTGCGAAATAGAAGACGAGATTACCTGGGACACAGGACTCGAGTTAATGCGCGCTCTGAAACGACTCAAGGAATGTTAGACAGATTACAGGATTTCTTGTTAATTCAAACCGGACCCGCTGGCCCGACGGCGCAACACGCCCATGTTACGCCGGCTGCCAGTCCCTTTAACTCCCCCGGGATCTGGCTTGCCTCCAGCAGGCCCGGTCCTCCCACGTTCTCAGTGGTGCAAGAGTTGTTCCCGTCGAATGGAATAGTGGAATTGTTTGAAGCAATTGAGGATAAGTTAATTTGCAGCCGTGATCTCGTGATTAGAGTTTCTTAAAAAATAGGATTGTTGCTATCGGAAAGAGATCAATAATCACGAAAACTTTCCCAACACCACACATTTAATCGCAACGTCTCTCACCGTACCGAACTCAACTCGCAACCTCTCTACTGTGCGCGCACCGACTAACAACACACGTGTGCGAAAAAGGAGTTATATGTCTCTCGACATCTTTAAAGAAAAAGGAACACCGCTCGACGACCAGCGCTTTACCTGGCGTGAGCTCGTGCAAGCACCAACAAGCAAACTCGATGACGACGCGTTCACGCGCGTTCGCATCATCCTGATGAACGGCCTCGAGGCCAACGCAATTCGCACATCACACGCCATGGCGCGCATGATGAACGGCGAATTACGCCTGCCACTGGCAAGAGTCAGGCGCGTGGAGCAACACCAGCAAACGATGGTCAACTGGCTGTTGCCCGCCGATCTATCACCACTCGAAACCACAATCGGGTTTGAACAGGTCGCAATCGAAGTTACTGCGAGCGTCGCATTGCGCGAGCCCGACGAATATCTCGCGCAAGTTTACCGCTTCGGCCTGCTCGAAGATTTCGATCATTTGTACAGGTTCTCCGCATTAATGGATCGCGTGATGGGCGCTGACGCAAACAACATCATTCAAAACTACAGCGACATCATGCCCGGCCGCCCGACGATGGTCGAACATCGCGCACCCGAAGACGATCTGCGCGAACACTACGACTGCACCACGGCGGATCCGCTCACAAAACTTCATGCACTCACGATCACGGCCGCCGAAAACCAGACCCATGACTACTACATGACCATCGGTCCGATGTTTGCCGATCCAATCGCGCGACAGCTTTATGCGGAAATCGCATCGATCGAGGAACAGCACACCACCCAGTATGAATCGCTGCTCGATCCGAAAGAGTCACCGCTGGAGAAATGGCTGATGCATGAGGCGATGGAGGTCTACAACTACCTCGGCTGCATGCAGTACGAAACGAATCCACGCATAAAAGACATCTGGACACGTTTCGTTGATTACGAACTGGGTCAGCTGCACTTCGTGATGGAAATGTTCAAGAGCATGGAAAATCGCGATCCCGCGGAAATCCTGCCGCAAACGCTGCCTGAGCCGATCGACTATCAAAGTCATCGTCAATTCGTTCGCGAAACATTGAACGCGGAAGTCGATTTGCGTGCAGCGGGAACGCAGTTCATACAGAAAGACGAGGAGGCGGATCGTGCACCGCAGTCGATCGCGTATCGCGAACACATGAACTCGGAGGGATCGCCGTCTGACATCGTTGCGGCAGGTTACACGTGGACGCCCGGAACCGAGTTGACTGAAAGTAAAAGCGCATTTGCAAGGGGAGCATCAGCATGACAAGAACAGGAGCACAACAAGCAGTGACCGGTAATCGCACCGGTATGCAAACGTCACCCGAACTGGCCGAGGAGATTATCGAAGGAGCAACCAGTGCAACTCCGAGCTCTGAAGGCGGGGCTGAAGACATTGCCGAGTCTCGCGGCGAGTACATCGCTGAAGGTTTTCCGATCGGATCGATGCCGATGATGCCCGCGTCTGAAGAGGGCGAAGCCGATGAAGAGGAAGCCGGCATGGCAGTTTTGCTCGATAAGCTGAGTGAGCGTCTCGCTTTCGAGCGTACGGGCGTGCGTCTTTACGAAGCGTTGCTGAACAAATGCCAGACGTTGGGTGAGTCGGCGCCGGGGCCAACGCTCGAAGACATCGAACACATCGGCAGTGAAGAGCTCGAGCACTTTCTGTTGATTAACAACGCAATCATCGAGATTGGTGGTGATCCGACGGTACAGAGTCCGTCTGCGGACCTCGTCGGCGTGGCTTCGATGGGGATCATGCAAGTGTTGACGGATCCGAGAAGCTCGCTGGCGCAGTGCTTGCAGGCGATGCTGACGGCCGAGTTGACTGACAACGATGGTTGGCAGTTATTGATCAAGCTTGCGGACAATCTCGGTTACGAAGAGATGAAAGAAGAATTTGAAACAGCGCTCGAGCACGAGGAGGAGCATCTCGTGAACGTGCGCAATTGGCTGTCAGAGTGTGTACTCGACAGCGCACAGGTTTGAAATAATAAGGTCAAGGGGAGGAAAGAATATGAGTTCAACCATGGGACAGACAGGTTTTGGTACAGGGCAGACGGATCAGGGCTCAAGCCAGATAAGTCAACACGCTGAAGGAACCGTCGCGCGAACGATCGAGCAACAGACGGCGAAGCTTCCGTCAGACTTATTTCTGTGGGCAGCCATCGGATCGATTGGTACGTCGGCAATTCTGCGAATGATGGGGAAGAAGAACGCGAGTTTGTTTGTTGGTGATTGGGTAGCGCCATTCATGCTGTTTGGCGTTTACAACAAGATCGTGAAAACGCAAGGGTCGGATCGCGCGCATTAATCCTGTTCATTCTGTAAATCCTGTAATCCTGTCTAATAACTGAGCTAGTTAAGGACAGGATTACAGGATTCAGGATTTACAGAATTTCCTAGTGCACTACTGTATAACTGTCATCCTTCACGCCGCCGCCATTCGTGCCATCCCAATTCGGCTTCAGCACCACCTTGATACAGTTGTCCTGTTTGTTCTTGAAGATGTCGTACGCATGTGGCGCATCCTCGAGACTCATCCGGTGCGTGATGACAAAGCTCGGATCGATGTCGCCGTTCTCAATCATCTGTAGCAACGGTCGCATATACCGCTGCACATGCGCCTGGCCGGTCTTGATCGTCAATGCTCGATTCATTACCGAACCCATCGGAAACTTGTCGATGAACCCACCATAAACACCAATAACCGAGATTACGCCGCCGTTGCGGCAACACATGATCGCTTCACGCAACGCGTGCGGTCGATCAGTCTCCAGCATCATTGCCTGCTTCACGCGATCGTAAGCGAAGATCAATCCAGGCCCGTGCGCTTCCATACCGACGTCGTCAATACACGCGTCCGGTCCGCGACCGCCAGTCATTTCCATCAACGCTTCGTACACGTTCTGTTCTTCGTAATTGATCGTTTCCGCGCCGCCCTGTTCGGCCATCGCCAAACGTTCAGGCACCTGGTCGATCGCGATCACGCGCTCCGCACCGAGCAGGAACGCACTGCGAATCGAGAATTGTCCGACCGGTCCACAACCCCAGATCGCGATCGTGTCGCCCGGCTTGATGTCGCACATTTCCGCGCCCATGTAACCAGTCGGGAAGATGTCTGAAAGGAAGAGCACCTGTTCGTCGCTCAAATAATCCGGCACTTTGATCGGGCCGACATCCGCAAAAGGCACACGCGCATATTCCGCCTGACCGCCCGCGTAACCACCCGTCAAATGCGAGTAGCCGAAGATGCCGGCGGCCGCGTGACCAAACATCTTCTCGCCCATCCACGCATTCGGGTTCGAGTTCTCACACAGTGAAAACATTTCGTCCTTGCAGAAGAAACAGTTGCCACACGCGATCGGGAAAGGCACCACTACGCGATCGCCAACCTGCAAATTGGTCACTTCGCGACCAACTTCCACAACTTCACCCATAAACTCATGACCAAGAATGTCGCCACGTTGCATCGTCGGAATGAAGCCGTTGTAGAGGTGCAGATCCGAACCACAGATTGCCGTCGAAGAGATTTTCACAATCGCGTCGCGCTGGTTGAGGATCTGTGGATCCGGAACCTCTTCGACACTCACCGTCGTTTTGCCATACCAACAGTTCGCTCTCATCGCTGTGTGTACCTCCCTTCGGATCCGTAATTGGTCGCAGTTTCGCTGGGCAACATCTCGGCGCTTTCCAGTTCCTTTGCACTCGCCGGCTGGCCTGGTCGCTGTTGCATGTAGCGCGTGCCGAGCAGCGTCGCGTCAGAAACTACAACTTCACCAACTTCCAAAACTTGTTTGAACCGACGGAGGTCGTCGTCCAACTGTTGTTCCGGTTCTTCACCAAACAGTTTCGCCACCGTTGCGCCGAGAACACCGCCAACGGGGTTATATTCGATGTTGACTTTGACGATCGTGCCGCGACCACCGGCAGCGCGCTCGAAGCGAACGGCACCCGCATGATCGACGTCTGCGCCCTCCAGTGAACGCCACGTAATGACTTCACCCGGAACGTCAGCGATCATCGTCGCGTCCCATTCCACTTCCATTCCCGCAGGGCCTTTGACTTTCCAGTGTGAGCGACCTTCGCCCATGTCGACAACAGACTCGACATGTCGCATGAAGCGCGGCAGATTCTGGAAGTTGCGCCAGAAGGTGTAAACCTCTTCAGGCGGTAGATTTACTATGCATGTTCCCTTCGCGTGAATACCACGGTTCGCCCCTTTGCTCAATTGCATTGCACACATCACGTCGAGCGCAGTGACCGCCAGTACATTCGCCGTAGCGAACGCAACGCGTCCCATTTTTGCTTCCGGATTAGTGGCGGCAATGCCGAGACTCGTGAGATCAATCGCATCACCAACGACACGCGACCACACGCCCTCAGTCGGGTGTTTCTGAGCAAAGATGGTGATACCTGCACCGATTTCGCGCAGACCGTACAGCCGTATTAAACCTGTGTGTTTGTTTGAAACACCAGAGATGTTTGCGATGGCGCGCGGCGCAAGCAGCTCGGCCAGACCGAGACCAATACTGAACCACCCTAACCCCTTTGCTAATCGTTTTGTACTCGAGGATGGCAAGCCGGGTCGTGCTCGCTCCACCGAGTAATTCGCACCCCGGGAGCGCGTTGATCGATGCTCAAAATCGTCTTCCAACGACGCATCCCCTAAATCGAAAGTTCCCGTTTCCTGACTTGTAGACATGTATGTCCCCCTTGCGGATAAATTGATTAAGAGTACCAGTCAAACAGTATTCCTCTTCGAATGGATACTCGAAGTGTGCTTTTTGTGACTCAGCGCAAATTGTTGTTCACAGGAAAATGAACGCAATAAATTCTTTTCGAAATAATTCGATCGTTGACTAAGGCACACATTTCGCAAGGGCGAATTCACCAAGAACGAACCTAGGGAGGGTTTCAATGGACAAGAAAGATAAAGAGCCGAAAGGCACCGCTGCGACTGCTTCAAAGATGGCAGCGAGTAACAAGCCGGCTGGTCAGGAATCGCCTTCGCCCGGCCAGGGTGCGACTAGCTCTCAAAACCAGGGCGGCACGCAGAACCAGGGCGCGACCGGTACGAAGAATGAAAGCCCGTCAATAACTCCGCAACAGAATCACGGTGCCGTTGGTCAACAGCACCAGAGTGGAACTGGTTCACAGCAGCAAAACGAGGGCACGCAGAACCAAAGTTCCGGCGGTCAGGATCTCCTGCAACAAGCCAAACAAACAACCAACGAAGTTGTGAGTCAGGTTCAACAACAAGCGAGCTCACAAATCAATCGTCAGAAAGAAACCGCAGCATCTGAGCTGTCGACTGTTGTGAATGCAGTCAGACGGTTTGGTGAAACTTTGAACAACGAAGGTCAGGGACCGATCGCGCGGTTCGCCGCTCAGTATGGCGACAAAGCCGCAGACAGTCTCGATCGCGTTGCGAAATACCTGCGCGAGCAGGATCCAAAACGATTACTCAACGACGTGCAGAGCTTTGGTCGACGCCAGCCTGCGTTGATGATCGGCGGCGCATTCCTTTTGGGTTTCGCCGGCGCACGCATCATCAAGTCGTCGATGGACGCAGCGAATAGCTCGATGAGCACCAGTACGCAAGGTTCGAGGAATATCGGAACTCGAGTCTCGCCGAATCCAGGAGCTCAGCAGCCAACGTTCAACGCACATATTTCCGGAGCACAGCAGCCCACGCCTCCAAAGCCGAACCCGAACCCGAACCGGGCTTTGTAGTACAGGAGGTGTGTTATGCAACGATTGAATGAAAATCGCCCTTTAGATAACCGGCCGCTTGGCGATCTGTTCGGCGATCTCGCGAGTGACATGGGCAGCCTGGTCCGCCAGGAAGTTGCGCTCGCAAAAGTAGAGATCACGCAGAAAGCTAAGTACGTCGGTCGAAACATTGGTTATCTCGTTGTCGGCGGAGCAGTCGCGTACGCGGCACTACTGGCGATCCTCGCCGCCATCATCATGTTGTTGGCGAAGGTCGTGCCCGGCTGGGGCGCGGCGTTGATTGTTGGCGCCGTGGTGGGTGGCATCGGTTGGTTGTTGATTGGCAAAGCGATGTTGGCGCTGCAACAGACAGAACTGACTCCGCGCGAGACAGTTGAGACTTTGAAGGAGGACGCAACATGGATGAAGCAACAAATCAAATAAGCGCTGCTGCGGACTCAGATGAATCGCGGACAACTACAACATCCGCTGATGATTACGATGAGAATACCGAACAATTGCGGGCTGACATTGAAGATACCAGAACCGACATGGCTCAGACGATCAATGAAATCCAGGAGAGGCTTAGTCCTGAACATCTGATGAGCCAGGTTAAGGAAACCGTTCGCGAAGCCACGATCGGTAAAGTGGGAAGAGCTATGAGCAGCGTTGGTGAAACAATTGCCGAAGTGGCAGAGCCGGCGCGTGAAATGGCTGGACGAGCGGGTAATGCGATCAAGGAGGTGGGAACAACAGTGGCAGATACATTTTATAAGAACCCGATTCCGTTGGCGTTGATTGGTCTCGGAGTGGGCATGCTGGCGATGCGTAGTTTTCGTGGTCCGAGCTATAGCCGAACTCCACGGAAACTATCGACGGGAAGGTCCAGCAATTACGGGCTGGGCGACGTGGGTCAACCGCGCCAGACGCAACAGAGCATGGGCACAGGCACGTTCAATCAGGTCAAAGAGACTGCGAGCGATCTCGCATCTCGAACGACGGACGCGCTGAGTAACTTCGGCTCGCAAGCGAAGAATAGTGCAACGGCAGTGACCACTCGTTTTGAACGGATGATGCACGAGAATCCGCTCGCGGTCGGTGCAGTTGCGGTGGCTGCGGGAACGGCGATCGGATTGATGTTGCCGTCAACGCAAATCGAGAGTGATTACATCGGTGAAACCGGTGAGAAGTTGGTTGAGAAGGTTGAAGATGTCGCGCGTGATGCGCTCGGGAAAGTGCAGGACGCGGTGAAGCAACAACCAACGGCCTAAAGCATTAAACAGGATTACAGGATTAACAGAATTTACAGGATGAATCTTGCAAATTCTGCACATCTTGTAATCCTGTCTAAAACTGTCATCAAAACTGGGGCTCAACAAGTGAATTTGAAAATCGCCCTTGCGACATTATTTCTATTCGCATCTTCCGGCTGCATCGTCGTCGGAGGTTACAGCAGTGGGCGCGGCTTCTGGCTCTGGCCGGGGTCGATCGTGTTCCTGCTGATTGGCCTGGGCTTGTTACTGCTGATGTTCTTCAGAAGGCGCTAAAGCAATCACTTCAGGACTGCCGCCTGCGCGCTGATGTGCAATACGTGCCAACGTTGAAATGTATTGATCGTCTCGTTTGGCATCAGCAGCACGTATGCGGTTTGGAAGTAGAGCGTTTCCGGCCGGCGCCAATCGAGTCTCACGATCGGATTGAACGACGCGGGCACTGAAGGATTCGACCTCGTCGTTTGATTACTCGCGTTTGTGTTGTCGTTCGTCGCTTTTTTGACCGTCGTTTTTTGATCGTACGACACTGACGCCGCAAGCAATTGATCGGCGAGCGGCAAACGAGCCTGCGTCGGCGTCTTTCCGCCAGCATCGTAAATCGCCACATCGGTATCGAACGCGGTCGCAACCTTCGACGCATCAGGCGACCACACCGGCAACGCATCAGTCAACGCATCATCAAGCAAACGCTCGGTGCCGTCAGGCGCGAGCAGGCGTGGCCTGCCGGCAGGTAGTTTGTGCTGTCGCTCCCGCGCGTTCCACTCATCTTCTTTGCACGCAAGTGCCGCCATCGCGTGCCCGTCCGGCGCCCAGACGAAGTAAAAAAAGATCAGCCCCTCGCGCGACGTCAGCGGTTTAAGATCATAACCGTCGCGATTGCAGATGTAGATCTGTTCGGTGCTAAAACTCGCTACGGGCGCAAACAACGGCGCGATCGATGGTGACGGCGCAGGCGACGCGCCAAGCACAGGCTCAACGGGCTCGTTTGGTGGCGTGGGGCTCGGACTCGGCAGCACACGCTTGCGCGCGATGAAGTTGATGAAGTTTCCATCCGGCGACCACGTAACAGTTTCAGGAAACACACACGAAAGATCGGGCGGGATCAGGTTTCGCAGGAATTGCCCGTCAGAGCTGTAAAGATCGATGCGAAACGTCGAACCGGGTTCATCGACGGTGCCGTACAAAGCGAGCACACGTCTTCCATCAGGCGAGACGACTGTTCGCAACAGCGCCTCATCCTTGCGCTTCGTGCTGAAGTCATTCGCGACGGCGGCAAACTTATCCGAATCCTCAATCTCAGCCGACGGCGGCGAAACATCCGGCGCGAGCCGGTACGCGAGATTCCGCGCAGGCACATCGCGCAGCACGCGCGGTGTCACGTTCTGCTGCCGATCGATAACCGTCTTACAGCCGGCCACAAAAATGCACAAAAAGACACCCAAGGCAAATGAACAAGTCAGGAAGGGTGGCTTGCCCCCGCTGTTTATTGTGTTTTTTTGTGGCATCAAAATCGATCGTTGATCAACTCGCGCACAAGGCCGGAATTCAACGCGAGCAGCGCGCGGATTGTGTTGCGCGGTGACAAGTGATCTTCGTCGCCTTCATCAAGCTCGACGCAGTTGTGTTGGATAGAACGTGCCAGTCGACGCGCGATCGATTCGTAACCGGGCGAGCTCACGATGTAAGCGCGCACGGCCATCGCGCCGATCAAATCGCACGTGACTTCCTCGCCACGCTGCCCGTGAATGTCGAGCCCGGTCAGATCCGAAGCTTTGTTGCCGACTGCGCTTACGAGTAAACGCAAACTGTCGTTATCACCGTCGGCGATGTGCATCAGCTCGTGCGCAAGGACGCTGATCATTCCCTCATCGGAACGCAAACCTGCGAGGAAGATCGTGCCGAAAGTTATCACATGCGGGCGGCTTAGATAGACCGAGGCATTGTCGCGCGATTCCATGTCAGGCTTCACGCGTTTGACGGAGTTCACGCGCGCGATTGCCTGACGCAGGCGCAGGTTGAAATTACGAGAGTTTTGAAAGCCGTAGTCAATTGAGAGTTGGCGCAGCGAGTTGACGACGAGTTCTTTCGCGATGGGAAGCAGTCGTTGCGCGCGCTCGGCGCCGGTGCGTGCTTCCGGACTGTGCAGCGGGAGCGACGGGCGCGCCTGCATCTCATCGATCGCGACGCTGCTCTTCGGATCGAGTTTGGCTTGCGTGCAAACTACGCCGATCGCTTCTTCGAGAAGCGCCTTCGCTTCGGGCGACATCGAGGCGTGCGCACGCGACGGTTTCGTTTGGGGAAACGCTACGCTAAAAGAGGTTAGGACGACCGCTATTAAGAAAAAACTTCTCCCGCAAAGGCGCAAAGGCGCAAAGTTAAGACCTTCGGTGCCGGAGGTTTTCCTTTGCGCCTTTGCGCCTTTGCGCGAGTAATTCCTCACCTTATCGATGCCTCCAGTTTGCCTTGCGCTTCTCCATGAACGCTTTCACGCCTTCGTTCGCGTCCTGAGTCTTCATCAACTCATGCAGGTAGATGTTTTCCTGTTCCTCCAGCGCGGCTTCGATCGATCGCCCGCGACCGAGGTCGAGCGATTGCCTTGCATACGCGAGCGAGGTGCCTGAAAGTTCTCTTAATTTCGCCAGCACCTCGAGCAGTTTTGCCTCGAGATGAGCGCCGGGCACGACGTGGTTGCACAAACCCAGCCGGCCCGCTTCCACCGCGTCGATTATCTCACCGGTCAGTATCAATTCGCGCGCACGTTTTTCACCGATGACGCGCGGCAGGAGCACGGCAGCGACCGGCGGAAAGACACCCAGCTTTATCTCCGGCTGCCCGAAACGCGAGCGATCGGACGCGATGACGATATCGCACGCGGCGACGAGTTCACAGCCACCGCCAAGCGCCGCGCCGTCAACCAGGGCAATCGTGGGTTTCGCGAGTTGTTCTAGAAGACGAAAGATCGAGTGAAACGCGTCGAGCATCTGGAAAATCGTGTCCTGAACGTGGTCCTCGACCGACACGCCCGCACTGAACGCACGACAACTCTTATCCGCATCGAAGACGATCGCCACCAGCTCGCGCTGCGCGCACTCCCCGAGCGCGCCCGTAATCTCACGCATCATTGCGATGTTGAGAACGTTCAGCGGCGGCCGTGCGAACGTGATCCGCGCCACGCGATCATCTATTCTGAAATTGATATGTTCAGCCATTTGACAGGATGACAGGATTTTCAGAATTAACAGGATTCATCATGTAAATCTTGTCAATCATGTAATCCTGTCTACAACTACCTCAACCAATTAGCATAGATCTGTTTCTGCACGGCCGTCGCCGCCGCCACCGGTACGATTCTAAAACTCATCTCACGCGTTTCTCCCAACCTGATCAGCAACGAGCTCAAATTATCAAACCTGAAGATTGACAAATTCACCAGGTCGCCAGGCTTCTTCTCCGCCATGCGCGCGTTGAAGAAATCCTTCGTCACCCTCATATTATCCAACGCCACAATCTGGTCGCCCGCATTGAGCCCCTGCTCGTACGCCGGCGATCCCGCGTGAACCCGCTTCACAATTAATCGACCTTCTTCCTCCGCCACATCAGCCCCAAAATACATTTTCGCATCAGCCGCCGGACTTACGTCCAACTTTAACCCCGCCGCCTCGAGCGCCGCGTTGTAATCAAGCTCCGCTTTCCCGCGCACGTACTTACTGAACCACTCCTCGAGACTCGCGCCCGCCATCAACTCGCTCGCCTTCTGAAAATCCACTGGCCCATAGTTGCGGTTCTTCTTGTAAAACTCCGCATAAAGATACCGCATTACATCATCCAGCGACTTCGCTCCACCACTGCGTTTTCGTATTTCGAGATCGAGCAACAACCCTAGCAACGCGCCCTTGTCGTAATACGAAATCTGCGAGTTTACCGAGTTTTCGTCCTGCCGGTAATACTTCACCCACGTATCAAAACTCGATTCCTCAACACTCTGCACCAGCCGCCCGGGCGTGTTCTGCAAGTTTTGTATCGCGCGCGCGGTCGCACTCAGAAACTCACTCTCGCTGATCAATCCCGCGCGTCGCAAAACCAGATCGGCATAGTAATCAGTAATGCCTTCGGCGACCCACAAAACTTTCGTGTAATTCTCCTGCGTGTAATCGAAAGGTCCAAGCGCGTCCGGCCGAATCCGCTTCACGTTCCACAGATGAAAAAACTCGTGTGAGACGAGTCCGAGGAAACCGCGATAATCGCGTTCCGGCGTATCAGTTGTATTCGGCGCTGCAGATGTCGCACGGTCGCCACTGCGAATGCGAAAACCGAACCGCGGATAGCCGAGCGCGGTCGAGTTTAAGTGTTCGAGTCCACCGCCCGCGTTCGCTCGCAAATGAAGAATGAACGTGTAGTCGCGATACGGAATCTCGCCACCCATCAGCTCGACCTGCGTCTCGACGATCTTCTGCACGTCGCGACGCATACGTTCCGGATCGTAGTTCCCTTCTCCATCGATCACGATGCGATGCGGAACGCTTTTGACGTTGAAGACGATCGTTTTGAAGTTGCTGGCTTCGAACGGGGAGTCGTAAAGAATGTCGAAGTTCTCGGCACGAAAAGTATTTTTTTGTCCCGGCGCCGCGGGCAGTCCAGTCGCGACTTTCCAAACATCAGGCGCGAGCACACGCACTGTCGAAGGCGACTTCAGAAAGCCTTCGAGATACATCAACAGGTTCGCGTTGTTCCAGAAAGCGTGGTCCGAGTTCAGCTCACTCGTCCGCACGGAAAGCTCGTTCGCGTAAACACGATACGTCGCCCGCCACTCGCGCGCGCCGTTTGTGATCACGCGCCACGTGTTCTTGTTTGTCTTTTCCCACTTGAGCGATTGGCCGGCGGTATCGGTGGCGGCGAAGTCCTGCACGTGTCGCTCAAACTCGCGAATCAGGTAAGAACCAGGCGTCCAAACCGGCATCAGGAGCAGTTCTTCCTGTGGACCATTTGTGGCGCGCTTGATCGTGATCTCAATGTCAAACAAATGCGTGTGCGGCCGCGACATCGCGACCGTGAACGCAATCTCCGGCGGCGCCTGCGCCGCGGCCATAAGCGGAAGAACGAGCAACAACGCGACGGCGCATACAAGATGAATCCTCTTCATCTTGTTGAATCCTGTAATCCTGTCAAAGTTTGTCTCAACCTCACGCGCGCTGATGTAAGTAATGCCCGTGAATGTTACTATCCTCCCTCGCTCTACTCAAACAGCGCATCGGGAACAGAACACAAATGTTTCGACGAATCATCGCCACCTCTGCAACCTGGTTTACAGTGCCGATCCGTTTAGGGCTCGCCGCCGTAATGATTGCCCACGGCGCGCAGAAAGTTCTGGGCAGTTTCAACGGACCCGGTTTCAATACCTACATCGGGGGCAACACTCCGTTTGGTTTCATGCGACCAGCATGGCTCTGGCTCGCAGCCGCCGCTTTTTCTGAGTTTGTCGGCGGGATACTCGTCGGCCTCGGTTTGCTGACACGTGTCGCCGCGTTTTTGATTGCGTGCGTGATGGTGACGGCGATTGTGGGAGTGCACTGGTCGGGCGGCTTCTTCGCGGCAAATCGTGGATACGAGTATCCGTTGACTCTGCTGGCGATGGCGTTAGCGCTGCTGATTGCCGGCGGCGGGCAAGCTTCGGTCGATCGAGCGTTAAGTGGAGGCAGAAGGTAACGCGGATCTTCGCCGCTGAACGCCGATATGAAGCGCTCACCGCTCATCGTAATCTTTACAACCGTCTTCATCGATCTGGTCGGCTTCGGAATCGTGATTCCGGTGTTGCCGTTCTACGCGGAAGGCACGGCCTTCAACGCAACGCCGCGCACGGTCGGTCTCCTCTTCGCCTCATACTCGGTGATGCAACTGATCTTCTCGCCGATCCTCGGCGGTTTGTCTGACAAGTACGGTCGCAGGCCCGTGTTATTGATCTCGATCATCGGCACCGGCATCGGTTTCCTCATACTCGGACTCGCCAAAACAATCGTGATGCTGTTCATCGGTCGCATTCTTGACGGCATTACAGGTGGAAACATTTCCACCGCGCAGGCTTACATCGCCGACGTCACGAGTGAAGAGAACCGCGCCAAAGGCATGGGAATGATCGGCGCCGCGTTTGGTCTTGGATTTATATTTGGACCAGCGATCGGAGGGATTCTCAGCCGTTGGGGCATTCACGTGCCGTTTTTCTTTGCGGCGGCGATGTGCTTCGCCAACGCGATGCTGCTGTATTTCACATTGCCTGAGACGGTCACGGCGGATCATCCGGCGAAGAACCTCGCGGGCGGTCGCAGCCTCCGGCAAGTCGCGCGTGCATTGAAGGAGCCAAAACTCGCTTTTGTTTTGGTGATCTATTTTTTGTTCATAGTCGCTTTCTCCATCATGACGACGTCGTTTTCGTTGTACACGATGTTTCGCTTCGGTTATGACGCGCAACATACTGGTTACTTGTTCGCGTACGTCGGACTGATCGCAGTGATCATTCAGGGCGGATTGATTGGACGGTTGGTGAAACGGTTTGGGGAGCTGCCGCTCGTGATCGTCGGAGCGCTGTGTTTTGCGATCAGTTTGTTTGCCGTGCCGTTTGTTGGACCAGCCGCCGGCGGGCTGGCAGGGTTGCTGATTGGTGGCGGCGTGTTTTCGATGGGTAACTCGCTGGCGACACCGGCGCTGACGAGTCTGGCGTCGAAGAGTGTCGGACCGGCGCAGCAGGGGGTTGTATTAGGTGTGACGCAATCGACGGCTAGCCTCGCGCGCGCCGTCGGGCCTTCGATTGCAGCTGTACTGATCAGCAGCTCGATCGCACATCTCGGGGCGGATGGTTTACTGCATTACATGAGCGATCAGTCGCTCTTCGTGACCTTCTGGACCGCCGCTGGAATCATGCTCGTCGCGTTCTTCCTCGCGTTTTATTTTAGCCGCGGATTTCCGCGGATTACTTCGCGAATTGACCAACAGGCCCTTCGGGATTAATCACGTCTTTTAACGATGAATACGGCACGAGTACATACTGTGGCCCGGCCGCGTATGGTCCAACC
>DASTTS010000514.1:0-6003 GCA_035760085.1 Pyrinomonadaceae bacterium
AAACACCATAACCCTCCATTACTCGGCAAACAACCGCCAGATGATGGACGGCGATGTGGTTTACATGGACTATGGCGCTGACTATGAATACTACACTTCGGATATCACACGTACCTGGCCGGTCAACGGTCGCTTCACACCTGAGCAGGAGAAAATGTATCGCTGCATACTCGAAGCACGAGATGCGATCATTGCCGCAATGAAGCCGGGCGTCACGCTGGCCCAGTTAAAAGATGTGGCTGAGGAAGTTTATAAGAAGCACGGATTCGGGAAAGAGTTTTTGGCAGTCGGACGCTACATCGGACATACGATCGGGATCTCAACGCATGATGTTGATCCTGACCGGAATCGTCCACTTCAGGCGGGAGTTGTCTATAACGTCGAGCCATTGCTCGAGATTGCGGATAAAAAGATTCATATGCGACTCGAGGACACGGTGTTGATTACACCGACGGGCGCAGTGAACATGACGGCGGGCGTACCCGCTGCGCTCGATGAAGTTTATGCGCTGATCCGGCAGAAGGCACTCAGTATTAGCCGGTAGAAAGGATCTAAACTAATCCACCTACTGCCGTGGGTGGGATTTAAGACCTGCGATCTGATAGTCTCCTGTCACGATGGCAAAAAGCGAGAAAACTCAGGCCCGAAGTGGAGGTGAAACTGCGCCCGAACGATTCCTCGATCGTTATCTGGGTAACGCCGTTCATTTCTTCCTCTCGTTACTCGCAATTTTGATCCTTGCTGCGGCTGCGATTGCGACCTTTGAGATCATCATTCGGGATATTCCGATGCTGTGGCGTCAGACCAATGAATATGATGCCTTACATCGGATCATTCAAGACTTGTTGCTGGTGGCGATCGCGGCAGAACTCGCTTTGCTGTTTCTCTTTCACCGGACGAGTGCCGCAGTCGAGGTGCTCGTCTTCGTGATCGCGCGCAAGATGGTCATCTCGGGAATCTCCGGACTCGAGTTGCTGGCCGGTGTCGCTGCGTTAGCGGGTTTGGTAGTGATTCGTTTCTACTTCATAACGCCGAAAGAACAAACGAAAGAGTAAAACCTTTCACAGGATTACAGGATTTCCAAGATGTGCAAGATAGCCTCTTGACGTCTGTAATCATGTAATCCTGTCTAAAAGCGCGTCTCAGCGCGATCGGATCGGCGGTAGTTCAAGCCCACCTTTTCCATTTGTAGACGGCGTGATGGGCCGAGTTGCCGTAACGGCTACCGTGGTGACTGCAAATTCGGTGGGCACGGTCAACACGTTATTACTGCTAAATGCCAACGCCGGCGCATTCTCGATTGGGTCTTCGAGCGCTGTCACTAATTCCGCTGTCGCATTGGACGCGGAAGTGAGAACCGGCATTGTCAGTTGCACAGAAGTCGCTGTGCCATTGGCGTCGGGCTGGTACAAACGTATTGCGACCTGACCCTGCGGCGAAGTGGTTGCTGCACTCCTCGGTTCACCCATCGGCCTGGTCACGCGGATAATCGCAGGGGCCGGAACAGAAGCCAGCGATCCGGAAGCCGCCAACGTTACGGGATTCTCCGGCTGGTTCGCCGGCGAAGCTAACACTGCGCGTAACGGCATCGTCGCCTGTAGTGCTTCGATGAGTGGTGTGCCCTGCGCTGGTTCGATCTGGGATTGGGAGATGCGGAGCGCATATCTTTGCGTATGCGTGTCTGAGTCAGTTCCCGCTGCGCCGCGTTGCGTTCCGTCCGTATTGCGGAACAATGAGCCGAGTATCGTTCCCTCATTACAGGCCCATGAGGGCATTCCTGAGTGGTAGATCGCTGCGAGGGGAAACGGAACACCAAGGGGCCCAGGCGCCGGCATGAGGAAGTCGTGGGTGGCTTTGAATGTCGGCCCGCTCCAGTACGCAGGCGCCTCATCTACGTGGAAGTGATGCGCCGTACCGTAAATCAAGTGGGTCGCCTGAGTTGAACCGTCAGTCGTACTGGCCGGAAAAGTCGTGACCACTGTCGAAGCCTGCGGCGCACTGCCGGTTACCTTCATCCGCACCAAAGACTCACCAACAATCAGCGTGTACTCGAGCAGGTACTCGGTATTGTTTGGACCACTCAACGTGGCCTCGACACGCCAGCGCAATGGGCCGTTTTCGGTTTGCATCGCAGTGCCGGCAGTGAGCGCGCCGGTGTTTGGCGTAAAAGTTCCGCCCGCGCCAGGCTCGTTGCCATACTGATATATATTTCCGCTGTCGTTATAAATCTGGAGCAGGTTAGCTGCCGCGTTATTCGGCAACACGTTGGAACCACCGCTCGGCACAATTGAGGTAATGGCCCACAGCGTGTCCTGCGACAATGTGATCGCGATCGTGCCGTTGTCGATCGTTACTGAATCAGTCACGGCGACTGGATCGTAAGCTGTACCAGGCTCACCCTCTGTCACCATGCCCGACACATAGCCGAGACTCTGCACCGTAGGCGCCTGGACTAGCAAGCCGCCGCCCTGAAGCGGCTGCACGACGGCAGATGTTGTTCCGAAGGTTACGCCGGAGCCTGTCTCAAGCTTAAAGATCCCACTCCGATCGACCGCAACCGCATTGTGAACGGCAACCAGAGTGCCTGAACCATTTGCAGGGATTGAATCAGCAATGATCTTGATCGCGCGGTAATGGATGTCACGGGCGAGACCTGCCGCAAGTGACAACATCGGAAGTTGCTCCATCTTGTAAACGCGATCGGGCGACGTTCCCGTCACGAAGTCGTGGTGACTGCTTGGCGCCAGAATGTTCCACACCTGTTCGATAGAGGCGTCGAGCGCGTCGAGTGTAGAGCTACTCGTAACCGCTCCGAGACGAAGCAAACTGCTCACCGTTTCTGCTGCTACGAGATCGCGTGAGGCGCGTGCCTGGAGGATCTTGAGCTCCGGCCGGCTTCCAAAGTAGCCGGTCCAGAAGTTTGACGGATCGATTGGGCTGGTAACGAGGGCAGCACCCGAGGCTTGCACGGCCTCAACGTATTCAGGAAACGTGCCTAAGGTTACGTTCGTCTCACCCTGCTGTTGATTTGCAGTCTGGACGCCGCCTAACCATGAAGTGTCCGGCACTGAAAAGTCTCCACCGGCTGGCGCGAATGCGATATCACCCGGCCACGTCACAGCAGATAATGAACCGCAGATCTGATTGTAGGAGTCAGAGAGGAACTCCGATGCGACAAAGCTTGTCCACACACTCGCGTTTTCCTCGTCACCATTGCTGTAGAACGGCACGCCATAAGTATCCGGCATGAAGTGGGCAAAGACTTGAGAGTTGTCACTAGCCTGCCAATTGAATGCAACACCCTGCGACATGAGCGTACACGCGAGTGAGCTTCCGCCGCCGATCGGCGCGTTGTAGTTAGGAAAAGCGCCGGGCACGCGCGCGAAGGCGACTGCGACAAGGCCCATGGCCGAAAGGATCACGGGCAACTCCGGATCGTGTCCAAAATCATCCGGCATCCAGGAGACGTTTGCGACAACAGGACTGAGCCCGGCAGACCTGGCCCATCGTCTACCCACGAGATACGTGCGAACGTAGACTTCACCATCGCAGACGATGTTATCCGGCGACGTAATAGCGCCGCCCAGCAGCGAAAGATTTAACGAGCCAAACAGGATTCCTTGCTGCGGTACAAGGTAACGTTGGATCCAGCCGAGTTCTGCGACGCTGAAGTAGAAGCCGTTTTCCGTCAACAAAAGGGTAGTCGCGGCATCGAGGATAGCCTGGACTGGACCAGTACCAGCTCCTCCTCCAACATTAGTTTTGAAATACTCCTCAAACGAGTTGATCCAATCCCAATCCATGTGACTTGTCGGGCATACGATAAGAGAGGTTGGTTGCGTCATGGGGGACGTCCTTGAGGTTTAGATTAGTAGAGCGGGAAATCGGCAGAGACGATATGGCGGAACACAGTGGTTGTCAATCGAATCTTTAACCGCAGATTATTCGGCTCGGAGTGAGGCGATATCGATCGAGAAGCGATATTTCACGTCTGACTTAAGCAGTCGCTCGTAAGCTTCGTTGACCTTCTGAACCGGAATCACTTCAACATCGGCGGTGATGTTGTGTTCGCTGCAGAAGTCGAGCATCTCCTGAGTTTCGGCGATGCCGCCGATGGTCGAACCGGCCAGACTGTGCCGGCCACCGATAAGCGCAAATGCCGAAACAGCAAGCGGCTTGGGCGGTGCACCGACGAGCGTGAGCGTCCCGTCGCGCGCGAGCAGCGCGAGATACGAATCGATGTCGTGTTGAGCAGAAACTGTGTCGAGTATGAAGTTGAAACTGCCGGCGTGTCGCTCCATCTCGTTGGCATTTCGTGAGACAACGACTTCATCAGCGCCCAGTCGCAGCGCATCTTCTTTCTTATCGGCAGACGTGGTGAACGCGACGACGTGCGCGCCGAGTGCATGCGCCAGCTTTACGCCCACATGGCCCAGTCCACCGATGCCGACCACACCGACTTTTCTGCCTTTACCAACTCCCCAGTGTCGCAGCGGCGAATAGGTTGTGATACCCGCGCACAGCAACGGCGCGGCGCTCGCGGGATCGAGATTCGACGGCACACGCAGCACGAAGTGTTCGTCGACCACGATGCTTTCGGAATAGCCGCCGTAGGTAACACCGTCAAGATGCTTGTCGGGAGAGTTGTAAGTGAGAATGGTGTTCGGACAATACTGCTCGAGCCCGTCTTTGCACGCGTTGCAGGTGCGATCGGAATCAACCATGCAACCGACCGCTGCGAGATCGCCTCGCTTGAACTTCGTCACTGCTGATCCGACTTTCGTAACGCGGCCCACAATCTCGTGACCGGGAACGATCGGATAAGTAGTCGCGCCCCAGTCGCTCCACTCGTTGCGTGCAGAGTGGAGATCGGAGTGACAGATACCGCAGAAAAGAATTTCGATCTGGACGTCATGTTCATTTGGATCGCGTCGCGGAATCGTTGTCGGAGCGAGCGGTGATGAATCACTGGTAGCGGAATAAGCCTTGACGTTATACATGATATGAATGCCTCGGTTTAGAAGATGCTCGTGAATCGTCGCGGAAACGTGCGTGATTTCTGTTGAAAGGATGCGTTTTTGAAGTAAAGTTTAGACAGGATAGATTGACAAGCGTCTTTGCGCTTTACAATTCGCGTATTCGCCAACGTCATGAGTGTCGAAACCTGCCCAAACTGCGGCCGCCCGGTGGACGAGCACAACCGCCATGTTCGCTTCAAGCTGCCGGAGCCTGTGTTGGAGATTCCCAAAGAAGAGCGTCCGGCGCGCACGTGGGGAAATGATGTGCTGATGGCCGTGCGAGATTTGGGTAGTTTCGTGCGTATCCTCATTCCAATCAAATTGTCGGGAGGGTACACGGTGACATACAGCGCCTGGCTTTCCGTGCCGCCCGACGACCTGCGCCACGCATGGGAAGTGTGGACTGATAACGAGAAATATCCGCAACTGCGACTTAGAGGGTTCCTCGCGAACATGCTTCCCGTTTGGGAAGACGACACCTACACCAAACCCCTGGAAACCGCTGTTATTGATCCGGACCACACGCCATATGCGATCGACAGCCCAGATGATTTCATGCATCGTGTGCTACATAATGAATGGCCGCATGAATTAGTACTGGCAGCAATCGCGCCTTACTTCTAAATAGTGAAGGCTCAACCTTACGGAGAATCGATATGACAACCCCCAAAGCCTGCTTCAGTGTTCTCGCCGCCTTGTTTATGTTTCTGATGTTCGATGTCGCCGTGATGGGCCAGACTCAGGTCTCGCCGGCCCAGGACATCGTCTTCAAAATGGCTGAGCGATACGCTGCTTTATCCTCATACCAGGATTCCGGTGTAGTGGAAACCGTAACTGAGGGCCCGCTTGCCAGACGCGGAACCGACATCTACTTCAAAACAAACTTCACCAAACCAAACAAGCTCCGCTTTGAATGGATCGATTATGTTTCTCTTGCCTCGTTCGAGAGAAACGCGATCTGGAGCGACGGTAAAAAAGCATCCGC
>DASTTS010000515.1:0-43803 GCA_035760085.1 Pyrinomonadaceae bacterium
CGCCTTGAAATAGAAATCAAGTCCGACTTCGTAATGGCCGAGCGAAGTATGGGCCATACCAAGACCATTGAAGATCAACGCCGTGAGTTTTTTGTCGCCCACTTCCTGGCTCAGCGCCAGACTCTTTTCATAATGCTGCACCGCGAGCTCGTGTCGCCGCTCTGTATCGTAAGCGACTGCCATCGAGTGCAACGCGCCCGCTTGTCCCTTCTTGTCCGCTGTTTCCTCGTAAATGGCTAAACATTTTTGCAGGTAAGTGACCGCTTCTTTCGGAGGGTTGCGACGCCCGTAAATGTCACCGACGTCACACAAGGCCGAGGCCAACAGGGCGCGGTCTCCAATCTTCTCGGCAATCCGGACCGCAAGATGAGAAATCCTCAGAGCCTCGTTGTAATCACCCTTCTGCACAAGCGGTTCCGCGAGCGCCTTCAGGCCGGCCAGTAACGAGGCATTTCGCAGTTGTTCATTTTGGTCCAACAACCCGGCCTGCTCTGATTCGGTCTTGAGACGAACCAGCGCCAGCGCGAAGTCTTTCACCTCCGCGGAGGCCTTCGAATCTGAAACCGTTTGCGACTGACCCAGGGCCGGACTAAAGAGGCTCAGGCTGAAGATCAGCAAAGAGAGCGGTTTGCGGAACGCGATCGACATACAACGATCCCCCCTTAGCTGTTACTGGCTCAAGAAGTAACGCGCAAAAATTTACTTTGATGGGTCAGGTAATAAGTTGGAAAGTTCGGCAACTTCCTCAGACGATGTCGAATTTTGTCAGGGGAGAGGTCATGAGCACATATCGAGTCCAACTGCCATCATCCGTGCGCCGCGCGATCTCGCAGGCGCTTATCGTTTCATTGATAACTCTTTTTTGTTTACCAGCGACGAGCTTTGCGCGAGCCGGCGAAGCGACGTCAGCACCAAAAACAGTGGCGCCAATGGCGTCGATCATCACGGTGAACGTCTCGAACGACGCCGCGAATCTTGATCCGAACAATGGCTGCGATACCGATGCGGCAACCGCCGGTGAGCAGTGCAGTCTCCGAGCAGCCATTCAGCGTGCCAATGCACTCGCGGGCGATGATGAAATCAACTTCAACATTCCGTCTACACAACCGAACTGCGATCCGTCAGTGAATCGCTGCACCATTAATCTAGCGACCGATCTTCCCGATCTGAGTACAAACATCCGCATCATCAGTCCGGGAATCGACAAGATAACCGTGCGACGAAACGCCAGTCTTCAGTTTCGACTTTTCCGAGTCACAATGGCTGCCGACGTAACTTTTTCGGGACTCCGGCTCGAAAACGGCCGGCCTTCGTTTATCGCAGCCGGTGGCGCTATCGCCAACGATGGCAGCGGTCTGGTGAACGTCATCGATAGCATCATGACTGACAACTACGGTGGCTTCACCGGAGCGTCGGGCGGTGCTGTCGCAAACAACAGCAACGGCACCTTAAATGTCGTCAATTGTTTTCTCGCCGACAACCACGCGACCATAACCGGCGGCGCCATCAGCAATGGTGGCTCCGGTACGTTAAACGTGATCGGCAGCGTGGTTTATCACAACGAAGTCCTGGCCGAGCTAGTCGCAAATTCAAAAGCCAGCGGCGGCGGAATCTCCAACGTAAACGATGGCACCGTCAACATCACTAATAGCGTCATTTCCGACAACGTAGTGAAAGGCGGCGATCTGAATACTTCAGTGATTCAAGGCGGTGGCGTCATGAACGCCGGCAACGGCACGATCAACGTCACCGGGAGCGTCATTCATAACAACTTCAGCTTAAAGGATGCCGGTGGCATCTCGAACGTCGCCGGCAATCTGAATGTCTCGAACAGTACGATCACGCAAAATCGCGGCAACGGTGGAGGAATCTTTGGGCAAGGCAATCTGAAGAGCACGATCGTCGCAAAGAACAATGCGGCACCATTCGCGGGCTCCGATGTTACCGGGACTTTCACTTCGCAGGGCTACAATCTCGTCGGAGTCGCGGACGGCGGGACGGGATTCGACGCCTCAACCGATTTGAAGGGCACGATAGCAGCTCCTGTCGACCCGAAATTCGATCCGAACGGCGCGGAAATCTCGGTTCCAGCCTGGACCGGGCCAGTTCCGGGTTCGCTACTCTGCGGCAGCCCGGCAATGGACAAAGGCACCAGCAATGGCCTGCTAACCGATCTACGCGGATCCGGATTTCCACGCATCGTCGATGATCCGGACGAGTCGAATGCAAGTGATGGCGCCGACATTGGTGCCTTCGAACGTCAAACCCCGTGCGCGCAAATCGCGTTTGTAGTCAACACGACCAGCGACGCCGATGACGCGAATCCGGGTGATGCTGTTTGCGACAGCGATGTTGCAACAACAGGTTCGCAGTGTTCACTGCGTGCGGCGATGAGAGAGTCGAATGCCGTCGGCGGTGACTACACCATCAACTTCGCAATCCCAACAAACGATCCCGGGTACGATCAATCCACTGGCCGGCACACGATCAACCTGACCGGCGCACTTCCTGACATCACCAACAGCAACCTGACTATCAACGGTCCGGGTAAAGACAAACTGACGGTGCGCCGGAGCACCGGCGGCTTTTATCGCATGATTACATTCGGTGGCGTCGTTGAAACCGCGACTATCTCCGGCATGACGATTAGCAATGGTTTCAACACAACGAATGATGGTGGGGCTATCTCCTTTACCGGTAAGGCTCTGACGATTAACGGTTGTCAGTTCAGCAATAACACTGCGGCATGGTCTGGCGGCGCACTGTTTGTGATGGGCAAGTTGACGGTCGCCGACAGCATTTTCAACAACAATTTTGCCAGTGCTGCTCCGGGCGGATTTAGTGGTGGTGGAGCTATTTGGGTTAGTGGTCCCATTAACATTACGAATAGTGCGTTTACTGAAAACGTAGCGAACGCGATGGGTGGCGCCATTAATAATCAAACACCGGCCGGCAGCGGTGACTCCAGCATTGTTGACAGCTCGTTCACCGGCAATGGTGCGGACGCCGGTGGCGGCGTGGCGGTAGGTACAGTTACGGGTGCATTTCCAACAGCGATGCGCATCACGAACTCTACCTTCCGCCGCAATACCGCAACGCTGATCAATTCCCGTGGCGGCGCTGTCTACCACGCGTCAGGCACGTTATCGATCACCGGCAGCACGCTGAGTGACAGCGAAAGCTTCGGCCTTGCTATTAACGTCGGCAGCGGCTCGACTACGACGAACATCGTCGACTCTACGATCAGCGGAAATACATTTGGAGGAATCGAGACAGAAGCGTCGACTGCCACTACCAGCAAGCTGAACATTACGAACAGCACGGTCAGCGGCAACAAAGGTGGCGCAGGTCTCAGTCTGACCAGGCTCACGCTTACGGTTTCCAACAGCACCATCAGCAATAACGAAGTTGCTGGTATCAGGAACATGATTAGCGGAGGCAACGGTACCTGGACCGTTAAGAGCAGCATCATTGCCGCAAATGCAGGCGGGTTCGGCGATGTAGCCGGAGTGTACACGTCGGGCGGGTTCAACCTGATCGGCAATCCCGGCACGAGTACGGGTTTCGCTAATAGCGTGAACAACGATCAGGTCGGCACAAGCGGATCGCCACTCGATCCGAAGCTCGATCCACTCGGCCTGAAGGACAATGGCGGACCGACGTTCACCATCGCGCTGCAACCAGACAGTCCTGCCATTGACAAGGGATCTGCCGCCGGCTTGAACGGTAATCTCGACAAGGATCAGCGACAGGTCTTCGCGCGTACGTTCGACGACAGCGGTGTTGCGAACAGTGGCGATGGAACGGACGTTGGATCGTTTGAATTGCAACCTGGTGGTCCAACGCCGACTCCGACGCCAACTCCAACGCCAACGCCAAACCCGTCGCCTTCGCCGTCGCCGAATCCGTCTCCGTCGCCGACACCGACGCCTACACCGCAGCCCGCGAGGCTCGTGGTTACAACCACTGCGCTGGTGCGGACCAATTGCGGTGATATCGCAGTCGCCGTAACTGTGCAGAACACCGGCGGCGTCACCGCAAACAACGTGAGACTAACAACCGGCACTCTCGCTTCGCCTACGACGAACGGCGCGCCGTTGCCGCGAAATCTCGGCAACCTCGCGCCCGGACAATGGTCCACGAACGTGATCATCTTTCCCGGCTCGAACAATCCGCCCGGAGCTAAACGAACGCTGACTTTCGGCGGAACGTATACGGGCGGCACGTTCAGTGAGAAGTGGAAAGTGTCACTGCCCTAGTTGTTGTGCGCGCCTGGTGCATTTGCCCGATTACAAAGCACCAGGCGCCGCCACCAGTACAAATACCAAAGGAGAAATCATGCTCAGGAGAATCGCAACATTCATCTATGGAGTTCTATGTTATCTGCTGTTTTTCGGAACGTTTCTTTATGCGATCGGCTTCATTGGTAATTTCATTGTTCCGAAATCGATTGATTCAGGACGAACGGGACCACTCGGCGAGGCGCTGTTGATTGACGCAGGTCTGCTCGTATTGTTTGCAGTGCAGCACAGCCTAATGGCACGACCGTGGTTCAAGCGGGCGTGGACACGCATCGTTTCGAAGCCAGCCGAGCGCAGTACTTACGTGCTGCTGTCGTCCCTCGCGTTGCTGTTGTTGTTCTGGCAATGGCAACCGATCGGCGGAGTTGTCTGGAGTATCGAGCAACCGGTCATTCGCATTGCACTTTACGGGCTCTGCGCGACGGGTTGGTTGCTGGTGCTGAGCAGCACCTTCCTGATCAATCACTTCGATCTGTTTGGTTTACGACAGGTTTACCTGTTTCTGATCGGGCGCGAATACTCGAATTTAAAGTTCAGGACGCCGATGTTTTATCGTCACGTGCGGCATCCGCTTTATCTGGGCTGGTTATTCGCGTTCTGGTCGACGCCTACCATGACGCTGGCGCATCTCGTGTTCGCTCTTGCGACAACAGCGTACATATTCGTGGCCATACAGTTCGAAGAGCGCGATCTCGTCAGTGCACATGGCGATGAGTACCGGCGATACAAGAACGTCGTTCCCATGATCGTTCCGGTACGAATTGGTCGAGGCACCGCGGGCGTGCCAGTCACGAGTCGCAAAGCCAAATCTGCGTAGTCGCAACCTGCGCCTGCGCAAAACAACACCGGAAAAAGCACAAATGATTGCGCGAGCTTTCATTTGTGCTTTCGTGTCCGTTGTAGCAGGAATTTTTTTTGCGATCGCGGTAATACGTCGCCAGCTTCAGCAACTTCATTCTTCGGTAGGCAAATACGTTCGAAGGAGAAAATCATGTACCGCACCAAAATCAATCATTTCTTTCAATCTCTGGTCTTAATCGCTCTCGTAACTTTCGCAGTCGCACCAGCATTCGCATTCGACAACGACAACGGGCCGGTGTTGCCCGAGGAGTGCAGCAGCATTCGCGTGCCGGAGGGAAACAAGCTCGCCTTCCACGCCTACGCGAAGGGTGTGCAGATCTACAAATGGAATCTCATCACGCAGAAGTGGGACCTGGTCGCTCCGCAGGCCGGCTTGTTTGCTGAAGAAAGCTACTTCGGCGAAGTCGGCAGTCACTACGGTGGTCCAACCTGGGAAAGCAAGAGCGGCAGCAAAGTCGAAGGACGTCGCGTGCTCGGCACCGGTTGCACTCCTGATTCAACCGCGGTCGCGTGGATCTTGCTTTCGAAGTTCCGCACCGAAGGTGCCGGCATCTTCAGCAAGGTCACTTTCATTCAACGCGTGAACACGACCGGCGGTCTGGCTCCCAGTGAACCGGGCTTACTCGACGGTGAGACGAAAGAAGTTCCCTACACGGCCGAGTACTACTTCTACCGCGCTGAGAACGCAAACAGTAACTAGTCAAATAGTTAGTTATTCTCAACTCGCCGGGCGGCCCTTCATGGCGCCCGCTTGTTTTTGAACACTAGCAAAATTTAGAATCCAACAGATTTCATGGCGCTCAGGTCCAAGATGTCTCTTTTCAGATCATCCAAACCTGTTATCGGTGTCATTCATGTCGGCGCGCTGCCGGGGACGCCGCGAGGAACGAAGAGTGTCGCGGAGTTGGTGGAGCTGGCTAAAGAAGAGGCGAGGGTTTACAGAGAAAGCGGCGTCGATGGTGTGATCATTGAGAACATGCATGATGTGCCCTATCTGAAGGGAGCAGTCGGGCCGGAGATTGTCGCGGCGATGACGGCGATCGGTGTTGAAGTAAAAGCTGAGTGTCGACTGCCTGCCGGTATCCAGATACTCGCTGGTGCCAACATCGAAGCGATGGCGGTGGCCCACTCAGCCGGGTTGGACTTCATTCGGGCCGAGGGTTATGCATACGCGCACGTCGCTGACGAGGGGATAATAGAAGCGTCAGCGGCTAAGCTGTTGCGTTATCGAAAAATGATTGGGGCGGAACGTGTTCAGGTCTGGGCTGACGTGAAGAAGAAACACTCAGCGCACACGATCACCGCAGATGTGAGCCTTGGTGAAACAGCGGAGACCGTCGAGTTTATGGGCGCGGATTGCGTGATCGTGACCGGCAGCGTCACTGGCAAGGCACCGAAGGTCGCTGACGTGCAGGAAGCAAAGAGCCACTGTCATTTACCTGTAATGCTCGGATCAGGAATTAGCGAAACCAACATCGAGCAGTTCTACAACGAAGCCGACGGTTTCATCATCGGTACGTATTTCAAAGTCGACAGCCTCTGGTCGAATACTGTCGATCCCACCCGCGTCACGCAGTTCGTCAACAAGTTACGGAAATAACCTCGCGTGCCTACGGCCGAAATACTGTTGCATTTCTGAAACAACTTCGTGAATGACAGTTGGCAAGGTTGAAAGCAGGAGGGTTTCTGTAATGAGTCAAGCAGGGATTGCAGACAAAGAAAATTCGAACATGATTAAGGATCCGGAGGACTGGGTTACTGGTGACGAAGAAATGACCGGCGCACAGCGTTCGTATCTTCAAACACTTTGCGAAGAAGCGGGCGAAGAATTCGACCCCAATCTCACCAAAGCCGAAGCATCAAAACGTATCGAGGAATTACAACACCAAACCGGCCGCGGCATCGATCATTGAACGACTACGCGAGTAAAAATAGAACAAGTCAGGAAGAGGGGCTTGCCCCCGCTCTAACCCAACAGCGGGGAAGCCCTCTTCCTGACTTGTTCCTTTCTCGCGACTATTTAGCTACGCCGCCTGGACGCTGCCCTGTTTCTCATCGGGGGCTTTCTCGCCCTTCTCCTTCGCTTCGGGTTCGCCCTGCTGGGCGGCGGCGTGCTCGATTTCGGAGTTTACTTCTCCGCCGATCAAGACTGCGGCGCCGGTGAAGTACAACCAGAGCATCAGGATGATCACGGCTCCTAATGATCCATACGTGGCGCTGTAGGAGTTGAAGAAGTGCAGGTAGACACGAAAAGCAATTGAGACCAGCAGCCACAGTACGACACCGATCGCGGCGCCCGGCGTCAACCACTGCCATGCTTGTTTACGAAAGTCAGGTGCGAAGTAATAGATCAACGCAAACGCAAGGACCATCGCCGCAAACACCGCCGGCCACTGAATGATCTTCCACGTCATCGGAAACACCGGACCAAAACCGTAGTGTGCAGCCAGCCACTCCGCGATCTTTCCACCCGCCACCACGAGGACCAGCGCGCCGATAATCAAAACCGAGAGCGCCATCGTCAAACCAATTGAAACCAACCGCTGTTTCCACCACGGCCGGCTCTCCTTCAGATCGTATGCCGTGTTGAGCGAATCCGTGATCGCGGTGAGTCCATTCGACGCCGCCCACAACGCCGCGAGCAATCCAAACGACAACTTCCCACCACTACTCGCCGCCGACACCTCATACATCGTCGACTCAATCAGTTGAAACGCAGATGGCGGCATGATGCGCGCGAGATAGTTGAACAACATGTGGCGCGTGCCCGTTCCCGAGCCGAGCACGAGGCCGATAACTGAGGTCATAAAGATCAGGAACGGAAAAAGCGCGAGCAGAAAGTAGTACGACAACTCCGCCGCACGTCCAAACACGTTATCTTCCTGAATCTCAGCCCAGACTCGTTTGCCTAACCCAAGCCAACTCAAACCGCCGAGTTTCCACAGTGATGGCATTGCAGTCGTTCCCCCTTGCTGTGTTGTTGTGCCTGCAAAAAGTACGCCACACATTCATACAGTCGTGTTAATCTGCGAAAGATCTCAGGCCTCCTTTGCCCAGAGCTTTCTCAGACTCTCAACCTTTGGAGGAATTAATGACAAAACAGAAAAATGGTTTGACCCGAAGACGTTTCCTCGAGCGTGTCGGCGTCGCGGGCGGCTCGGCAGCTCTGTACGAGACAATGACAGCGCTCGGATTAATCAACATTCCCGAAGCGTGGGCAGGACCGCCCCAACTTGCCCCCGGATCCGGAACTGGAAAGACAGTTGTAATACTCGGCGCGGGTATCGGCGGACTCACTGCGGCCTACGAGCTCCTAAAAGCAAACTACACGGTGCAGATCATTGAGCTCACCGAACGTGCCGGCGGACGCAATCACACCGCACGGCGCGGCACTGTCCTCGAAGAAAAAACCAAAAGCGGCGAGACATTCCGCCAGGTGTGCAAATTCGACGAGGGTCTCTATCTCAATCTTGGACCAGGGCGACTTCCCTACCATCACCGCCGCGTTCTTCATTATTGCCAGGTGCTCGGCGTCGCTCTCGAGGTCTACGTGATGGAGACGATGGCAAACTTATTTCAGACGAGTAAGGCGTGGGGTGGCAAGCCTCAACTTCGTCGCCAGATCATGTACGACACACAAGGCTACCTCTCGGAGATGCTCGCGAAAGCCGTCAACCAGAAAGCTCTCAACAAGGAACTGGACGAAGACGATCGCAACCGGCTGCTGTGTCTGTTGAAAAACTTCGGCGATCTCGGTGAGAACGACGAGTGCAGCACGTGCGGAAAACAGAAGTGCCAGAAGTGTAATAAGAGTTGCGCCGAGTGCGTCCGTTGCGATCGGCAATGTGACACGTGCTTCGACTACACGGGCTCGACACGCGATGGTTGCATCATCACTGTAAAGCAACCGTGCGAGCCCGGCGAAACGCTCGCGATGAAAGATCTGCTCAGCTCGGAGTACTGGGAGCATCGCTTTTTCCAGGCGTTCGAATACGAGTGGCAGCCGACACTCTTCCAACCAGTGGGCGGCATGGATAAGATCGTCGATGGTTTCGTACGCAAAGTCGGTCGCTTCATTCAGTACAACACCGAAGTGCTGAACATCGATACCAGCAAGACCGGAGTAACGATCACGGTCCACGATCGCAGAACTCGCAAACGCACCAACATCAAGGCTGATTACTGCATCAGCAACATTCCGTTGCCGATACTCAGCAAGATCAAGAACAACTTTTCAGACGATTTTGCCAAAGCAGTCGAAACGTGTGTTTACGATCCGACCTGCAAGCTCGGCTGGCAGGCTAATCAACGCTTCTGGGAAAACGACAAGAACCAGATCTACGGCGGCATCAGCTACACGGATGATCAGATGACGCAGATGTGGTATCCGTCGTACGACTACTTCACGAAGAACGGAACGCTCACGGGCGTCTACAACTACGACGACAACGCGATCAGATTCGGCAACATGAAACCCGCGGATCGGATCGTGGAAGCACGCAAAGGCGCGATCAAGCTCCATCCGGAGTTTGCGGACATGCGCATCGTGCCGTCAGACAAAGCGATCTCCATCGCGTGGCAAAACATTCAGAACGAGGGCGGTGGTTGGGCCAACTGGGATCCAAACAGCGACGACCATTCGAAGGCTTACTCCCGACTGTTGCTGCCGGATGGTCGTTTCTTCATCACCGGCGATCAGGTTTCGCAATTGCCGGGATGGCAGGAAGGCGCCATGGAATCAGCGCAATATGTGGTCGAGTCGATCGATAAACCTCGTCCGGTACTGGAAGCGCCCAGCATCATTCGCGCTCCAAATACTCGACGTCTAACTCGCGGTCGCTGATAGCTGCGTCACTTTTTTGTCACAAAGATGCGGTACTTTCCGGGTCAACGAATATTTCAGTGGTAACAGTGTCGAATTTGGCATGCGTCGTTCGACATAGTGTTGGAATGTGAATTTTCCCCTGATGAGAAGCAAAGTTGACCCGGAAAGGACAATAGAAAGGAAAGCTAATGGGAACTAAACCAACGCATGAACAAGCACAACTTCACCTTCAAGTTTACGATTTGCGGCGCGAGGCCCGGTTGCGCCAGGCACGCGACTGGTTCCAGGCGAACTATCGTGCCGAGACGATGGAAGAGGCAATGAAACTAGCGGCGCCCGGAACCGAAGCGGGCATTTTCACCGGTATGGTGATCGGCTACTGGGAGCAGGCGTGCGCGCTGCTCAATTATGGGCTACTCAATGACGACCTCTTCTTTGAGACAAGTGGGGAGTTTTTCTTCGTATGGGAGACGCTAAAACCGGTCGCGGCGGAGTTTCGTCAGGCATTCAAAGACCCGAACATGCTGAAAAACCTCGAAACTGCGGCCCAGAGGTTTGAGCAATGGTCCGATCAACGCAGTCCCGGCCACATTGCGGCAATGAGGGAGTGGATGCAACAGGAGCGCGCGAAAGCTAAGAGCGCCGCTGCTGCTGGCTAAGACTAATCTTTACAGGATTTGCAGGATTTTGACAGGATTCCCAAGATAATCCTGGAAAAAATCTTGTAAATCCTGTTTTACATTTTTGTTGACCTCCTGAACCTCACCTAAGTACTATGTTTTCACCCCTTCCTCCCGAAGGGTCAAACCCAACCCGCCTCTTTCACCCCAATCACGAAGGAACAAACAAATGAAGAGTACAAAATGTGTCGAATGCGGCTTTGTGGGCTGGTCAGACGTCGAGCACTGCAAAGCTTGTGGCGCCCCGCTGGGCCAGCGTTCGCACGACCTCCCATCTCCTGCGCCTGCTTACAGTTCTAACTACGACCAGTCGGAGTACCAGGAAGAAGGTCCGAAAAAAGGAATGGCGATCGCCGCGCTGGTGCTTGGTATTATCGGCTTCTTCACGCTCGGCATATTAGCCGTCGGCGCCATCGTCGGCACCATCCTAGCCGCCGTTGCAATGAGCAGAGCCAAACGCGATCCATGGCAATACGGTGGACGCAGCCTCGCAGTCGCCGCTCTCGTGTTGAATATCCTGTCGCTGGTCTCGTTTGTCCCGATGGGGATTGTTGCCGCGATCGCGATCCCCAACTTACTCGCATCACGTCGAGCTGCAAACGAAGGCTCAGCCCAGGCGTCGTTGCGAACACTTCATTCTGCGGAAGCCACCTATCAAGCCACCCGGGGAGAGGGCAAATATGGAACGCTGGCTGAGCTTGCGGCAGAGGGCCTGATCGATTCGAGGCTCGCGTCGGGCACGAAGAACGG
Organism: Pyrinomonadaceae bacterium; assembly: GCA_035760085.1. Classification (GTDB taxonomy): domain Bacteria; phylum Acidobacteriota; class Blastocatellia; order Pyrinomonadales; family Pyrinomonadaceae; genus PSRF01. The sequence goes on from DASTTS010000515.1 coordinate 11,418, forward strand.
ATACACGTTCACTGTCGAAGTGACTACTACTGACGGGAACTATCCCGGGTTCGAAGTAGTTAGTGTGCCGATGACTTACGGCAGCACTGGCATCAGATCGTTTTACATTGACGAGACGGGTGTGATTCGCGCCGGTGATAATTCCGGCAGACCGTCGACGAAGATGGATCCGCCGGTAGACAGTTACAGCGATTTTGACGAGCGCCCTCGACGCACGGATTATCGCACCCAGCCTGTATACTAGCTGGATGGCATCAGAAGTATGTGTTCATATCGATGCGGTTGATGAAATCAAGCAACCGCAGCAGAGGGTTTGCGAGGAGTGTGTGAAGATCGGTGCGCAGTGGGTTCACTTGCGCACTTGCCAGCAGTGCGGTACGACGCGTTGTTGCGACAGTTCACCAAACAGGCATGCGTCCAAGCATGCGCGGGCGAGTGGTCATCCGGTTATTGCGTCGGCAGAAATTGGAGAGAGTTGGTTGTACTGTTATCCTGACGACGCCTTTGCTGAGTACTAGTTTCTTCTGCTAAGGCCACTGGATCACTTTGCCTTTTGGCGGCGCGTTTTTCGCGGGCGTGATCACGTTCGGGCTCAGGGCGGCGTTTGGATTTGTTTTGACCGCGGGCGGCGCTGGTTTTGGTGACTCGAATAGTGGCGTCGCGACTGCCGGTTCTTCCTTACCCGGCTCGAATAGTGGCGCTTCACTAACAACAGGAGCCGGTCGTGGCTGGCGTATCGATAGACGTGCTTTGTTAGGCACACCACGAACGTGATTGTCATTCACAACCTGAACAGGCGGACTCTCCACGACAGGCTGCGCCTCCGGTGGTCTACTCACAGTAGTTTCCGCTGCGATCGGAGCAGGCGCAATCTCAGGTGGTAAATCGCGTACGTGTGAACCACGCAGCACCAACAAACCGACACCACACCCAACGATCAACAACACCGCCGCACACGCACCGACCGCAAACGTCTTCCTCATCGACGTGATACGTGCGACAAACGCGGATCGCGGATTGAAGTTGCGCGGCTCTTCATGGACCAGGTCCCAGATCTCAGGCGGATCTTTCAGCGTCTTCACTGTTGGAACAACCGAAACCAGCTCATCCGGTCGCGTGACATCAACAGGCACAGGCTCAGACATTGGCACAGACGTGGGCACAACCGTCAACGTCTTCGGTGCGTGTCTCTCGAGACAACGCGCCACCTCATCGAACGTGCGCGCTTTGGCCCAGGTGCGCGCCGAGGCGCCGGCTCGCGTCACTGCTTCAGTCCGCGCACCAAACTCGATCAGAGTGGTTACTGTTTCAGCGTGACCGAAGAAAGCAGCGAGGGCGAGCGCCGTAAATCGATCGTTGCGTATCAGGTTTGGATCCGCGCCACGTTCAAGTAACACGCGCACCACCGGCTCGTGACCAAAAAACGCTGCCTTCATCAGCGCCGTCGTGCCGTATCGATTGCGCGCGTTAATGTCACCGACGCGCGGCAGCAAACGCAGCAGCTCGTTAACATCGCCGCTCTCAGCCGTCCGTAACAACTCTGAGGTGACGTCTGGCGTATTCCACTTTCTTACCGTCGCAGACATGATCACTCCTTAATCGTGATCCGGTCACCCGGCTTCACTCCCGGATCCTGCACTTTCCCGGTCTCGATATCCTTCAACTTAAACTTCGTGACGACTAAAAATCCTTTGCCGTCGTCGCGTCCAAGCTGGGCCTCCTTCGCTTTCCGTGTCACGCCTCCGGCGGACATGATCGCCTGTGTCAACGTTAGGCCTCGTCGATAAGTCTTCTCGCCCGGCTGTGTGACTTCACCGCTGATGTAAACAAACTGCGCCACATTCGGATGCAGCGTGATTACGTCACCAGGTCGAACCAGCAGATTCATCTCACTCGATTGAGTGAGCTCGATCTCAAACGTCTTATTCGACTCGTTGCGCAGCACCGTAACGCGCGCGGCTTCCGGCAACGGCTGTGCATCGGCGACAACAACGTAGAGCGGAATTGCTTCGCGTCTGAGGATCTTCGTGCCCGAGTCTTTCACGAGACCACTCACGAGAATCGTGTGACTCGCGTAATCACGAACTCCCACAGACACTTTCGGATTGTCATTCAAGGCGCGTCGCTTCAACTCGGTTTCAATGCGGCTGCCGATCTCATCAGTAGTAAGACCTGCGGCCTGAAGTGGCTCACCGAGCATCGGGTGTTCCAACAATCCCGAAGCCGTGATCGTGAACAGAGTTGATTGCGAGGCGTTGTCGTTGATGCGAATGTCGAGCACGTCGTTTGGTCCAACCCGATAGATCTTCGTGAGGGCTAATTCATTTGCGGCGGCGTTGTCTTCAACTGAAATCTCTACGGGTTGTTCAGGAACTGTCTCAACAGCGGTGTCGGGCTCCTTCTCAGGAGTTTTCTCCACCGGCTTTTCAGGCACTGGCGGCATCTTGACGCCTATCGAAACCTGTTCAGCAACAGCTCGCGGTCTCGGAGCGACCTTTTGGCGCTGCGCCGTTAGTTTGGCGTTGTCCTGTTCCCAGAGCATCGCACGAGCGAGACCGAGCCGGTCGCGCGCTTCCACGTCTTTCGGGTCAAGCTCGACCGCGGTCTTCAAACTCTCAATCGCGTTGCGATATTGCTTCAGGTCGTAATACGCGTGGCCCAACGCGAAGTGCGCGTCAGGGTTTTCCGGATCCAGCTTTATTGAGCGCTGTAAGATCTCGACGGCTTGTGGGTACAGGCCCGCGAGACCGTACTTCACGCCTTCCTTGTACAGTCGTTTAGCTTCGGCTTTTGCTTCTGCTGAAACTGGTCGTTCGACAGGGCGGCTGTTTCGTGGGTTATCGACGTAATTTGAGGCAGTCTGGGCCAGACTGGCACACGAAAGCCATAGCAGCAAAACCGCTGAAAAAGCGAGTAATTTGGACATCAAGACCCCCTTGGAAGGAGTTGAAAGCAAAACCCGCACGGATTAAGGGACAGTTCGGAAGTGGGGGGAGCGACCGAACGAGACACTAGGGGATGACGGATGTGTTGCTTATACCATTTTCAGCCGGGCAAAGCCATCTTTTTCCGGCTAATAGAATAGATTTGACAACTATGTACCAGCACACTCAGAACAGGCTTACGAGTCTCGCTTGCTACTGGCCGAGCTGCTCGGCAAGCGCCACAACGATGCCCTCAGGACCACGGATGTAACAAAGACGGTACATGTCCTCGTACTTGACGATTTCGCCCACGAGCTCAGCGCCCCGGGCACGCAAGCGCGCGACGACGTCTTCGATGTCGTCCACGGCGAACATGATCCGACGTATGCCGAGCGTATTCACTGGTGCGTTCTGCGGTTCGACTCTGATCGCTGCCGGCGTGTGGAACTTATCCAGCTCAATCCGACCGTGGCCGTCCGGAGTCCGCAACGTCGCGATGTCGCATCGAACGTTCTCGAGTCCAACCACACGGTCTACCCAGGGTCCTTCGACTGACATCTCACCCGCCAGCTCCATACCAAGCTCGAGAAAGAACGCCTTCACCGCCTCAAGGTCCTCGACCACGATGAGGACGTTGTCCATCCGTTTAAGGGTCATATCCTTCCCTCCCACTACGAACGATAGTGAATCGTGAACTGATGGAAGCAACTGTAGGGGCGGCCCTCCGTGGCCGCCCCAGTGTCCCACATTGTGTTTCCGCGCAGGGGCGGCCACAGAGGGCCGCCCCTACAGTTGATTTTTCCCCGCCCAATCCAGTTAGGCTGGTGGCGTTGCGCGGGCCAGGCGACCAACCGAGGGCGTGCGGAAACGACGATACGTTCGTGTATCTTTGACGGGCGGTGGCAATGCACCGACGGGCTGCGCGGCGAGCTCCTGCAACGCGTTCTGGATCGGTTGCAGCTTTTCGTAGAACACAACGATCACCTCGTTCTTTACCATGCGATTCACCGCCTGCCGCAACGCCTCGATTTCGTCGAGGATCACTTCACACTCGGTCGCCGGCGACGCCTCACGAATCGCACGAAGAAGAATGTTTGCCACATCACCTCGTTTCCGCCCGCGCAAATCACGATCTTCGCGAACGATCACTTTGTCAAAGCCTTTTGCCGCCGCGCGTGCGGCCTGATCGATGATCGAGTCGTCGCGATCGCCCGGCACGCTTATGATCCCGGTGACCTGCCTGTCGCTCCACGCCGACGTCATGCGACAAATCGCGTCGAAAGCCTCGGTGTTGTGGCCGTAATCGACCATCACGTGCCCGCCGTTCAAACGATAAAGATTCGCGCGCCCCGGATTGTTGTCGCAGCTTGAAAAACTGATCAGGCACTTCGACAAAACATTCGGCTCGATACCAAACGCACGACATGCTGCAATCGTCGCGAGCAGATTACTCACTTGAAAATCCGCAGCGCCGTTCATCAGCGCCGGCACTTTCGAAACATCCGCGAGGTTGCGCTGAGTCTCGCCAATCGCCTCAATCAAAGCTTTGTTCCGCGCGAAGTAAGCAGTGCCGCCTGCTTGCAGATGACTTTTCAATAGTGGATTGTCTTCGTCGAGCGAAAAATAAACAGGCTTCTTCGGCACGCGGTTGACGCGCTCACACTCCATTAGCTTCGCGAGGTGCTCGTTGTCCGCGTTCAGAATCAGCGTACCGCCTTCTTTAACGCGCTCCGCCACCAGCGACTTGATGTAAACAAGGTCTTCAACTGATTTGATTCCGTCCTGACCGATGTGATCGTCGCCGATAGTCGTCATCACGCCGATGTCGGACCAGTCGTAACCAAGACCACGTCGCAGAATTCCGCCGCGTGCTGTTTCCAACACGGCTGCTTCGACAGCCGGATCGCCCAACACGACCTGTGCTGACTGTGGTCCAGTAGTATCGCCGTCGACAACATGCTCGCCATCAATGTAGATGCCGTCAGTGGTCGTCATACCAACGCAGAGACCAGTCGTGCCGAGCACGTGACCGATCATTCTCGTGACTGTTGTCTTTCCATTCGTGCCTGTGATCGAAATGATCGGAATCCGGCTCGGCGCGTCCGGCGGATAGATCGAATCGACCACCGCCTGGCCCACGTCGCGCGGTATGCCCGCCGACGGAAAGTGATGCATCCTCAGACCAGGCGAAGCGTTAATCTCGATTACCCCGCCGCTCGTCATCTCCGTCGTGATATCGGGAATCACTAAATCGACACCACACACATCAAGACCAATCAATCGTGCAGCGCGTTCACACATGCGCGCGATACTCGGATGAACCTCGTCTGTAACATCCTGCGCTGTTGCCCCGGTGGATAAGTTGGATCGATTTGAGAGGATGACGTGTTCGTCGCGTTTCGGGATCGAGTCGAGCGTCATGCCGGCGTGCTGTAAGTGTGTAATCACATCGGAATCGACTTTGATCTTCGTCAAAGGTTTTTCATGACCGTCGCCACGCAACGGGTTCCGGTTTTCACTTGCGATCAAATCTCGGATCGTGCTGACACCGTCGCCGATCACGTGCGGTAACAAACGTTCGCTGGCCGCAACCATCCGGCCGCCCACGATCACGACGCGATAGTTTCGACCAGCAAACATCTCTTCGAGCAAGATCGCTGATGAGTATTCCTTCGCCGCCTGGAATGCGACTTTCATCTCTTCCGCTGTCTCAACTTCAAGCGAAACACCCAGCCCCTTACGCCCGTTGACCGGTTTGACGACAACGGGTCTGCCAATCTCGTCAGCCGCTTTGTTTGCTTCTTTGAGCGTGTAAACGACTTTGCCCTGCGGCACTCGAATGCCGTTGCGTTCAAGGCGTTCTTTGGTCTCGTCTTTGTCCTGGGCCAACTCGACAGCAACGACGCTGGTTCGATCGGTCATCGCAGCCTGAACGTAGTGCAGATGCTTTCCGTATCCGAGTTGAATGCGATTGCCGGTGCCGTCTCGTCTCCACGGAATGCCGCGCTTCTCAGCGGCTTGCGTGATCGCTCGAGTCGTTGGGCCAACATCTGAATCGGCGACCAATTGTTTTGCTTTTTCGAGCACAGGCTGAAGTTGGAACGAACGGCAGCGGACCACCGCTTCAACAAGCTTGACCGCCTGTTCTAACAAGTACGTACTCGCCTTCTCAGCACGAAACTCGATCGCGACGTTGTAGACGCTGCCAGTGTCGTGACGCGTCTTGCCGTGCGATCGTCCGATGCCGGTTAGCTCGGTTAACTCGAGCGCGACGTGTTCGACGATGTGACCGAAGTAAGTTCCTTCTTCGAGTCGCGTCACAAACCCGCCCGGGCGTCCGAGACTACAATGATGATTGTTTATTCCGGGAAGAAGTTTGAGGAGTCGATCGTTGAAGCCGTTGAACTCACGGCTTTCGCGTTCGACAAGCTCGCCCAGGTCGAGGCTCATGAGGAGCACTGGACGATAACTATAGACATTCGGACCGTTGAGCGCGCGAATGTTTTCGACTTTCATGACGAACTTGCCTTTCAACTTGCATGCCGCGACCACGGATAAACACAGATCAAAGCCACGCATAAAATCCGGATTTGATCCGTAGTTTTGATCCGTTTAATCCGTGTTTACGGATTCAAGCATCCAGATGTCGACGTTGACTTGTTCTGAGTAGTGAAGGATTGGTTGAGTCTTCGGTGCCGGTAAACCGCACGCTTCGATCATCGTCGAGTTCAAGTTCGTGAGCTCAGCTTTGTACAACTCGTAAGGTTCATGAAAAACGCGCGCACGAAACAGCTCGCCCTTAAACTCACTGTAAAGCACGTAACGCTCCGTGAGAAAGAAATCGCGCGAGCCGGGTTGTGCTTTCGGCAACGCATCACCAACACCCCACGACGCGCGGAACTGCGCCGGTGGATCGTCTTTGCGCTTCAGCCGGTATTTGATCTTCCGCTTACCTTGCAGGTCGATGTCGGCCGAGTAGTAAGGCAGGTGATACACAGTGCGCGCGGCCAAAACTGCCGCACTACTATTCGCGTCGAGGGAAAAGAACCACACACCAGGCACGCCATTGTGGTGAACGTACGTACGCACGTTCAACTCGTGCATCTCGTCGAGTCCGGGAATCGGCGGCATGTACGGCGGCAAGCCGCGGATATCCCACATCGTGAAGGGCACGATTCCGATCCACGCCGAGTTGCCGTAAGTATCGAGTTCGAGTGAACGAGGAATGTGCGGGCGTAGCACGTTTGGATTAATGCGCCAGTGAATAAAGAGCAGTTTGCCCCAGGACTGGTGCATGACCGGCTGGCCGTCCGGTCGGTGCCGAACAGCAAGCCGGTCAACGTCAAGTACCTTACGCATCAGTTTCGCTATTAACTAAGCAGCCGCTTTGTGACTGCGCTCGTCGGCCGCGCGTTTCGTGTCGAGCGCACTATGCGTCAACGAATTGGGCGCATTGAGATTCGCGTCAGGCGTCACACCGACACCGAGACGCTCAACCAACTCGCCACCGAGCCAACCGCCAAGGAACGCTGCCGCCACACCAATAAACGAGAGTGCGAACGCCGCAGTGGATGGCACTTCCGGAGAGTTCCTTCTCAACAACCAACTGGCAACGAACAGGATCATCACGAACACGTTCGTGAGCCCGTGTAGAAGGCCAATCCGGCTCGCGCGCGTTCCCGATGGAATATTCAGATAGTCGATCAGGCCAAACACCGCAGCCAGCAAACCACCGATGATGCCTGCTGCGATCATCCAAAATGAAACCGTCGTCCATGTTGGATTGCCGGTTACGAGATAGATTACGTCAAAGATCACCGCTGCTGAAAGTAGTCCCAGCGGGTAAACGATCAAGATCGGATGAATCGCGTGTCCAAAAAGTTTCGCTTTGCTTTCCATTGTTGATGTAGACCTCCTTGAATAACGGGAAATACATCAATTTCTGGGCCAAGCCTGGACAGGATTACAGGATTTTCAAGATTAACAAGATTTTTTAACCAAGTTTGCGGAACATTTCATCATGTATGGCTGCAATCGCCTCGGCGGGAACCTTGGGTTTGCGATCGTAGGTCAGCAAGCCGTTGATCTCCTGCTCGATATCCGTCAACTGGGTGTAACAAAATCCAGCAAGAAATTCGAGCGAAGCGATTCCCTTGATCAGGTCGCGATACTTCTCAAGCAGCTCTTCATTCGTTTCAAACGACGCGTAAAACCGGTACAACAGATCGCGCTTCTCCGGTGGAATGTCTTTCGGTATCGCGAGGAAGCCACCAACTTCAGACAACACGATCGGCTGTCCACGATATCTCGAGCCGCGTGCGAAGAGGGGTTTGTCTACCCAGACCTTCGAAGGTAGCTCGCCGCCTTCCAGTGTTTCTTTGTAGCGAGTCGAGAGTTTCTCAGCGGTGGGTGTGTAATCATGAATCGCGCAGATGTCGGTGATGTCAGTATGTTCCCAACCATCGTTATCGATCACAGGCCGCGTGGAATCGAGACGCCTCGTAACACGAACCATGCGCTCGATGAAGGCATACTGACCCGCGTGCTCCGAACCCAAACCCGGAAAGCCCATGCTCTCATTAACCGGCACCCACGCCACGATGCACGGATGGTTGAAGTCGCGACGCACTGCGTCCTGCCATTCAGCGGATAACAAGTTTTCCGACGTCGGCGACCACTCGCGCGCGTTAGGCATTTCTTCCCACACCAGCAAGCCAAGACGATCGCACCAGTAAATCCAGCGCGGATCCTCGATCTTCTGGTGCTTCCTGACGCCGTTGAATCCAAACATCTTGATCCAGCCGATGTCTGTTTGAAGTGCTTCGTCGGATGGCGCGGTTAGATAGCCGTCGGGCCAGTATCCCTGGTCCAAAACCATCTTGAGATAGGTGGCTTTACCGTTGATGAGAACTTTTCCATTGCGCAACTCGATGCCGCGCAGTCCGATATACGATCCCACTTCGTCGAGCAGGTTGTTACCGTCGTAAAGTCTGACTTGCAGATCGTAGAGATGCGGCGACTCAGGCGACCAAAGCTTCGCGTAAGGGATCGTGATCGAGAGTCGTCCGGTTGCGACTGCGGTTTGATCTTCGGCAATCGCGACGCGCTTCCCTTCCTCGAGCACCTCGACTTCAATGCGCCACGCTGACGAAGGCGCGTGCAGGAACACTGTCAATTCAAAAAGATTTCGTTTTGCATGGGTGATGACGCGCAACTCTTCGATTCGAATCGGCGGCACTGGCTCGAGCCAAACTGTTTGCCAGATGCCGGTCGTGCAGTAGTAATCGATGCCTTCCGGCAAGCCCGTGAACGACTGCTTACCACGCGGCTGCTCCGGATCCTGTCGATCCTCGACGCGTAGCGTCAGTCGATTCGTGCCTGACTTGAGATATGGCGAGATATCGAATTGAAAAGGAACGTGACCGCCGCGATTGTGTCCAACTTCCTGTCCGTTGACCCACACCGTGCACGCGTAATCGACAGCTCCGAAGTTGAGCAACAGATCGCGCTTGTAAAACTCGTCAGGCAGCTCAAACGAGCGCGCATACCACACGACTTCGTGAATGCTCTTGTCGTTGATACCTGACAGTTCTGTCTGGTAGCCAAACGGAACATTGATGCGCAGCGGCAACGTGCGACCGTCCTGCCAACCTTGACTCAATCCCTCATTGGCGTCATCAAAAGCAAATTCCCATTCGCCATTGAGATTGAACCAGATGCTGCGAACAAATTGTGGACGCGGATACTCTGGGCGGGGAACCTCTTTTTGTCTAAATATCATGCGAAACTGTTAACGTTGGAGAGCGCTCGACACCTACGGATCTCCCTGTATCAGTCAGATTCGAAATATCCCATGCCGTTAGTTTACCGTCGCAAACCAGGCGACCTTCAGCGCTGACTTCATACTGGCTCGCGTTATACGAGAGCCTGTACGACACATGTCCATTCTGCCGTCTGCACAATACAATAAGTTCGCGCCCGTTGGGCAGACAATATACTCCTCCCACTCTGAGATCCATGCTTCCCCCCTTGCTCGTTCTTTGAAAAGTCAGCTTAAGACAGGATTACAGGATTTACAGAATGACAGGGATTAAAATCCTGTAAATCATGCAAATCCTGTAATCCTGTCCAAAATTCTTCTACTGATTCACGGCGGTGATCACCGTTCTCATGAAACCCTTGCCGTTGCCGTTGCCGTTGCCGTTGCCATGACTATGCACCATCGCTTCGACTCTCTTCATACCCGCGATCTTGCCGTAGGTCGTCAGAGCCTGAGCCACGATCTGGTCCATGTTGTAATACTTGTACGTCGCCAAACGTCCAACAAAATGAACATCAGGCGTTCCATCAGCGAGTGCCTTGTAACGCGCATATAACTCCGCGTTTTCCTTGCGCGGCACCGGATAGTAAGCATCACCCTGCGCCTTCGGAAACTCGTAGACAATGCTCGTCTTCGAATGCTCCTGCCCCGTGAGATACTTGAATTCCGTCACGCGAGTGTAGAGCTGCTCGTTCGGGTAATTGACCACTGGCGCGCTCTGAAAAACCGCAGTGTCGTGCGTTTCGTGCTTGAATTCGAGGGATCGGTAAGGCAGTTTTCCGTAACAATAATCGAAATAAGAATCGACCGGCCCGGTATAAATCATCTCGCGGAAGGGAATGTCTTTCTCTATCTCGCGGTAATCGCAATTCAACATGATCTTGATATTGGGGTGATCAAGCATGTTCTCAAACATGCGCGTATACCCGTGCAGGGGCATCGCCTGGTAAGTATCCGTAAAGTAACGATCGTCACGGTTAGTCCGCGTTGGAACGCGCGAAGTCACACTCGAGTCAAGCTCGGATGGATCGAGTCCCCATTGCTTGCGCGTGTAGTTGCGGAAGAATTTCTCGTATAACTCTCTCCCTACTTTGCTGACGACGACGTCTTCAGACGTGCGTATCTGCTCTACCGGCTCAGCAACCTTCTTAAAAAACTCATCGACTTCGAATGACGTTAGATTCAAGCCGTAGAGCGCGTTGATAGTGTCGAGATTGATCGGAATGGGAACGATCTGCCCGTCGACACTCGCGCGCACGCGGTGCTGATACGGTCGCCATTCGGTAAAACGCGAAAGATATTCAAAAACGTCGCGTGAGTTGGTGTGGAAAATATGCGGGCCATACTTATGAACGAGAATGCCTGCGTCGTTGTAATGATCGTAAGCGTTGCCGCCTATGTGTGGACGCCTGTCACAAAGTAAAACTTTCTTATTGGAACCCGCTGCGAGTCGTTCTGCTAGTACACTGCCGGCGAAGCCGGCTCCTACAATCAAATAATCAAACATTACCTGAAACCCTCCCCTTGTTCGTTATCGAGTAATTGCGGCGACGCCCGCTCGCCGGCTCAGACCATTAAGCGGTAAAGAACTGGCTGGACGCTTCTTTTGTATAACTTCATCTATCAAATCCGACATCTGCGCCCACGTCTTGTCCCACGAGATGTTCTCGAGAAACGCGTCGACTTTCTGGAGCCACTCTGAGCGATCCGATCGCGACAAAAGCTTTTCTGCCGCACTGATGAACTCGTCAGCAGTGTCGGTGATCTCGACGAGCTTCATTTCGCCGTAAGGCCGCACGACGTCGCGGATCGAAGTTGAGATGACTGGTTTGCCGGCCGCCAGGTACTCCGGAGTCTTAGTGGGACTTATGAAACGCGTTGATTCGTTCCGCGCGAAAAGTAAAAGTGCGACGTCCCAACCCGCTAAGTAATCCGGAAGCTCGTCATATTTTTTGCCGCCGAGATAATGAATGTTCGCGTGCTTCGGCAGCGCGTCGGGATCAATCTTCACGACCGGTCCAATAATGACAAAGTTCCAGTCCGGACGCTTGGCCGCGACTTCGTCGAGCAGCTCCACGTCGAAGCGCTCGTCGATCACGCCAAAGAAGCCAAGACGTGGATGCGGAATGTGTGCCTGATCTTCAGGATCTTCAACAGTTGCTCTTGCTTTGCCGAAGTGTGACGCGTCGATGCTGCTCGGAAACGCGTACACTGCCGGATGTTGACCACGCTTTACTTCGTAGAGACTCTGTCCGCCTGTGAAAACGAGATCGACCTGCCGGAAGAGTTGTTTTTCAAGTAGCGGCAACTTCGAATCAGCACCCTTAAATGCCGACAACTCGTCCATACAATCGTAAACGGACGCGATCGGATTGAATTGATTGGTGAAGCTGAGCGCCATCGGCGTGTAATACCAGAAGACATACTTGTTGATGTCGTGATCGATGAAAAGCTGGCGCGTCAAATCTTTCATGACGGCATCGATCGCGACTTCGCTTCGCAGTCCTTCCGGCAGATGCGGCACGACTACGTGAACTCCCGGATCCGTCTCCCGCACGTCGAGACGCATCGAGCAGTTCCCGAAAATCGGTTCTTCTACAAAGAAGACGCGACGCTTCCTGGCACAACGAGACAAAAGATGTTGTGGGCGTTGATATACGAAATCCCAGCGCAGATGAGAGAAGCAGACCAGGTCTGTTGTCTCACCGGGTGGCGTGAATGTGTTGGTGTTGTTATTCATCGTTTCCTCCCTACTCCTTGATACCGAGACTGCTACCGTACGCGCGCGCACTACGACGGCGCGGAGAGCCAGTTCCCAACTTGCGACTTGTGTTAAGGGCCGGCTGGGCTTGAGATTTGTTGTTCCACCCCGGCCAGTATGGGTTTGACTACTGCTGACCCATTAACCTTGAAGGTTGAGTTTTGGGGACGCTTGCCTTAATTCAATACAACAAAATCTCGCGCTGTTTGTTTCTCAACCGACCTGAACCTGTTAATCGTCACGTTTTGTCTCATGGCAAAATCAATGCCGCGGGTGGAAGCAGTGTAGTTGTTATGCTTGAAGGTTATTGTACGTCGGCGTACGTTGTTGGTTACGACTTAGTAACAGGATTCACAAGATTTTTCAGGATGGAGATTTAAATGCTGTTCGAATCTTGTAAATCCTGTCCAAACGAAAAGGGCGTCACCGGCCGCACGCGGTGACGCCCTGAACGGGTGCTTTTAAGGCACTCCCTATTTCCGAAGTCTGAATCTACGTCGCGCGTAGCCACCGAGGCCGACTAACGCGCTGCCCAGCAGCAGAATCGATGACGGCTCCGGTATCTCGCCCGGTGCACCAACGTCACTGCCTTCGCTTCCTCCTTCGAGAGGAACATTCTGGAATCGCACTAAGATCGCATTGCAAATTTCCGTTTCAGTGAATCCTGTGAAGGCTGCTCCGGAAACTGTGAACGATGCGCTCTCGCCTGGAAGCAGTCCGTCGTTTACGGAACCGCCGCTGAAGTTACCAGATGGGCCGGTGGTGAAACCGAAATCCAGTACCGCATCGTCGAAGCCGTGCGATACATTTCCTAAATTCCCATCTGAGAAAGTGAAATTTGACGACAGGCTCGGTGCCTGCATGCCAGTAAAACCATTCAATCCCGAAGCGCTCGCATTCCCCGACGGCGGCAAGTCAAAGCCGATGGCGGTGATCGTCGACGTGGAGCCTGGTTGGGTGATAGCCGACGTATTCGTGATTGTAAAGGTGAAGGTATTTGTTTGGGAGTTGAACTCACAAACTACTGTCGCTGTTGAGAATTGGCCGGAATCAGCACCGACGATTGTTATTGTGTCCGCCCTCACGCTGGTGCTGGCGGCCGCCAAAACCAACAACGCGGCTAGTGAAAAAACAGTTTTGCCGAATCGGGACATAGGTTTCCTCCTTGTATCTACCTGACTACACTCGGCCCGCCGCAACCGCACTTCCGGCTTTTTGTGGGAGAACTTGCGGGGCAACTGCAAATCTCACTCTGGCGTTTGTGTGGCGTGATATTAGAGGCGTGTTTCGTGCAGGTCAATCGATAGATTTCGGCGTGACAAAATTTCCACAAGCTTAAAACCAGAACGAAACCGGAACGCAACAACGAGTATATTCTCAGTGAGTCACTTCATTATTTCGTAGCGCCGCTTCTTCGTTCAAAGTTGTTAACCACGATGGCGACCAGGACGATGTACTGTCTCGTCCCTTCACTCGCTCTGTTCCAGCGCCGCCGGCTTCCGGCAACAGACGGTTCGCTATTGCGAGCATCTGAGACATTGCTTCCGGAAACAACTCTTCCAGGAGCACCGCAATCTTTGCTGGAACCGAAATCACGAGTTCTCCTTGTCCGCGCTTGCAAGCTTGCACAATCTGCCGCGCCGCATTCTCTGCACTTACCGTCAGCAGCGGTAACGCATCGCTGATGCTGAACCACGCGTACTCGAAACGATGCTTGCCTTTGAAGTCGGCGTTGCGCGGGCTGCCTGTTCGCATCAGCCCCGGACAGACTGTCGTGACTTTGATCCCGTCTTTCATTAACTCCGCGCGCAAACCTTTCGAGAGTCCGACGAGCGCGAATTTACTCGCACTATAAGGAACGAGATGCGGAACGCTGACTTTGCCGCCGATCGAGCTGATATTAACGATTCGTCCTGTTTTCTTCTCACGCATCGAAGGCAACACCGCCATAATCGTGTTCAGCGGACCCCAGAAGTGCGCCTGCATTGCGAGTTCGAAATCTTCGTGCGTCATCACTTCCAAAGGACCGACCTGAATGACGCCGGCGTTGTTGACAAGTACATCGATACTTCCAAGGCGAGTGTAGATATTCGCCACCATGCTCATCACGTCGTGCCTGTTGGTTACATCGCAACGAGCTACCATTACTTCAGTACCAAACTTTTCGAGATCGAGACGCGCCTGCTCGAGTTCCTGTTCGTCGCGCGCGCAGAGCACGAGACGTGCGCCTTCGCGCGCAAACTCGCGTGCCATCACGAGCCCGAGCCCTCGCGAGCCGCCAGTGATTAGTACCGTCTTGTCTTTTAAGTCGTACTCGACGAGACGATTGAATGCTGATTTGAGTACATAAGTTCCAGCGCCGAGTGCAGCGAGTTTGATGATGTCTTTTCCGGTTAGCATGGCAGGATTCAAAGCAATTTATTAGCCGCGGCTTAAATCTCTGGAACTCAATGTGCCTCAACAATCCTCAGTACAACAGTCTTGTATAAATATCGGACGGAGTGTGTGGATTACTATGGCTAGCGAGATTACAGATGTAGCAAAACAAGCTACCAAAACAACAGCGCCCGACAAACTGCTCGAAGGTCTCGTAAACTACGATCCTGTACCTGCGCCAGTTATCAGTCTTTACCTGGACGCGCGCGTGGATCAACATGGTCAACGAACCTTCCTTCCCTTCGTGCGCAAACAGCTTTCAGAACGAAGCAAGACATACGAGAACCAGTCAGACGAACAAAAGAGTTTCGACGAAGACTTCGTAAGGATCCTGCGTTACCTCGAAAACGAAGTACCGCCGCCAGTGCAAGGAATCGCGATCTTCGCTTGCTCGGCTGATAGTGACTGGTTTGTAGTCGGACTATTTGAAGCGCCATTCGAGCGGAACCGGTTGTTCGTTTCCGATCGACCACATCTCTATCCACTGGCGCGGCTCGTCGATCAATATAGACGCTACGCCGTTGTGCTCGCCGACACGAACCGCGCGCAGATCTTCGTCTTCGCCGCGAACCGCGCCGTTCAGCGCGAAGAGTTACAGAATGTCAAGACGAAACATACGAAGGTTGGTGGCTGGTCGCAGGCGCGCTACCAGCGTCACGAACAGAACTACCACCTCAAGCACGCGAAGGAAGTTGTCGACAATCTTGAAAGGATTGTGCGCGAGGAGAATGTCGAGCACGTCATTCTCGCCGGAGACGAAGCGACCGTGATCCCGCTACTTCGGGAGCAGATGCCAAAGATGCTGGAAGAAAAAGTCATCGAGGCGCTCAGTCTCGGCATCGACACACCTGAGCACGAGCTGCTCGAAGAATCGATGACAGCGTTTCAACGTCACGATTCGCTCACCGACATGGAGAAGGTTGAACGGTTGTTGAATGAGTACCGTGCGGACGATCTTGGTGTGGCCGGTGTCGCGGAGACGCTCGCCGCGTTGTCGAACGGCCAGGTGGAAGAGATGCTGATCGCGGCGAAGGCCGAGAGCCTTCAGTTCGACAAGGAAGAAGTTGAAAAGGTGTTGAAGCTTTACGACGTGGATGGCGCGGTGCCTGAAGAACTGGACCAGCGCACGGTTGCGGACGAGCTGGTGCGTCGTGCGAATGTTTTGTCGTCGGCGCGCGTGACGTTCATTGAAGACAGTACGCGGCTTGAGAGGCTTGGTGGTGTTGGCGCGTTCCTGCGTTACCGGATCTCTGAGGAGAACGCGGCGCCATACGAGCAGAGCGATTCAGTGCCACGCGCGAAAGCACTGACGACGACACAAACTAATTGACCGAGGGGGTTGCAATGTCAGACAAAGATCGGCAAAAGAAAGATCATCAGCGGACGGACAAGAAAAACAAGGCCATGCGCGAGCACGAAAACCCGCGCGTGCAACGTGCTAACCCACCGCAGCAAGCAAGAGATGAGTCAAACTTAACCGACACGGAACCCGCGCCCGAGAGATAATCTCTCGCGCAAAGGCGCAAAGGCGCAAAGAAGACACAAGGCCCTTCGGGAGCGCTTGCGTCTTCTTTGCGCCTTTGCGCCTTTGCGCGAGAAAAACTTCTTCAGGAAACTGCGCGGTCGGTAATCTCCAAACCTTTATCAATGATCGCGAACGCCTCGCGCAACTCGTGCTCCGTAATGCACAGGGGCGGATTTGTGAAGAACGTGTTCCACCGAACAAATGTGTACAGCCCTTCCTGACGGAAGAACTTCCCGAGTGCCTGCATCTCCGGCGACGCGCTGTTGAAACCGGCCATCGGTTCGCGCGTCTCTTTATTTCGCACGATCTCAACAATCCCAAAGAGCCCAATGTTTCGCGTGGCACCCACTGATGGATGTCGTTGTTGGAGATCCTCGAGCAGTCCGCGCATGACCGTCCCCATCTTCCGCGCGTTCTCGATGAGGTTGTCTTCTTCGTAGACGGAGATGTTTGCCAGCGCCGCTGCGCAGGCAAGCGGGTGGCTGTTGTAAGTCAAACCACCGTAGAAAACATTCTTCTCAAAGTGATCCGCGATCTGGCGTCGCATACCGACGGCGCCGAGTTGCACGTACGCACTCGTCAAACCCTTCGCCATCGTGATCAGATCGGGAACGACTTTCCAGTGATCGATCGAGAACCACTCTCCGGTACGACCAAAACCTGCCATCACTTCATCAGCGATCAAAAGGATGCCGTGTTTGTCGCACAGCGCGCGCAGGCCCTGCATGTAACCATCAGGCGGAATGAGAACTCCGTTCGTACCAACCACCGGCTCGACGATCAGAGCAGCGATCGTCTTTGCACCTTCGAGCTCCAACACTTCTTCAGTGCGTGCGAGCACGTCTTCGGTTGTGTCCCAACCTCTTTGAATACCGTGATAGTAATCAGGAATGCGAAACACTCCGGGAATGCCTGGCTCAGCAGCCCAGCGGCGCGGATCGCCTGTCAGCGTTAAGGCGCCCGCCGTGCCGCCGTGATACGAGCGATAACGCGCGCCGATCTTGTGGCGTCCGGTGTAAAGTCGTGCGATGCGGATCGCGTTTTCGTTTGATTCGGCGCCGCCATTCGTGAAGAAGAACGCGTCGATGTCGCCCGGCGTCAGTTCGGCAAGCTTCACGCTGAGACGCGCGCGCACTTCTGTCGCCATGAACGGATTGGCGTAAGAAAGCACTTCAGCCTGATCTTTGATCGCCTGGATCACACGCTCATCGCCGTGACCGATGTTGACGCACATGAGCTGACTGTTGAAGTCGATGAAGCGTTTGCCTTCGGGCGTCCAAAAATAGATGCCCTTCGCGCGCGCGACGGGAATCGGATCGACCGCAGCCTGGGCGGACCATTCGAAGAGAGTGTGGCGACGACAGGTTTCGACGATCTGCTCGCCTGTCATGGTATCGGCAGTGGTTGTCATAATGTTGGCGATGCTAACGAAATCATCTGTGATTGACAATCATTGGACAGGATTTCAGGATTTACAAGATTACAGGATACTCTTCCTGCATATGAACAACGGAACCAAACTCTCGCGCGAACGAATTCAAGCAACTGAACGTGTGATCCGTCCGTACATCCGCCGCACTCCGATCCTCGAAGTCGACGGCGTGGACTTCGGACTTGATTCGATCAAGATCACTTTCAAGCTCGAGCTCTTTCAACACGGTGGCTCATTCAAAGCACGCGGTGCGTTCACAAACATGCTTACGCGCAACGTTCCCGCGGCGGGCGTCGTCGCTGCATCCGGCGGTAATCACGGCGTCGCCGTCGCCTTCGCTGCGATGAGGCTCGGCAAACCCGCCACGATCTTCGTGCCCTCAGTTGCATCAAAAACAAAACTCGATCGCATTCGCCAGTACGGAGCCGAGCTCGTCATCGCAGGTGATCGCTACGCCGAATCACTAGAAGCCAGCGAAGTATGGACCACGCAGTCAGGCGCACTGCCGATTCACGCGTACGAAGGAGATGAAACGCTGTTGGGCCAGGGCACGTTGGGATTGGAACTGGAAGAACAAGCCCCCGGGCTCGACTCGCTGCTTGTGGCTGTTGGTGGTGGTGGATTAATCGGCGGTGTCGCAGCGTGGTATCAAAACAGGACCAAGGTCATCTCAATTGAACCGACTGAAGCGCCGACGCTACAACGTGCATTGAGCGCTGGTCGACCAGTCGATTCACCGGCGGGTGGCATCGCCGCCGACTCACTCGCGCCTAAGCAAGTCGGTCAGCAGATGTTTCCGATCGCACAAAAGTTTGTGCACAGCGCCCTGCTTGTTTCAGATGAAGAGATCATCAACGCACAGAAGAGACTCTGGGAAACGACGCGAATCATCGCCGAGCCCGGCGGCGCCACCGCCTTCGCTGCATTGCTATCAGGTATATATAAACCCGCGGCTGGCGAGCGAGTCGGTGTGATCGTCTGTGGTGGAAATACAAACATCCTGTAATCCCGTAAATCCTGTCATCCTGTCTAACAGACTGACAGGATCAACATCATCGACCGGATTTAACCCGCATCCAACACTTCTCTAACTTTCAGCGCAAGCGCACCCGGCGTAAACGGTTTCTGTAGAAAATTAATCCCCGGCTCGAGCACGCCATGCTGCACGATCGCATCATCCGTGTATCCCGACATGTAAAGCACAGGCATTCCCGGCTGCTTCGCCAGCAGGATCCGCGACATATCGTTCCCGCTCATCCCGGGCATGATCACATCCGTCAACAACAGATCGATCTTGTCGCCATTAATCTTTTCACACAACGTAATCGCCGCTTCAGGACTCGCCGCTTCTAACACGCGATAACCAGCACCTTCGAGCACCTGGCGCGCAAGATTCCGCACGAGCTCCGCGTCTTCAACCAGCAAAATCGTTTCGGAGCCACGTGGCCCATCCAGGCCTCCGGAAGTACGCTTGTATTCGTCAGCATGGGCCGTCACTCTCGGAAAGTAGACCTTGAACGTCGTTCCTCTTCCCTCTTCGCTGTACACCCAGATGTTGCCGCCCGACTGCCTGACAATGCCATAGACCATCGAGAGGCCAAGGCCCGTTCCCTTTCCTTGTTCTTTCGTCGTGAAAAACGGCTCGAAAATGTGCAGCCGCGTTTCTTCGTTCATGCCACAGCCGGTATCGCTAATCGCAAGCATCACGTAATCACCTGGAACCACCGAAACGTGTTCGCGCGCATAAGCCTCATCGAGATAGACGTTGTTCGTTTCGATCGACAACTTCCCACCGCGCGGCATCGCATCGCGAGCATTCACCACGAGGTTCATGATCACCTGTTCCAGTTGCACCGGATCGGCTTTGATATGGTCCAACTCATCCCGCAAACCTACGCGCAGCTCGATGTCTTCACCGATCATGCGCCGCAGCATCTTCTCGAGATCGCTGACAACCGTGTTCAGATCAAAAACTTTCGGCTGCATGACCTGCTTGCGACTGAACGCCAACAGTTGTCGCGTGAGTGAAGCCGCACGCTCGCTGGCCCTGACGATCTCCTCGACATTGCGTCGCAGCGGATGGCCGTCTTGCAAGTTGCGCTTCATGATGTCGCTGTAACCGAGGATCACTGTCAGCAGGTTGTTGAAGTCGTGTGAGATGCCACCGGCGAGTCGACCAACGGCTTCGAGTTTTTGCGACTGGAGCAACTGCTTCTCGGTATGGTGCAAAGCTTCGAGCGCGTCAGTGCGTTCCTTCTCGGCTACGGTGCGCTTTTGCGCATGTGCTTCCGAGAGCAGCTCGAGCTGTCGATTAGCTTCTTCAAGTTGTGCCGTTCGTTCCTGGACCTTGCTTTCGAGCTCGCGTTGCGAGACGCCCAACTTCTCCACCATCGTGTTGAATGCTTTTGCGAGTTGACCGATTTCGTCACCCTGGTGGATGTCGACCGTGCGCGAATGATCGCCGCGACTGATCGCCGTAGCGCTTCCCGTTAACTGGTACAACGGCCCGGTAATTTTCCGACTGAGCACAAACGCGCCTGCTATTCCCATCACAAACAAAAACAGACTGATGATGGTCACTCGCGTCATGAATCCACTGACGGGCTTGAGTACTACGTCATCAGGAAATTCGATCAGTAACATCCACGGTGTGCCGGCAACCGGGCGGGCGAGACCAATCACACGTGTGTTTCCATTACGATCACCATTTCGATCGTACGCAAGGATATCTGTTTTCGCGCGAACATCTACCGAAGGCTTGGCGACGATGTTTGCGAGATCGGTCCATGTCTCGTTATCGTGATTGCCGAGATAGAGCGTGGCGCTCGTGCCGAGCAGTCGCGTCATTTGTTGCCGCGTGTCGGCATTGGCGGAGAGCTTCCGCCAGCGGACCAGATAACCGGCGACCTTTCCGTCGTCGCTCTTGATCGCGGCGAGCGCTGGAAAGCCGATCGCGTCTTTCAACTGTCGAATCGTGCCGACTGCTTTGAATGGTTCGGACGATGTTTGTTTGAACTCGTTCGCTAGATCGCCGAGCGGCGTCGTGTCGCCTTCGGGCGAGACGAGTAGGAGTGTGCCTTGCGCGTTATACAGCTCCACCCGGATGCTGTTCGCATCCTGCGGCGCATGGAACTGTTGTAATAACTTCTGAACGTCGGCTGGCGATGTAGTGTCAGGAGACTTCACGAACGCACGCAGCGCGGGTTCGTTTGCAACGGTAGCCGTCTTCGTCAGGATGTTGCCGGCTGACTGCTGTAAGAGCGTCGAGAGCTGCTGCGTCAGGTTTTGTAAACGCTCGCGGCCGACGTCGAGTGCGGAGGCCTTGACCGCGCGGTATGAGGCCCAGTTACACGCCAGGATAATCGCCGCCAGGAGTGTGCCAATGAGGATAGGCAGACGATATTTGAACGAAATATTTGAGAGGGACCAGCGGCTTTGCCAGTTCCCGGGGCGTTCCATAGGGCACCTTCCGATCGTTGTACACCACCGGGGAGACCCCGGCCGTAAGCAATCTGCCGTCAAAAAACGGCTGGGCGCTTATTGGGAGTATTCAACTGGGAGGTTCAGCACTCGCTAAGGCGAGTACTGGGAGGCAAGAACGAAACTTACGTTGAAAGAATAAAATCAGGTGAGTTAATAGGTCAAGAGGGAGTTTTGACCCAGCCGCGTGGATTGGCCCGCAGGACCACCATCGCGGGCGATTGCATGGACGGTCAAAGGGGCAACTGGAGGGGCGGCCCTTCGTGGCCGCCCCAGTGTCCCACATTGTGTTTCCGCGCTGGGGCGGCCACGGAGGGCCGCCCCTACAGTTGTTGGTTAACCGTCTCCATAACTTCGTGGGCGGCGCGGAGGCCGGTTGCGAGGGCGCTCCGCGAAACTTTGATCCTTTCCTGAGTAATGGCTCATCTCATCCATCGCCGCTTCTACCTTGGACCAGAACTCACTGGACTTTGTAAGCACGGCGTTGTGCAGGTGCCAGTGAAGGTTCTCTCGCGACCGCGAGTCCGGCTGTACCTGCTCCGATAACTATTATGTCGGCTTCGTACATACGCAGACAGGATTACAGGACTATGATGATGAACAAGATGCCAAAATCTTGAAAAATCGTGTAATAACTCGTGACGGAGGATTTCTCATGCTAAAGCTCTCACGGCGACTATCAGTTGTCGCACTTCTCTTCTCAACTCTTTTCACATCAATAACAATCACACGCGCGGCAGACTTCAAGCGCGAAGTCATCTATCAAATCATCACCGATCGATTCTTCGATGGCAGCAGCACAAACAACAATCCCTCGCAGAGCTCCGGGCTCTACGATTCAACGAAAACCAACTGGCGGGCTTACTGGGGCGGCGATCTCGCGGGTATTCAACAGAAGATGTCGTATCTTGCGGGACTAGGCGTAACCGCGATCTGGATTTCCCCACCAGTCGACAATCTCAACACAAACATTCCTGACGGCGGCGGCAATCCGACCGCTTCATATCACGGTTACCAGGCGCGCGACTTCAAACGCATCGAGGAACACTTCGGCAACTCGAGTAATACGTGGACCGAGTTTGACAACCTCGTCAGCGCCGCGCATTCAAATGGAATCAAAGTCATCATCGACTTTGCGCCCAATCACTCGACGCAAAACAACGCCGGTGAGTATGGCGCTCTCTACGATAACGGCACGTTTCTCGGCAACTTCACCAGCGACAGCAACGGTTACTTTCATCACAACGCCAATATCTCGGGCGGCGGCTGGGACGATCGCTATCAGGTGCAGTACTACACGCTCTTCGATCTAGCTGACATCAACCAGGAAAATTCCACGATGGATTCTTATCTGAAAGCGGCGGCGCAATTGTTCCAACAACACGGCGTGGACGGCTTCCGGATCGATGCAGTCAAGCACCTGACCTGGGGTTGGCAGTACAGTCTCGCAAACTCGATTTACACCTACGGCGACAGCTTCCTGTTTGGTGAGTGGTACCAGGGCAACACGTCTGATCCGCTTTATCGCGACTCATATAAGTTCGCTAACAAGAGTGGTATCTCGCTGCTCGATTTTCCGTTGAACACTGCGATTCGGAACGTCTTCGGCTCGAATGCGAACTTCTCCGAGATCGATTCGGTCATCTCGACGGAGGGAAGTAACTTTACGTGGAAGGAAGATCTCGTCACGTTCATCGACAATCACGACATGTCGCGCTTCCTTTCACTCAACAATAACAACAACCGTTTGCACGAAGCGCTCGCATTCACCCTCACGAGTCGAGGCATCCCGTGCATTTACTACGGCACTGAACAATACCTGCACAACGACACGAGCGGCGGCACCGATCCGTACAACCGCCCGATGATGGTCAACTTCAGCACTTCGACGACGGCCTACCAGCTCACCAGCAGTCTCTCAACACTTCGTCGCAACAACCCTGCGATTCCGTACGGCTCGATGGGCCAGCGTTGGATGAACAACGACGTCTACATCTACGAACGAAAGTTCTTCGGCAACGTCGTGCTGATCGCGATCAATAAGAATGAGACGACGGGCTACAGCATTAGCGGCTTGAACACGTCGTTGCCCGCCGGCGGTTATTCGGATTACTTGAGTGGTCTGCTCGGCGGATCGTCGATCACAGTGAGCACTGGATCGGGTGGTAACAATCCCGTCACCACTTTCACTCTTCCGGCACACACTGTTGCTGTCTGGCAGTTCACTGAAGGTGCGTCGACTCCGCAGATCGGCTCGATTGGACCAACGAACGGCCAATCAGGTGTGAAGGTCGTTATCGCGGGTAAGAACTTCGGCACGACGACCGGGACCGTGAAGTTTGGGACAACTACAGCAACGGTGAACTCGTGGTCAGCGACGCAGATCACGGCAACCACGCCTTCCGTCACGAACGGTAACTACAGCGTCACCGTGACGAATTCGAGTAATCAGGTTTCGAACTCGATCCAGTACACAGTTTTAACAGCCAAGCTGATTCCCATCACGTTCACGGTTAACAACGCGAGTCCGACGCAGGTCGGCGACTATATTTTCCTCACCGGAAACACGATCGAGCTGAGCAACTGGGCGACAACGTGGGATGCCGCCGTCGGGCCGATGTTGACGCCGAATTATCCGAACTGGTTCATCGTCTCCTCAGTTCCGGCGGGGCAGACAATTCAGTTCAAATTCATCAAGATCGCGGCAAATGGCACCGTTACCTGGGAAGCCGGGAGTAACCATTCCTACACCGTCCCTACGAGCGGAACCGGCTTCGTGAACGTGAATTGGCAGTATTGAGCCACGGATAAACACTGATCAGAGCCGCGGATCAAATCCGTGGCTTTGATCTGTGTAATGTGTGGTTAAAAACCTCTTGACACCCTATCCTCAACGAATTAAAGTCTGTTTGTCTTTGTTTATTTAACAAAGATTCCGTCCCTTCCCGATTTTCTCGAGTTCACAACTAAATATTTTGAGGTAAACCCTATGTCCTTCCCTCTGCTCTCCGGACTGCGTTCCAACGACCTGGCCATCGATCTCGGCACCGCCAATACCCTTGTGTACGCCAAAGGACGTGGCGTCGTACTGAGCGAACCCTCCATCGTCGCTATTAATAAGGTGACAAATAATGTCGAGGCCGTCGGCAAGGACGCGAAGGAGATGCTGGGCCGCACGCCGGGCAACATCGTTGCCATCCGGCCGATGCGAGACGGAGTGATTGCCAACTTTGAAGTGACTGAGAAGATGCTTCAGCACTTTATCCGCAAAGCGCACAACGGCCGCACGTGGGTGAGCCCGCGCGTCGTGATTGGCATTCCGAGCGAGATCACGCAGGTCGAGCGCCGCGCAGTCGAGGATTCTGCTTATCGCGCGAAGGCGTCGGAAGTTTACCTCGTTGAGGAAGCAGTGGCCGCAGCGATTGGCGCCGGACTTCCCATCACCGAGCCGCAAGGCAACATCGTCGTCGACATCGGCGGCGGCACGACCGATATCGCCGTGATCAGTCTCGGCGGCATCGTCTACGCACGCGCAGTGCGCACGGCGGGCGACGCGATGGACAACGCGGTGGCCGAGTTCATCAAGCGCAAGTACAACCTTTTAATTGGTGAGCGTACGGCGGAAGAGATTAAGATTAATCTTGGTAGCGCGTTTCCACTCGATGAGCCGTTGACGATGGACGTGCGCGGCCGCAATCTCGTGGAAGGTATTCCGCAGACGATCACCGTGAGTGATGAAGAAGTGCGGCAGGCGCTCGATCCTTCGGTCAGTGCGATCGTGGATGCGGTGCGTGTAGCGCTAGAGCGAACGCCTCCGGAGCTTTCAGCCGACATCATCGATCGTGGCGTCGTGTTGACAGGCGGTGGCGCATTGCTCGCGAACCTCGACAAGCGTTTGCGCACTGAGACAGGGCTGCCCGTGTTTGTTGCCGACGATCCGCTGACGTCAGTGGTGTTGGGCGCGGGCAAGATGCTTTCCGATTTCGCGCTACTGAAGCGAGTGAAGTGGGAAAACACGCTTCAGTATTGATCTGCGTAATCTGTGGCCATGTTTGAGTCAGAAGAGCAGAAGAAACGGGTTGAACTCATCATCACGTTGCTGGCGAAGCTCTACGTGGTGCTCGAGCTTTCCGTCGACCCCTGTCCGGTCTGTCACAAAGCCCTGACCCACGACCTGGAATGTCCCATTTCCCTCGCCTGGACTTTACTGACTGACGACCAAAAACGCGACGCCCGCAGCGCCATCCGCGCCCTCGCCCTCAGCATCGGCACCGACGAATCCTTCGCCGACCCGATGGTCCACTAACATCATCTTGTAAATCCCGTAATCCTGTCTAACAGCTTTCTCTTTACACTTCGCGAGGCTCGTGATACTCTCAATTGCGAGTAAACGCTTTGTTAAGGAGATGACTCATGGGTACAAAGGTCCGCCCCAGGCCGAGGAACCTCAGCCAGAAGCTGCGTCAGATCAGAATTGATCTAGGGCTGTCGCAGTTACAAATGATCCGGCGGTTGGGTTTTGAGGATTCGCTGCATACTGGCAGGATTTCAGAATACGAGTTGAACATACGCGAGCCGTCGCTTTTAATCTTGCTCGCCTACGCACGTCTGGCGGGTGTCCATCTGGAAGAAATCGTGGATGATGACCTCGATCTTCCTACAAGATTGCCCGGGCGAGTGACTTACTGCCGCTCGCAATAACCTTAATTCCTCTCTGCGTAATCTCTGCGTTCTCTGCGCCTCCTGCGGTTTACCTGTTTTTGCGGGTTCTTTTTACCGCAGAGGCGCAGAGGACGCAGAGATTACGCAGAGAGGATTCAAATTAGGGTTCTGTTAGAGCTGAACGTGCTTTAACTTCGAGAGCGGTTACTGCCCTGCTCTGGCGATGTGACGGCGGGAGCGAGGCGATGGCTTCGAGGGCCGCGTTGAACGCTGCACGCGCATCTTCATCCCGGCCGGCCAGTTTCAGTATCTCACCACGGCGCACGAGCCAGGCTTCCTTGCGTTGCGATTGCGCGGAGATTTGATCGAGACGCGTCAACGCGCCATTGTGATTTTTAAGCCGCAGCTCGAGATCGATCGCGGCGAGTTGCAGGGTGACGAGTGGTCCTAACTTGTTGATACCCTCATCGAGTCCACGTAAAGCTCCGCCGACGCGCTGCTCGTCTGCGGCAAGCACTGCGGCACGCTCTAGATAAAGCGCAGGCTCGGGTTCAGACGACGCCGCCAGCGCTTGACTGAAGTCCTTAACAGCATCATCACGCAGTCCGAGTTTGGCAAACACGCGTGCGCGCGTGATCAGACCTTCGTAATGAGCGGGTTGCTGACTGAGAAAGCGATCGAGCGTTAACCTTGCACGCTGAAGCTTGCCCGACTCAAACAACATTTTCCCACGCGCCAGTCCGACGATCTTTAAAGTCGGCTGCAAACGTTCAGCTCGATCGTAGTCGGCCGCCGCACGCAACCAATCTCGATGCAGACGGTGCAGCTCGCCACGTTGCAAGTACAACGAGGCATTCTTCGGATCGCGTTTGATCTTCGCCGTGATCGCTGCGATCTGTTCGTGTAAACCCTCGTGTGCGCGTGCAAACGAAGGCAGCAGCGCAATACAGAACGCAACCAGCACCAGCCCGATAAATTTCTTCTGCAACATCTTTATCTCGGTGTCTTCGCGCCCGCCGTGTTCGAATACGCAGAATTGCCTGCCGCGTTGAAAGCACGCACGCGATAGTTGTACGCGGTGTTTCGCGATACGGTTGTGTCAGCAAACGTCACAACACCGGCGCCGACCTGCGCGATCTGCGTGAAGTTGGTGCAGTTCGGATTCTTACAACGCTCGATTCTGAAACCGCTCTCGTCAGTCGAATTGTCAGTCCACGACAGATTGATCCGGCTGTTGGAAACAGCCGTCGCAGTCAGACTCGTAGGCGCGGCCGGTGGCGCCGGTAGCACAACGCCTCCTTTAACGATTCTGAAGTAATCCCAAACCTCAGCATTCTCACGCAGGAACTTCGCGTCGAGCGTATCGCCGTTGACGTCGAGCACCATCGAGCCGAGGTTGTTGAGTGAGATAAACATCGCAGGATGGTTCAGCAATCCGCCCGAGATCTGGCCCGAGCTGCCCGCGACTGCATAGACTGCTCCCTCGTGTGTGCCTGGACCAAGCGTCGGCTTCGTGTAAGCTCCGCTCGCATCCGGACGACCACTGCCGCCATTCTTCTTCATCGCCTCCGTGAAAGTCGAAGACGTGCCATAGTGCCCGTCGATCAAGTACGAGCGCTCGTAAGAGTGGCTGTGCCCGGCCAGGACCAGATCGACGCCCGCTTCTTCGAGAATGGGCAGAAAATTCTGCCGCATCTGTACGAGATTCGTCTCCGTATCGGAATTGTGAGAGCCCTTGCTGTATGGCGGATGATGCCAGAAAGCGATGGTCCACTGTCGCGTCGAAGATGCGAGATCCGCCCGCAACCAGGTCGCCATTGGACCAGTCGTCGAGCGATCAGACGTCATCGAGTCGAGACAGATGAAGTGAATGTTGCCGTAGTCAAATGAATAATACTTCTCAGTGCCCGACGCCATGCCGCCCGCCTGTGCATTCGTCGGGAGCGTAAACATCGCGAAGTAAGGAAGACTTGCCGGCGGATTCGATGACTGCGCCGTGTCGTGATTTCCAATCGTGGGCCAAAGTACTGACTGGCGCAGCACCGTCGGATACAAGTCAAACACCGCCGCCTGATATTCGCTATCGGTGCCGTTCTCGTAAGCGTTATCGCCGAGCATCAACCAGAGGTTCGTGTGGGTTGAACCGGTGAAACTGAGATACGCATTGCGAACGGCCTGGGCGTTGGTGTCGGCCGTGCCGGAGTCGCCCAGGACCCAGATGCGGGTTGGTGTGGCAGTACCCGCGACTGGCGAAGTCACAAAGAAATGATTCGCATCGTTACCCGCCAGCACCTCAGTCGATGAACCGACCGAGTAAAAGTATTTCGTAGCCGGTGAGAGACCCGTGACCAGAACTTCGTGCTCGGTCGTCTGTGTGGAATCGCCGGCAACGGAGGTCAGGCTGCCTTGTGTGGTGCCAAAACTCACACGCGTGTCAGTCGCAACGTTAGTTCGCCAACGGACGATCGTGCTGTTTGGAGTTCCGATTTGCAGGTATGGACCACGAGTAACAGATGCGGAGCCATCAGATCCGATCAGTTGCAGATCGAAACTGATATCGGAGCTGGTGCCGCCCGATTGGTGCAACTCCACCGCGATAACGTTTGTGCCGCTAACTAATAACGATGGACTGAGCGGGGTTTGCACAAACGTCGATTCGTCTGCGCCTGCGATTGCAACCGGTGCGAGGGTGGAGAAACCGATCGTGCCGGTCGGCATGTTGGTCCGCCACACTTCAACGCCGTTTAGATAAACTACCGCACCGTCGTCGCGCATGAGTCTGAGTGTCAGCGCGTTGAACGCAGCGGCATCAGTGACACTGAAGGCGCGGCGAAAGTAAGTCGTGATGAACTTGTTGTTCGAGTCAGGACCAAAACCGACAGTCGTCGCTTCATCGCCGTCGCCGTAACCCAACTGCGCCGCGCCGGACGGCCACGTTGAATCGTTGAAGCCACTGGCGCGCCAGGCGGTTCCCTGATCGGATCCGGTGTCGAGGTATTTCCAGACGGCGCCCGCCGGCACGATTATCGTGTCGGCGGCGCGTGCGGCTGGCGCAAAGAAGGCGCTGAGAATTGTGAGTAGGAAAGCGAGACGAAGTGTTTTGGCTTGCAGCATGTTCATGTTTTTGCCCGTCTGATCCGTGTTTGCGTCTTTGTTATTCGAGGACTTGTTTCTTCAATGATGCCGCCGCGTGGTACCTTGCGCCGTCCTTTATCGTTATCCACAATCGTGACGGTGGTAACCTTTGGATTACCTAAGCTCGCGTTTGACACACCGCTCAAAAGCACATTGAAGGTTTCGTTTGCTTCGTTTACCGTATCGTTGATTATCGATATGGTAAAGCTCTTCGACGTCTCACCCGGTGCGAAATTAAGCGTCCCGGCCACGCCGCTATAGTCATTGAAACCTGACGCAGTGACGTCTAAAGAAGAGTAAACGACACTGGCGCTTCCCGCCGTACTGCCACTTCGAGTAACAGTGATCGTAAGCGCGCCGGCATCTTCGTTGACAGAGTAAGACGCTGAGTTGAATTGGATCAACGGCGCTTGCGTCGGAGTTGGAGTTGGTGTCGGGGTTGGTGTGGGTGTTGCCGTTGGTGTCGGAGTTGGAGTTGCCGTTGGTGTCGGAGTTGGAGTCGGAGTTGGTGTAATCGTTGTCGAACCCTGCGCAGCTAAAAACGCGTCCATATCGACACCGAGATCTTTCCCATCCGTTCCCGCATTCTTAAACAGACTGCCTGATGCCAATCGATAGTTCCCATTCGCGAGGTCGGTGAAACCAACCTGCGATGTAAGCACGAAAGTATTTCCGGTTGGGTACATGGAACCATCGCGACCAGCCGCATTGTTCTTCGTATAAACGTAGGAGGAGTAATAGCCTTCAAGTCCCGGCGCCCCTTCACCGACGCCGCTACCGAACACACCGTAGCCGCCTTCCGAAAACAAGTTGTCGCGAATGACCAGGCCCGAGCCTTTTGGAGTGCCGGTGCCGGCATCCATCGTAAGGATGTTGCCGCCTTTGAAAACCGTATTATGAGTGATTTGTATATCGTTCGGACCGTTGAGAAGAACGAACGCATCGTAAACGCCGGTTTTTTCGAAGATATTATTCGAGATCGTGATCTTACTCGTAATCGCGCCTTTGCTCTCCGCATCCGTCTTTAGTATCAACACTCCGCCCTGCGTGTTTGTCACTTTATTGTTCGTGACGGTCACGTTTTCGACCACTGACCAGGGAGCATTACCGTCCTGGTTTCTTGCCGTGAAGACAAGCGGGACGCCATTCTGTCCATCGAGCCAGTTATTCTGAAAAATATTTCCATCGATCGTTACGCGACGCGCGTTCTTCAATTCCAAATGGTTCTTTATCGTCCAGTGGCGACCGAGATACGAAGGATCACCGACTTTCCAACTCAGCGGTTTGAAGAAGAGGTTGCCGCGAATCTCGATGTCAGACGGTACGAGGTTTGGAATCTTTGGGTCGGAGCCGCCAAACATTACGTTTTCAGCCGCCGCTTCCAGGTAGTTGTTGATGATGTGATAGGGCCCGGGGCCGTTCCAACCACAAATCGCCTGTGTGTCAGTTGCGATAGCATGAATGTCGGAGATGTAAGAGTTGATAATGGAGGTTTCAGCGCTGTTCAGACTTATTCCCCGCTGTAGATCCTGCGCCGCAAACCCATGGACCCACAATCGATCCAGGATCAAATGATGTGGCACTGTTGAAAGATCGGTCTGGTCACCGTTTCCGAGTCTGACGAGATCGTAGATGAAGTCGGTGGCGGTGAACGTCGAGATATCCAGTCCGATCAGTTTGTAATGATGGGCGGCCGCAGCAGTTTTGATTATGGGCTCCGCGCCGAAATTGGCACGCAACTTCGCCAGCAGACTACTTTGTGACGGCGAGACTCGTCCGGTAATTTCAGACGCTCTCGACGATTGAATCGTGATGTATGAATCACCGGACTTAACCGGCAAGGTAAAAGGTCCGGTGTAAGTAGCTCCTGCGTCGAGAACTATCGTGTCGCCGGGCACGGCACTGTTGATAGCAGCCTGGAGCGAGCCGCCTGCAGGCACCACGATCGTGGCCGCGCGCGCGACTGAAATAGAAATTAGTAAAGTTGAAATGATGACGAGGGCATTGGTTAGTCTGGGGAAAACGCAGCGTGATGCTGCACACACTTGGGAGATCCGCACTTTTTTCTCCGTTCAATGAATACAGGGATAGGTAGAACTTTCGTCTTACTCTTAATCGGGGTTTGTATTTATTTATCAGAAGGGCGAACTGCTTAAACGGAAGTAGACACTACAGGAATGAGTGGTCACGAAAGGTTGTGGGGTTGTTACAAAATTGTTGTGTGGTAGAGAGCGGTAGCGATCTGGTCACTGAGCAGAATTCTCACGCGGCAGCGCAACGGCGCAAAGCGCTGCCGGGTTTCTAAAGGGTTTCTTTGCGCCCTTGCGCCGCTGCGTGAGAAGCCATTCTTTCCAAAACAGCGGGGCGAAAACGATCAACGGTAGTAGTTTCATCTGCACCAAAATGTTGACATTCGCAAATTTTCGGCGTAAGAATGATTCCCCCGTCCGCCAGTCAGGCGCCTTATTTTTAAAAAAACTGAATATCGCACTTGCGAGCTGCCGGGTACCTCTGTATTCCAAGTTTTTACAGTAAAGGAGAGCCTCTCATGTTTAGACTCAAGACCCTGTTGGTCTTAGCCCTCGTCGCTACGCTCACCCTGTTTAGCTCACTGCTAACACCCGGTTTGGCGGACGGCGGAGCTAATCACCGCGTTCGTAATCAACACTTCGGCGTCTCGGGCGGAAACGTCAACGACATCACCACCCGTTTCTGTTGCAGCGGCACTCTCGGCGCACTGATCACAGCCGGCGGCGTCCAGTATGTCCTCAGCAACAATCACGTGCTCGCACGCGGCGATCAAGCGGTCGCCGGTGAAGACGTTTCTCAGCCAGGTCTGATCGACAGCAATTGTAATGTTTCAACTGTCGTCGCTGACTTTACGGGCGCAGCCCCGCTCGGTTCCAACGTTGATGCCGCCGTCGCACAATTACGATCGGGCACGATGGATTCATCGGGCTTCATCGAAGACATCGGCGTTCCAAGCAGCACAATTGTGAACCCATCCGTCGGCCTCAGCGTAGCGAAAAGCGGGCGTACAACCGGATTCACAACGGGAACGATCGGGTCGATCAACACGAGCGTGAACGTTCAGTACCAGCGCAACTGCGGCTCAGGCAAAAAGTTCACCGTCTCCTACACCAACCAGGTGGTAATCAATAGCAGCACGTTCAGCGCAGGTGGTGACTCAGGCTCTCTGATCGTCACCAAC